>CAJTJA010000026.1 GCA_910576845.1 uncultured Oscillibacter sp.
GCCGCCAACGGTTATCCAATCGCCAGGCAAGGCAATTTCCCGCAGGAATCCTGACAGATTTCAAGCCAAATCAACGCAGTCCTGGCGGAAAAGGATGCCCCGAAACGGCGTTTTGCCATTTTTCAAGCAGGGCCCAAATCCTACCCCCGGACCTCCTCTGCAAATTCCGACGAAGGCGGTGTGCCCAGCAGAGAGTCCATGGATGTCTTAGCCGCCTGAACGCCGGATCAGAGGATAAGCACCCCCCAGCCGTAAAGGCAAATTTGTATACCGCTCTGCCGGCGGCCAGCATCCTGACGGCCGCCGCACAGTCACGGAGGAACTCAATGGCAGCGGTCTCCATAACATTGGGCAGCCGTTGGCGGCGCCTCAAAGATATGACATGCTCCCTGAATAAAAAATCCCCCGCCGGCAGGCATTCCGCTATGTCTCAAAGAGCTCTTAACTATTTCTTCCCAGGCAGAGTTAATTTCATGTGGCAGCAGAGATCGTCCAAATCCCTGTCTGTGGCCGCGGGGACCCGGAGTTTGGCCCCGCAGTCCCGGCAGATAATATCCACGGCGGAACGCCGGACCTCCATGCTGTAACGGCTGCTGCCGCAAGCGCAGACAATACCGTCGGGCCGGGAGGCGATGTCCTTTAGTTCAGAAAGGACCTCATACATAATGACATTGTCTAAAAATGCCTCTTCCTCCCCCTGTTTCCGCTCCTTCTCCGCCAGAACGGCCAACTCTTTCAGCTGTTTCTCCACCGTTCCCTCCGGGCCGATAAAGCAGCAAAACTGCTTCATTGGTCCGGTGCAAGCCAGGGCCGTGGCTCCCTTCAGCACCCGATCTGAGGGACAAACAGCAATATGCGTCCCGCCGCACAGACCGCAGGGAACCTGAAGGCGGTAGCGTTCCCCATCGAATTCCACCCGCAGGGCCGAGCCTCCGCAGTCGCATTCCACTTCCGTACCGGACGCCTCCAAGGCAAACACGGAACGGGATTTCATCACCGTTTTTCCGCATTTGGGGCAGAGATAGCCAAACGTCCGCATCTCCTCGCGCATAAGAAAAAGCACCTCGCTCCATCCGTCCGGCTCAACCGGTCCGGCAATCCGTTAGGATACATAGTATAGCATGGGAGCAGGCGGCTGTACAGCATTTTTTCAGGCTTTGTAAAATTTTCTGTACAAATGGATTTTCTGTTGCCTTTCTGAAAAAAATATAGTAGAATAACAGTGCAAGTCCTCCGTGGGAAGCTGCGGAGCCGGTCTCGCGCAATGGATGCCCGCGAATCATGTCAGGCGGGGAACCGAGCAGCATTAAGCGGGATGTTTCATGTGCCGCGAGGCAACCGGCTCCGCAGCTTCCTGCGGAGGACACAGTCTGCCGGAAACGTTTTGGCGGGGGAGGAAGTACATGTATCAGGCGCTTTACAGAAAATGGCGGCCCAAAACCTTTGCCGACGTCATCGGTCAGGAACACATTACCGAAACCCTGCGCCGTCAGGTCGCTGAGGACCGAACCTCTCATGCCTATCTATTCACCGGCACCCGGGGCACCGGCAAAACTACCTGCGCCAAGATTTTAGCCAAAGCCGTCAATTGTGAAGCCCCTGTAAATGGTGATCCCTGCTGCCGCTGTCCCTCCTGCCTCGGCATTGACAGCGGCAGTTTTCTGGACGTATTGGAGCTGGATGCTGCTTCCAATAACGGAGTGGATCAGGTCCGTGCCCTTCGGGATGAGGCGGTTTACTCTCCTGCCAATGTCAAAAAGCGGGTCTATATTGTAGACGAAGTTCACATGCTCTCTACCGCCGCTTTTAACGCCCTGCTGAAGATTCTGGAAGAACCTCCGGAGCATCTGATGTTCATTCTCGCCACTACCGAACTCCACAAGGTTCCCGCTACCATTCTCTCCCGATGCCAGCGCTTCTCCTTCCGCCGCATCCAGCCGGGCGATGTGTCCGCAAGGCTCTCCTATGTTGCCCGTGAGGAAGGCATCGACCTGAGGCCGGATGGAGCAGAGCTTCTCAGCCGCCTGGCCGACGGTGCGCTGCGTGATGGCCTCAGTCTTCTCGATCAATGCGCCGCGGCAGGAGGAGCCATTGACTCTGCCGCTGTGCTGGATGTGCTGGGACTGGCGGGCAATTTGCAGACTGCCAGGCTGATGGAGCTCATTCTGGTCCGGGATGCCCAAAACGCACTCCTGCTGCTGGACGAGCTGTATAAGGGCGGCAAAGAT
Source organism: uncultured Oscillibacter sp. (assembly GCA_910576845.1). Classification (GTDB taxonomy): domain Bacteria; phylum Bacillota; class Clostridia; order Oscillospirales; family Oscillospiraceae; genus Oscillibacter. The sequence goes on from CAJTJA010000026.1 coordinate 2,229, forward strand.
ATGGGCACCGTGCTCTCTGAGCTGTCTGTCCTGGTCCGGGACCTGCTGCTTCGCAAAACCGCCCCGGAGGGCGGCGTAGCCCTTCTCTCCGGAGGATTCGATGCCGCTACCCTGGACCGGCTGGGCAAAGCTGTGCCCGCCAGCCGGTTTTTGTACCTGGCCTCTACCCTGCAAAAGGCATCCGCAGAACTCTATGCCAGTGTTAACCGCCGCTTAGACACAGAGCTTTGTCTTCTCCGGCTGTGCGACGAGAGCCTTTCCGGCGACCTGACCGCCTTGGAAGCCCGTATCTGCCGCCTGGAAGATTATCAGACCGCCCGGGCAGAGTTCCCGGCTGCCGCACCAAAAGCGGAGCATCTGCATAATCTCCCTACCCCCTCTCTGGAAGCAGCGCCTTCTGCCGTCCTCTCCTCCCAAGAGGATGCTCCCCCCTGGGATGTCCCTCCTCTGCCAGAAGAACCGCCCCTGCCGGATGAAGCATCCGGCCAGCGTGTCTATGACGTTCCCAAGGAAGAGCTTCCACCGGAACGCCCGCAAACCGTCCGGTCCTCCCCAGGCAAAGCCGTGCCCGGGAAGCCCACTGCTCCTGCCAGACCGGCGGGCGCTGGTTTTTGGCGGACTCTGTCGGAAAACTGCAAAGGGCGTCTGCCCCCCATGTACCGTCCCTTCCTGGGAATGTGTTCCGGAATGCTGGAGGATGATCTGCTGACGGTCTGCGCCCCAGATGACCTGACGCTTGGACGCTTGGACAATGACCGGGTTCGGGAGGCTTTAACCACGGGAGCGGAGGCCATTGCCGGCACTCCGGTGCGGCTGCTTCTTCGAACGGGAGCACTGCCCCAAGCCTCACCCGAGGAAAATTTGAAAAGCCTTCTGAAATTCAGCAGTCAGTTCGATAATATTGAAATTAAATAATAAGGAGAAATTGATTATGGGTTACAGCGCCCGCCGCGGGTTCAGCAGCGGCAGCATGAAGGCCACCGGCGCGCAGCGCCAAGCCGAGGTTCAGCAGAAAATTGCCCAGATGCAGGAAGCCATGAACAGCGCTCAGGAAGAGGTGGAAGCCCGCTCCTTCACCGCCAGCGTAGGCGGCGGTACTGTGCAGGCCGTGGCAAACGGAAAGAAGGAAATCCTTTCCGTCTCCATCAAACCGGAAGCGGTAGACCCCGACGATGTGGAAATGCTTCAGGACCTGGTAGTCTCCGCTGTTAACGAGGCCCTCCGGCAGGCCGGAGACGCCATGGAACAGGCTATGGATGGTATTACCGGGGGACTGAACCTGGGCGGCTTAGGTTTCTAACCCCCTGCCGCTCATCCTCCAAAAACAGCCCCGCAGTCTTCTAACGAATTTAAAAACCGCCGTCCTTTGAAGGACGGCGGTTTCTTCATTACAAACGATAACGAATTTCATCGGCTTTATTAGAGCTGTCTGACCGTATAATACACAGCCAATGCAAATACCAAAATGCACAGGCACCACATGGCGTAATACGCAGCCGCAGCGCTGAACAGCGCAACCGCTACACCTGCGGCAGACAGCCCGCAGGCCACATAAATGGGCATTACATCCGCATTCGCAGGAAGCAGCTTTCCCAACTTGTGGTTCTTCGCCAGCCAGGCCAGACCGCCCAGCAGCAGAATATAAACCACCGAGAAAACCTTCACAGGCATTCCAAATACCAAATGGTCAAACAGGCGGCGGCACATCCACAAAAGGACAAGAGAACTGCCAAGCACTGTTAAGGCCACCGAACACTCCCGCTCATAGAATGCCCAAAGAATGCTGAGAACCATCACTGCCGGCACCACCACGCTGAGAAACGTCACGGCTGTAACGGAATACAGGCGGATCATTATGCTGCCAGCGGCAAAAAAAACGCCTGCGCCCGTCAGCCCCCAGCCAATCATCCGTTTCTTTTTGTCCGTCTTCCACAAGACACTCAGCACAACGCCCAAAACTGCCACAGCCGCGCCAATTCCGGAGATGACCGGCAGATAATCATACCAAGCCAGCGTCTGATTTAACGTACCATAGATATAGTATTTGCGGATCAGCAGCAAATAAAGCTCCGCCGCACAGGCCACAAAAAAGAAGACAAACGCTCCGTACAGGGAATCTTCCCGCTTCATGGGCTTTCCGTTCGGGTTCTTTGCCATTTATCAAGACCTCCAAGGTGTTTTTTCTTTCAAAAATGCCGTGCTGGAAAAACTTCCACCGACATGTTTTAATAGTATAGCAGACTTTTCCGCCTTTTGCAAGGGCCTTGCTGTCACGTTTTTTATTTTTTCGCATCCATCGCGGTTTTTCATTGTGAAGCGCCTCGCAGCGTGCTATACTATAAGCAATCCGCAAACACGAACGGCGGCAAAGTCGCTTTCTTCCACAGCAGCCGGCCGGTATATAAAGCGCATCTTCGCTTCCTATAGGGCTCGACAGGCCTGCCGCTCCTGCGGCTGGTCATTTCAAAAGGATTACTTTCATTCTTTTGAAGTCTGCCGACAATAAGAAAATTACTGCCAGATAGATAAGGGGTTTGCTATGAAACGTCTCACTGCATATGTTTTAGGAATTTCCCTGCTCCTTGCAGGCTGCGGAGGGCCTGTGGACCCGGACAAGGCCCAAGAGAGCATACAGGTCATCGCCATGGATACCGCCATGCTCATCACTACTTACGGTGAGCGCTCCCCTGCCGCCGCCTATGCCGCCGAGGACATTATTCGGGACCTGGAAGACTGTCTGTCCCGGACCATTGAGACCAGCGATGTGTCCCGGCTCAACGCTGCCGGGGGAGAAGCCGTAGAGGTGGGTGAAGACCTGCGCTTTCTTCTCCGGGAGGCGGCCCGCCTCAGCGCTGAAACAAAAGGAGCTTTTGACATCACCGTAGCCCCGGTAGCCTCCGCCTGGGGGTTCACCACGGATTCTTTTCGAGTCCCCTCTCAGGAGGAACTTGATACGCTTTTAAAACTGGTGGACTACAGCGCTGTTTATGACCGCGACGGCCCTTCCGCCGATTCCCCGGCTGTCTCCCTTGGGCCTGGCCAATCCATTGACCTGGGTGCCATTGTTAAGGGCTATGCCGCCGGCAAAATTGTGGGTATTCTTCGGGAATACGAGGTTCCGCGAGCCAACATCAACCTGGGGGGCAACGTTCTGGTCTGGGGCAGCCGGCCTGACGGAACACCCTGGCGGGTCGGCATTCAGGACCCGGCGCGGCCCGACGATAAAAATGCCTTGGCCGGTGTGCTGGAGCTGACGGATTCCTTTGCCGTCACCTCCGGGGGCTATCAACGTTATTTTGAGGAAAACGGAAAACGCTACCACCACATTATTAACCCGGCAACAGGTTATCCGGCGGACAGCGGACTCGCCTCTGTCACGGTGGCAGCCCCGGCAGGTTCTCAAGCCCTTTGGAACGGAACCATGTGCGACGCCTATTCTACCGCTCTTTTTGTCATGGGGGAAGAAAAGGCGCTGGACTTCTGGCGCGACCACCAGGACGGCGGCAGTCCCTTTGAGCTAGTCCTGGTGACGGAGGACAGCCGGGTTATCGTCACCGGGGGTCTGGCAGACCGCTTCACCCTGGATGAAAACAGCGGATATACCTGTGAAACCGTTTCCTATGAGACAGCCTCCTAAACTTCGGCCCACGCTCTGGGATTTCCTGACTGCCCTCTGCGTGGCGGCTTTAGCCGTTATCGTCGCCGTCTTCCAGTGGCGGGGCGGGCAGACCCAGGGACTGACGGCAGTGGTGTCGGTAGACGGCGCTGAGGTTGATCGGGTCTTTCTGGGCTACGCCGCCGGAGAAAAAACCTACCAGGCCGGGGATTACACACTGACGGTGGAATATGACCAGGACGGCGCCCAGGTTCTCGCCTCCGACTGTCCTACCCGGGACTGTGTCCACACCGGAACCATTACCCGGAGCGGGCAAAGTATCGTCTGTCTGCCGGGAAGGTTTATCCTCCATCTGGAGGGCGGAGCGGCAGACCCAAACGCCATAGATGCGGTTTTAGGTTAGGGGGCCAGGATGAAACTGACAACAAAGCAGCTCACTCTCTGCGCTCTGCTGACCGCCATGGCCCTGGCGCTGAGCTATTTGGAGAACCTCTTTCCCCTGTCCCTTGCCATTCCCATTCCCGGTGTGAAGCTGGGCCTTGCAAATATCGTGACGCTTTTTGCCCTCTATGCCCTGGGAGCGGAACAGGCGCTGCTGATTTTGCTGTCCCGGTGTCTTCTTGGAGCACTCTTCGCCGGAAATATAAATGCGCTGTTCTTCTCCCTGCTGGGAGGGCTCTGTGCCATGGGAGCTATGATCGTTCTTTCCCGGCGGCAGGTCCTGTCGGTTTACGGTGTGTCCGTGGGCGGGGCCGCGGCCCACAACTGCGGGCAGATCGCCGCGGCCATGCTGACTCTTGGAAGCAGTGCGCCTCTCTATTATTTGCCTGTTTTGCTGGCAGTATCCCTGCTCACCGGCGGATTAACCGGACTGGCCGCTGCCTGTCTCTTTCAGGGATTATCTCACACCGACTTAATGAAAGGCTGACGGACATGGATAAAAAGGACAAAAAAGACGAGATTATCCTTCAGCAGCTGGAGGTTATCCAAACTTTGACAGAGCACAACCTCCGCCGGATGGGAACGGACTTCTGGGGCGCCCCTTCAGCGCCGCCAAAGGAGAGTCCGACGGACAAAGGCGCAAAAACTCCGCTGTCCCCAGAACCGGCTGAACTGCCAAAAGCACCGACGGCCGCCCGGGTTTCCGGCAAAATCCAGCGGGAGGAAGAAGTTCCGCCGGAGAAGCTGGAGAACCTTCAAAAAGAGCTGGACAGCTATATTGGCTTAGCGGCCGTGAAAAAGGAAGTCCGAAACTTGATCGACCTGGTGAAAGTCCATCAGCTGCGGGAGAAAAACGGCCTGCCAGCAGCAGAGCTGTCTCTCCACATGGTCTTTTCCGGCAGTCCCGGCACCGGAAAAACCACCATTGCCAGGCTGATGGCTCGTATTTACCACTCCCTCGGCATTCTCTCCAAGGGCCAGCTCGTGGAGGTGGACCGGAGCGGCCTAGTCGCCGGGTATGTGGGCCAGACGGCCTTAAAGACCGGCAAGGCCATTGAGCGGGCTCTGGGAGGCGTGCTGTTCATCGACGAGGCTTATGCCCTTAACAGTTCAACCGGCAATGACTTTGGCCAGGAAGCCATCGATACGATTCTGAAAGCCATGGAGGATCACCGGGATGATTTGGTCGTCATCGCCGCCGGTTATGACGATCTGATGGACCGGTTCATTCACTCCAACCCCGGCCTGGAATCCCGTTTTAACCGCTTCCTCCATTTCGACGACTACAGCCCGGAAGAGCTGCTGAAAATTTTTCAAATGCGCTGTCAAAAGGGCTGTTATACCCTGGAGAAGGAAGCTGCCGGACTGGTTCAGGACTTTCTCCGGGAAGAAAATCAAGACCCGGAATCCTTTGGCAACGCCCGGGGCGTGCGGAACGTCTTCGAGCGGATCTTGGTCTGCCAGGCAAACCGTCTGGCAGGACTGGAAGCCGTCACCCGGGAGGACCTGATGAAGCTGACGGCAGCGGACGTGCTGGCTGCCCAAGGCCGGGAGGCCAGCCAGACAGAGAGCGGACTCGAAACCTGAAAGCAGCAGGACCTTTCCTATTGGAACACGCTGCCCGCCCGCTTTTCTGCATGACCGCGCCGGCAGGTATTTCACGCCCGGGGCAGGGCGATGCGTACAGCGCTTAAATTTCTTTCTCAGGGGGATTTTCATGCTGAAACAACGTATTTTTTGTCTGCTGCTGTCCCTCTCGCTGCTGACAGGGCCGGCGGCGCGGGCGGTAAAATGGGAGTATCCGGCCTCTGCCCACCCTGATGTGGATTATCCCAGCATGCTGCCCGCCACCGGCTTTGACGAGACGGCCCTTCAGGCCGCGCTGAAGGAGCTGACAGGCATCTGCGCCCGTCACAGCCGCCAAAGAGACGACAAGGAGAGCCGGCGTCAGGCCCAGGCCCTTTATGCGCAGATTCTGGAAGAAATGAATACCCTCGTTACCAAAACAAATCTCAGCAGCATTCAATACGATGCCAGCGGAGCCGCTCCGGAAGAGGCATCGCTGTACCTGGAGCTTTCCGCCCAGCAAACCCGGCTTTTTGACCAGTGTTACCGGGTACTGGGTCTCCTGGCCGCCTCACCCTATCAGAATATTTTAGATGACAGCGCCGGGAAGGGCACGGCGCGAAGCCTGCTGAACTATGAGGGCATAACGGCGGAGGACTCCGCTCTTTATGAAGAAGAGGACCTGCTGGTCCAAGCCTATGATCAGATTATGTCCGTGGGTGTTCCCACCCTGGCAGAGGGACAGGTTTGGACATTGGAGGCCCTGGAAACCGCCGAATTAGATGCAGGCACCTATGCGGCTGTCAGCGAAGCCCTGCAGAAGGAGCAAACCCAAGCGGCAGGAGAAATTTACAGCCAGTTGGTCCGTTTGAGGACCGAAATTGCTTCCCGCGCCGGGTATGACAGCTACACGGAATACGCCTATGAGGTTCTCTACAGCCGGGACTATGAGCCGGAAGATATCCGGTCCCTCCGGGAGGCGGCAAAAAAGCACCTCCTCCCTCTCCAGCTCAGGCTTTTGGAGGAGCTTTCGGATCAGGACCTGCGGGCCTTGGACGTTCGCGGCCGCTCCAGCGGCGAGGAAATTCTGGACCGCATCCAGCCTTTCATTCAGGGCTTTGACAAGGAAATGGGCGAGACATTCGCTTTTATGCGGGAACACGGGCTCTATGACATTGAATATGACCATGCCAAGCTGCTCACTGGTTACACAGTGGCCCTCCCGGCTTACGGCAGCGCGTTTATCTTTAACAGTCCCTATGGGGATTATCGGGATTACAGTGATACGGTCCACGAGTTCGGCCATTTCAACGAAACCTTTCACGCTACCCAGCATAGCCTCTGGTCAGACTTCACTATTGATGTGGGAGAAATTCACTCCCAGGCCCTGGAGCTGATGTTTACCACTTATGCCGCTGAGATTTTCGGGGAGCGTTATGGGAATGTATACGCAGGCATCGTTCTTTATAATATTCTGGACTCCATTTTAGACGGCTGTCTCTACGATGAGTTTCAGGCAGCAGTATACGAAAACCCTGATATGGATGTCTCCGAGCTCAACCGCCTTTTCAAAAGCTTGTCGGAGGAATACGGCTATTTTTACGATACCGGCATAGAGGAGGACGCCTCCTGGATAGAAAACTCTCACAACTTCCAAAGTCCCTTTTACTTCATCAGCTATGCCACCTCTGCCCTGTCCTCCCTGGATCTGTGGTTTCTGTATCTGGATCATCCTCAGCAGGCCAAGCGTATTTACCTGGATTTGACAACCGTCTCTCTTCCATACCGGGAAGCCATAGAGCACGCAGGCCTTCGGGATATTTTTGACCCGGAAACCGTTCCGCTCCTGGCTGAAACACTGGAGTCTTGTCTGGACGGGGAGGACGTGTCCTACGGCAGGGCGCAGACCGGCAGCACTCTTGGGCACGTGATTATCGGAGCCTTCGGCCTGGCGGCTTTGACCGTCATACTCGCCCTTCGGGCCCGGCCCTCCAAGCGGGAGCGGGCGGCCGCCCGCCGTCGTGAGGCTCTGGAGCCCTGGTCCTTTCAGGAGAACCGGGAGAATCCCCGCCGGGACGGACCGGACCCCTGGTCTGTTCAGGGCAAAAAGCCCCCTTGGGAGCTGTAGGTTTTTAGGAACTGTTCAAAGAATGGCAGGATTGCCCGGCAGTCAGGGATTTCTTACTGGGCGAGGCGATTTTTTGCAGGAATTCCGGCGGATTCCAAGAGGGGGATTCAATGAAGCATCCGCAGAAAAAGATCAGCCGGCCGGGCATTTTCAAACAGTCTCTAGGACCGCCCGAAAGGGCGGTCCCCTTTTTGAAGAATTTTCCCCTCCTTCTTCGTATTGTCATTTAGAGCTTGACTTTTCAAGCTCCCAGCCGTATTATTGTATTATTGAAATAGATAAATACTAAAATGGAGGGCAATCATTATGAAGACGCTGCATCAACTGGCCGGACGGGCCTTGGGGCTGTGCCTGGCACTGCTGCTGGCGGTTCCGGCTCTGGCGGCGGAACCCCTGAGCGCAGACCAGCGCCGGGAGGATCTAAACTTCCTGTACCAGAAAGTTCTGACAGAGGCCCATCCCAACGCCTTCACCAACACGCCGGAGGCCGAGTTTTTGCGGGCCAAGGCGGAGATTGAGGCACGGCTGGAAACGGAGACAGACACGGAATTCCTGCTGGACCTGATGCGCCTGACGGCCTTGGCGGGGGACTCCCACACCAGCATCGCCATCGGCGGCGCGGCGGACTTTCGGGCCTATCCCTTTTCCCTGATCCGGCGGGGAATGGGCTATGGCGAGAGATGGTATCTCTCCGCCGCGGCCCCCGGGGATAAAGCGCTTCTCTGCCAGGAGGTCACAGAGCTGGCGGGGAGGCCGGTGAGGGAGGTTATCGACGCCTTCGGGACGCTGTTCTCCTCCGACAACCCGGTCCACCTCCGGCGGAGCTTCCGGCAGGCGTGCAACGTGGCGGACATTTATGAATACTTGGGCCTTGTGGAGCCTGGGAAACCCCTGACCATCACGCTGGAGGGCGGGAAAACCCTCCGCCTGGAGCCCATGGGCCTGGAGGAGATGAATCAACTGGAGGCCGTGCGCATTTCCGACCTCATTAAGAAGACGCCGGAGACAGCGGCAGCAAACGTCAACTACTTCTCCAAGCCCCTTTCCGAGGATGTTTACTACATTCAGTACAATGTCTGCCGGGAGGACGAAAATCTGTCCATGGCGGACTTCGCCGCTCAGGTGGCCAAAGACCTGGAGGAGGGCAGCTATTGGCGGGTGCTGCTGGACCTGCGGTACAACGGCGGCGGGTCCGACGGCGTGATCTGGCCCCTGTTCGAGGTTCTGCGGAAGGAGATGGACGATGAGGACGGCTGTGAGCTGGTGGGCCTCATCGGGGAGAACACCTTCTCCTCTGCCCTCATCAACGCCGTGGAGATTCAGGAGATGGGCGGCAAGCTGGCCGGAGAGCCCACGGGAGGAAGCGTCTGCCACTTCGGGGCCATCAATGTCTTCTCCCTTCCAAACTCCAAGGTCCGGGGGCAGGTCTCCAGCAAGTACATCGACCTGAACACCCTGCTGGACGCGGCGGCGGGCCGGGGCGTGGAGACCCTGGAGCCCGACGAGCCCCTTTCCCAAACCCTGGAGGACACACTGAACGGCGTGGATACGGTTGTGCAGTACCTGCTGACCCGCAAAACCTACGTCACCAGCCTCCCTATCGACGGCGCGCCCCTGACCCGAGGGCGGTTTATCGGGCAGCTCTATAAGGCGGCGGGGAGTCCCGAGGTGGAGATGGGAAAGGCGCTTCCCTTCGCCGACAGCCTCGGTATTGAATGGTATCTCCCCGCCTTGGCCTGGGCTAAGGAAAACGGCATTGCCGGGGGCGGCAAAGACGGTTCCTTTTTTGCCGCCCGGCCTCTCACCTGGCGGGAAGCAGCGGTATTCCTGTCCCGGACAGCAGATGTTTTGGAAATCCCAGATCCATCCCCTGCCAAAGACCGCCATGGCCCTGTTCCCGCCGCTCTGGCAGAGGGCTGGGAACAGGAGACGGTGGCCAGGGCCTGGAACCTGGGGCTCCTCCCTGCGGACGCAGACTTCACCCAGGGCCTCACCCGAGTCCAGGGGGAGAATCTCGCGACGGCGCTGGGCATGCTGGTATAGTCAAAACACTTGAAAATCGGTATACGATTTTCAGGGCGGGCAACGCCCGCCGGCGCATAAAATGCGCCATGTTTTGACTATGAAGTGAACCACCGGGCCGTTTCATGGCCCCTATGGGCGCATATGCGCCCATAGGTTGAAAAGAAGCAAAGCTTCTTTTCAACTGTGGCGACTATAAAATAAGGAGAACTTTATGTCTCTTATCTGGTTTGCCATTTTCGCCGCAATCCTCTGCATTGCCTTGGATAGTGTGAGCTGGAAAAATGAACACGAAAAAGGACCACGGGCTTTCGCCCGTGGTCCTTTCTTTACCCAAAAGGGAAATTACTCGTACATCTCCTTGAGCTTGAGCAGATGCTGATAACGGTCCATAGCTGCCTTCTCATTGCGCTGGAACAGCTCGCTGGCCCGGTCGGGGAACTCGCGGGTCAGGCGGCTGTAACGGGCCTCATTCATCAGGAACTCCTGATACCCGCCGGCGGGCTCCTTGGAATCCAGGGTGAATTTCGCGCCCTCAGCAATAGGATTGAAGCGGAACAGGTTCCAATAGCCGCACTCCACAGCCTTCTTCATCTCCGCCTGGCAGTTCATCATACCGCCCTTAATGCTGTGCATCTCGCAGGGAGAGTAGGCAATGATCAGAGACGGGCCGGGATAAGCCTCGGCCTCCTGGATGGCCTTGAGAGTCTGGGCGGGGTTGGCGCCCATGGCGATCTGGGCCACGTAGATATAGCCGTAGCTCATGGCGATCTCGGCAAGGGACTTTTTCTTGATCTCCTTGCCGGCGGCGGCGAACTGCGCCACCTGGCCGATGTTGGAGGCCTTGGAAGCCTGGCCGCCGGTGTTGGAATAGACCTCGGTGTCAAAGACAAAGATGTTCACATCGTTTCCGGAGGCCAAAACGTGATCCACGCCGCCGAAGCCGATGTCATAGGCCCAGCCGTCTCCGCCGAAGATCCACAGGGACTTCTTGGAGAGGTACTCCTTGTCCTTCAAAATCTCCAGGCAAAGCTTGCAGGCGTCGCAGTCGCAGTGCTTCGCGCCGCCGTCTTTCAGCTCCTTGGCATGCGCCTGGAACTGGGGCAACTGGTCGCCGAAGACCTTGACAGCTTCAGGGCTGGAGGTGAAGGCCACGATGTCATCCACGGTCATGACGCTCTCTTCCAGAAGCTTCACGTATTCCTTGGTGGCCTCGGAGTTGGCTTTGCCGTCTTCCATAGTATCCAGCCACTTCTGAGCGGCGTCCTTCAAGCCCTGATAGGTGTAGGGCACCGCGATAAGGGCCTCGGTCTTGGCCTTCAGGCTGTCGCGGATGGCTTTCTGTCCCAGATACATGCCCAGACCGTGCTCAGCGTTGTCCTCGAAGAGGGAGTTGGACCAGGCGGGGCCGTGGCCGTCCTTGTTGGTGGTATAGGGAGAAGTCGCCGCGGGACCGCCCCAGATGGAGGAGCAGCCGGTGGCGTTGGAGATATACATCCGGTCGCCGAAAAGCTGAGTGACGAGACGGGCGTAGCTGGTCTCGGCGCAGCCCGCGCAGGAGCCGGAGAATTCGAGGAGAGGCTTGTGGAACTGGCTGCCGGGGACGGTGTTGTCCTGCAGGTCCTTCTTCTCGGAAACATTGGCTTCGCAGTAGTTGAAGACATCCTGCTGGGCAGCCTCCTGCTCCTGAGCAACCATCTTCAGGGCCTTCTCGCCCTTGCGGCCCGGGCAGACGCCCACGCACACGCCGCAGCCCATGCAGTCCAGAGGACTGACGGCGATGGTGAACTTGTAGCCCTTGCCCTTGCCGGTTTTGTCGATAACCTTGGCGGCGGCGGGGAGCTTGGCAGCTTCCTCCTCCGTCATGGCATAGGGACGGATGGTGGCATGGGGACAGACATAAGCGCACTGGTTGCACTGGATGCAGTTCTCGGGCATCCAGGTGGGAACAGACACGGCTACGCCGCGCTTTTCATAGGCGGCGGCGCCCAGCTCGAACTGGCCGTCCACATGTTTGACGAAGGCGGAGACGGGGAGGCTGTCGCCGTCCATCTTGCCCACGGGATTCATGATATTCTTGACCTGCTCCACGACCTCGGGCCGACCAGCCAGGGCGGTGGTATCGGGGGCATCCTGCGCGTCGGCCCAGCCGGCGGGAACCTCAAACTTATGGTAAGCGGTAGCGCCGGCGTCAATCGCCTTGTGGTTCATGTCGACCACATCCTGGCCCTTCTTCAGGTAGGAGTGGGTAGCGGCGTCCTTCATATACTGAATAGCCTCAGACTCGGGCATAACCTTCGCCAGAGAGAAGAACGCGGACTGGAGAATCGTGTTGGTGCGCTTGCCCATGCCGATCTCGCGAGCCAGGTCAATGGCGTTGATGGTGTAGACCTGGATGTTGTTCTTGGCAATATAGCGCTTCGCCACAGCAGGCATGTGCTTGTTGACCTCTTCATCACTCCACTGGCAGTTGATGAGGAAGGTGCCGCCGGGCTTCACGTCACGGACCATGGGGAAGGCCTTGATGATATAAGCGGGCACGTGGCAGGCCACGAAGTCGGCCTTATTGATATAATAGGGAGAGCGGATGGGCTTATCGCCAAAGCGCAGGTGGCTGACGGTGACGCCGCCGGTCTTCTTGGAGTCATACTGGAAATACGCCTGAACATACTTGTCGGTGTGGTCGCCGATGATCTTGATGGAGTTCTTGTTGGCGCCCACGGTGCCGTCGCCGCCCAGACCCCAGAACTTGCACTCGATGGTGCCCTCCGCGGCGGTGTTGGGGGCGGGCTTCTCCTCCAGGCTCAGGTGGGTCACGTCGTCCACGATGCCGATGGTGAACTGGCGCTTGGGCTCCGCCTTGGTCAGCTCCTCATATACGGCGAAGACGCTGGCGGGCGGGGTGTCCTTGCTGCCCAGGCCATAGCGGCCGCCGATAACAGTGATGTCGTTCCTGCCGGCATTGGCCAAAGCAGTGACAACGTCCATATACAGAGGCTCGCCCTGGGAGCCAGGCTCCTTGGTGCGGTCCAGCACGGCGATTTTCTTGCAGGAAGCGGGGATGGCGGCCAGCAGCTTCTCGGCCTTCCAGGGGCGGTACAGCCGGACCTTAATCAGGCCCACCTTTTCACCGTGGGCATTCATATAGTCGATGACTTCCTCCGCCACATCGCAGATGGAACCCATTGCAATAATCACGCGGCCGGCATCGGACGCACCGTAATAATTAAAGAGCTGATAGTCGGTACCCAGCTTCTCGTTGACCTTGCCCATATACTTCTCCACCACATCAGGCAGAGCGTCGTAGTAGGGGTTGCAGGCCTCGCGGTGCTGGAAGAAGATGTCCCCGTTCTCGTGGGAACCCCGCATATTGGGCCGCTCGGGGTTCAGGGCATGCTTACGGAAGGCGTCCACAGCCTCCATGTCACACATTTCCTTCAGATCGTCGTAATCCCACACGGCCACTTTCTGAATTTCGTGGGAGGTGCGGAAGCCGTCGAAGAAGTTCACGAAGGGAACGCGGCCCTCGATGGCGGCAAGATGCGCCACAGGAGCCAGGTCCATGACCTCCTGGACATTGCCCTCGCACAGCAGGGCGAAGCCCGTCTGGCGGCAGGCCATGACGTCGGAGTGGTCGCCGAAGATGTTCAGCGCATGACTGGACACGGTGCGGGCGGACACGTGGAACACGCAGGGCAGCAGCTCACCGGCGATCTTATACATGTTGGGGATCATCAGCAGCAAGCCCTGAGAGGCGGTGTAGGTGGTGGTCATTGCGCCGGTGGCCAGAGAACCATGCACCGTACCGGAAGCACCGGCCTCGGACTGCATCTCCACAACCTTAACTGTGGTGCCGAAGATGTTTTTCTGACCGGCGGCGGACCACTGGTCAACCAAGTCTGCCATGGGCGAAGACGGGGTGATGGGGTAGATGCCCGCCACCTCGGTAAACGCGTAGCTGACATATGCCGCCGCGTTGTTTCCGTCCATGGACTTGAACTTTCTTGCCATAAACTTACCTCCTGTAAATCTGCCGCCCGGGGACGGCAATCTCTCCAAGACAGGGGACCCGAGCTCTCCCTGCGAGTCTCCATGCGTTGCTTATTATATCACGGCTCTTTCCCGGTGTAAACCGCCGCTTTGTTATTTTTTGCACAAATTTTGTCAAGATTTCTTGGAGGCTAAACGATTCCGTCCGCCTCTCGCGGCGCGCTCCCCCGCAGAGCCCAATCGGGCGGCGCCTGTAGCCTTATCCCTGTCTCTGCGCTCAGCCGTATCCATAGGTGAGGTGCTCCCATTCGCCGCCCGCGTTTCTCCCCAGAACCCAACCCCAATTCTTATAGGTATAGTTGGGATTCAAGGAACCGTCTCCGCCGGAGGCGTCTACGTCGAAGGTGGACAGCAGCACAATGGCCTCGCCGACTTCATACTGCTCCTCCCATTCCGCAAACTGCCCGGCGGCCTCGTCGCCCGCATAGCGCAGTTCTTTCAAGGTGCAGCCCTTAAACCCCTGTTTGAAATACCGCAGCGTCACATCCATTGCCGCGTCGATATCAGCCTCTGTGTAAATGTCGGATTCCACCGGAGAAATTACAACCTCCCTCACATTTCCGCCGCCTCGCGGATACAAAAACAGCGCCAGCAAAATAATGCACGACAGTGCGGCAAACAGTCTAATTTTTGTAGTTTTCTCCATGTCTTCCACCTCCAGAATTCAGCATAGCACTGCCGGGCGGAGATTGCAAGCCCGGCAAAAACAAGACGCTTCCTTCTCTCCTTTCCATTTCTCCCAATCTGTGGTATCATGCTCTTATACAGACAACGCGGCGCCACGCCGCGCTTTGCGGGAGGTTTCAATTATGGTGGTCACGGTACGTTCCCTTGGCTTAAACGGCGTTTCCGGCTACGATGTCAGCGCCGAGTGCTTTCTCTCCGGGGGCCTGCCGGCCTTCGACGTGGTGGGCCTGCCCGACGCCGCCGTCCGGGAGGCTCGGGAGCGGGTCCGGGCGGCAGTGAAAAACTGCGGTGCTAAGTTCCCTGTCAGCCGCATCACCGTAAATTTGGCCCCGGCGGGGCAGAAGAAGGCGGGAACCCTCTACGACCTGCCCATCTTTGTGGGCCTTCTGGCGGCGGCCGGGGACCTCCCCGCGCCTCCGGCAGACACAGCTTTCTTGGGTGAGCTGTCCCTGTCAGGGACTTTGCGGAGCGTGGCAGGGGTGTTGCCCATGGCCCTGGCGGCGAAAAAAGCGGGAATCCGGCAGCTCTTTGTTCCCGCCGACAATGCCGCGGAAGCCACTTTGGCCGATGGCCTGACCGTTTATGCGGTATCGGATGTAGCGTCCCTGGCAGCTCATCTCCGGGGAGAAAAGCCTCTGCCCCCCACTCCGGCCTGGGTGCCGGCGGAGGATGAGACCGGTCTCTTGGACCTCCGGGACGTAATGGGCCAGGAAAATGTGAAGCGGGCATTGGAGATTGCCGCCGCCGGAGGGCACAATCTGTTGATGATCGGCTCCCCCGGAGCAGGGAAGTCCATGCTGGCCAAGCGCCTGCCCTCCATTCTTCCGGACATGAGCCGGGAGGAGGCCCTGGCGGCCTCCGGCGTGTGGTCTGTGGCAGGATTGGCAGCCCCGGAACACCCGCTCCTCACCCGCCGTCCCTTCCGCAGCCCCCACCACACCGTTTCCGCCTCCGCCCTCACTGGCGGCGGCCCCGCCATGCGGCCCGGGGAAATTTCCCTGGCACACAATGGAGTTCTCTTTTTGGATGAGCTGCCGGAGTTCCGCCGGGACGCTCTGGAAGTCCTCCGCCAGCCGCTGGAGGACGGGGACGTCACCATCTCCCGCGCCGGGGGAACCCTGCGGCTCCCTGCCCGGTTCCAGCTCATCTGTGCCATGAACCCCTGCCGCTGCGGCTGGCTCGGGCACCCGGACCGCCGCTGCACCTGTTCCCAGCGAGACCGGGAGCGGTATGTGGAGAAAATCTCCGGTCCCTTGCTGGACCGCATCGATCTTCATGTCTCCGTTCCCTCAGTGGAATATGAAGCCATGCGCCGCCGGGAAGTGCCGGAATCCTCAGCGGCGGTAAAAGTCCGCGTGGACGCCGCCAGGGCTGTTCAAGCCGAACGTCTCTCCGGCAGCGGCGCGGCATGCAACGCCCAGATCACTCCGGCCCAGGTGGGAAAATTCTGCCGCCTTGATGAACGGGGAGAAGCATTGATGAAGAACGCCTTCCAGCGCATGGGTCTGACAGCCCGCTCCCATGACCGGATTCTTCGGGTAGCCCGGACCATCGCCGACCTGGACGGGGAGGCGGATATCGGGCCTGCACACTTGGCAGAAGCCATTCAATACCGTAATACGGATATTTTGAGGGGATAAAGAGGCCCCGTTATGAATGTCTCTGAACCGAAAGCGGGCGGAACCGCTTCAGCGGCGAGGGCTGTAAAAGCTCTTCGAAAATTTTGCCCACAAGCTTCCATTTCCGAACCATGCCAGATTATAGAGGCGAAACAGCCGTTCTTTTTCTGCCAGGCCGGTTCCTTGGATTGGAAAAGGAAGATGCTGTGCATGGTCAGGGCCATGGACAGCGGAAGGAGTGCCGGCGGAGCCGCACGAACAGGCCGGCGGGAAAACATATTCCCCGGCATCAAACTTCTTCCGTCTTTTCTATGTCTTGTTTGATAAATGACAGAACGCCCGGCAGCGAGAGATTCTTTGCCGGGCAAGGCAAATTTTTGCAGGCGGGCTGTCGCCCGGCAAGAAAATTTAACGCAGAGCGGCGGAAAAAGATCCGCTGTTTGGGCGCTTTGACATGTTTCAAACAAGGCCTAGCCAGCACAGTTGAAAAGAATCCTCTGGATTCTTTTCCGTGCGGCGCTGCAAAGCCGTAAGCCGCATCAGCGGCTTTCTGAGCTTGGCTTCATAGGAAGCGCATGTGTGCTCCGCGCCCTGGCAGACCTTTGGTCCACTGGTTGAAAGGAAGGAAATGCTTCTTTTCAACTACCTTGACTGTATTAACCGCGGCCGCGCTTTTGGCAGGCCCTAGAGGATATGGAAAACAAAGCGGGCGAAGGCCCGCTGCGCCAAAAGAGCCAGGGCCCCTCCGGGGGCTCTGGCTCAGGCTGTCGAAAACCTATTATCGCCAGCCTGAGCAAGTTTTTCAGAACCTGTGAGAAGTTCTGAAAAACTTCTCATTGAAAACGAGAGGAACCCTTTCTGGGTTCCTCTCGTAACTCTCTTCCTTCCCGTCCATGTAGTCTTCTTTCTTTTTTGACAAGACGCAAAAGAGCCAGAGCCCCCGGAGGGGCTCTGGCTCTTTTGATGTTCATCGATTGATTCTCATCTGTTTACGCGTGCTCAGTCCACGGAGAGAGGGGCGGTCTCTGCCGCCTCAATGACGGCGTTCCCAAAGATAATGGGAGACTCGGTCTCCTCCGGCCCGGGGTCGTTCTCCGCCTCCGGAATCAGCTGTTCCGCCGCATTGTGATAGGCCGTCAGACCCGTACCGGCAGGAATCAGTTTGCCGATAATAACATTCTCCTTCAGGCCTGCCAAACGGTCGCTCTTGCCCTTAATGGCAGCTTCCGTCAGCACCTTCGTTGTCTCCTGGAAGGAGGCGGCGGAGAGGAAGGAATCCGTGGCAAGAGACGCCTTGGTAATGCCCATGAGGAGCTGAGTGCCCACCGCCGGGCGCAGGGGCTCACCATTCTCCTGCGTCTCTCCGGCGGCGTTCCGGCGCTGGATATCATCGTTGGCATTTTCCAGTTCCAGCACGTCTACCATAGAGCCATCCAGCAGGCTGGTATCTCCCGCATCCTCCAGGCGAACCTTCCGCATCATCTGACGGACAATGACTTCAATGTGCTTATCGTTGATATCCACGCCCTGCTGGCGGTACACCCGCAGGACCTCCTGAATCAGGTAGTTGTACACCGCGTCCGCACCCCGGATGCGGAGCACGTCGTGGGGATTCAGCGCACCGTATGTCATCTGGCGGCCCGCCTCAATGACGTCGCCGTCCCTCACCAGCAGACCCGTATGAGGCACAGCATAAGTCCGGGTATCCCCATCGGAAGCCGTGACAATGATATTCAGCAGACTGCCCTTGGTAGCCTCCTCAAATTTAACCGTGCCGCCGATCTCCGCCAGAGTGGCCATACGCTTGGGCTTCCGGGCTTCAAACAACTCCTCGACACGGGGAAGGCCCTGGGTAATGTCCCCGCCCGCCAAGCCGCCGGTGTGGAAGGTACGCATGGTAAGCTGGGTACCCGGTTCACCGATGGACTGGGCGGCGATGATGCCGACAGCCTCACCGGGGCCCACAGGCTTGGACGTTGCCAGATTCATGCCATAGCACTTGGCGCACACGCCGCTGGGCGCTTTGCACGTTAGAACGGTGCGGATCATAACCGTAGGCTTTTTGTCCGGACTGCCCTCCGGATCATACTCACAGCGGTCACCGGGCCGGAAGTTCTCCTGAATCCACTTCCGGTTCTCCAGGAGTTCGGACTCGTCGCCGCTCATCATCACATCGCTGGAAAGCAGCACCTCGCCAGTGTCCGCGTCCACCACATTGCCCACCAGGAACCGGCCGCGGAGACGGTCGGACAGCTTTTCAATAACCTGCCCGTTCTCACTGATCTCAGACACCTTAATTCCGTGAGTAACATGGCAGTCCTCTTCCCGGATGATAACCTCCTGGGAGACGTCTACCATGCGGCGGGTCAGATAACCGGAGTCGGCAGTCCGCAGGGCGGTGTCCGCCAATCCCTTACGGGCGCCGCGGCTGGAAATAAAATACTCCAGAGCCGTCAGGCCCTCCCGGTAGTTGGCCTTGATAGGAATCTCAATGGTCTTGCCCGCGGTGTTGGCGATCAGACCGCGCATGCCCGCCAGCTGGCGGATCTGCTTCATGGAGCCACGGGCACCGGAGTCCGCCATCATGAAGATGGGGTTGTAGCGGTCCAGGTTTTTCTGCAGGGCGTCGGAGACATCCTCTGTGGTTTTCTCCCACTCCTGCACCACGTTGCGGTAACGCTCCTGGTCCGTCATGAAGCCCATTTTATACTGGGTCTCAATATCCAGCACCTTCTGCTCCGTATCCCGGACCATTTCATATTTCTTAGGGGGAATCGTCATGTCGGCGATGGAGACAGTGATGGCCGCCCGGGTGGAATATCTGTAGCCCGTGGCCTTGATAGCATCCAGAACTTCCGCCGCCATGGTAAAGCCGTGCTTGTTAATCGTTCTGTCGACAATTCTTCCCAACTGTTTCTTGCCGCAGGTTTCAGTGACTTCATAGTCGCAGACGTGGGCCGGGTCGCTCCGGTCCACAAATCCCAGGTCCTGAGGGATATTGTGATTGAAAATAATCCGGCCCGGAGTAATCTCCACAATGCGGGTATGCTCCACGCCGTCCACCGCGCATGTCCGGCGGACCAAAATGGGGCAGTGAGGCCCAATAACGCCCTCATTATAAGCCATCAGCGCCTCGTTCTCATTGGCATAAACACGGAGCGGCTTATAGACAGCCTTTCGCTTCTCCGGCCCGCCGGCTTTTTTCGCGGCTCTGTTTTCCGCGTCAATCGCCTCGTTGGCAGACAGGAACTCATCAGCGTTCACCGGCCCTCCGGCGGTGAGGTTCGTGTCTCCCGCATCTACGCACCATATCTCCTCCGCGCCCTTTTCGCTGCCTCCCATCCGATCCATGGTCAGATAATAGCTGCCCAGCACCATGTCCTGAGTGGGTACAGTGACAGGGCCGCCGTCCTGGGGACGCAGCAGGTTGTTGGCAGAGAGCATCAGAATGCGGGCCTCGGCCTGGGCCTCGGCGCTCAGGGGCACGTGAATCGCCATCTGGTCGCCGTCGAAGTCGGCGTTGAACGCCGTACAGTTCAGGGGATGGAGCTTCAGGGCCCGGCCGTCCACCAGCACCGGCTCAAATGCCTGTATGCCCAAACGGTGCAGCGTGGGAGCCCGGTTCAGCATCACGGGATGATCCTTGATAATAACATCCAGAGCATCCCAGACCTCTGTCACGCCCTTATCCACCATCTTCTTTGCCGACTTGATGTTATTGGCGGTGCCATCTTCCACCAGCTTCTTCATAATGAAGGGGCGGAACAGTTCGACCGCCATCTCCTTGGGTACGCCGCATTGATAAATTTTCAGCTCAGGGCCGACTACGATAACGCTTCGGCCCGAGTAATCCACCCGCTTGCCCAGAAGATTCTGGCGGAAACGGCCCTGCTTGCCCTTAAGGAGATCGCTGAGGGACTTGAGCGCCCGGTTATTGGCGCCGGTAACAGCCCGGCCACGGCGGCCATTATCAATCAGGGCGTCCACCGCCTCCTGAAGCATCCGCTTTTCGTTGCGGACAATGATATCCGGGGCATTGAGCTGAATCAGCCTCTTCAGGCGGTTGTTTCGGTTGATAACCCGGCGATACAGGTCATTCAGATCGGATGTTGCAAACCGTCCGCCGTCTAACTGAACCATAGGCCGCAGCTCCGGAGGGATTACCGGAAGCACATCAATAATCATCCATTCCGGCTTATTGCCGGAGAGCCGGAAAGCGTCTACCACCTCCAGCCGTTTGACGATCCGGGCCTTCTTCTGGCCGGAGGAGCCCTTCAGTTCCGCATGAAGCTGATTGGACAGCGCATCCATATCCACATCCTGAAGCAGCTTCTTTACGGCCTCCGCACCCATGCCGGCCTGGAAGTCGTCTTCATACTTTTCCCGATAATCCCGATACTCCTTCTCCGAGAGAATCTGGTTGCGGCTCAGGGGCGTCTCGCCGGGGTCCGTGACAATATAGTTGGCAAAATAGAGCACCTTTTCCAGGATACGGGGGCTGATATCCAGCAGCAGGCCCATTCGGGAGGGAATACCCTTAAAATACCAGATGTGGGAGACGGGAGTCGCCAGCTCAATGTGGCCCATCCGCTCCCGGCGGACCTTGGCCCGGGTGACCTCCACCCCGCAGCGATCGCAGATTTTTCCCTTATAACGGATTTTCTTATACTTGCCGCAGTGGCACTCCCAATCCTTTGTGGGACCAAAAATGCGTTCGCAGAACAACCCGTCCCGCTCCGGCTTCAGCGTACGGTAATTGATAGTCTCCGGTTTCTTCACTTCGCCATAGGACCATTCACGGATCTGCTCCGGAGAGGCCATGCCGATCTTGATCGCGTCAAAGGCGATGTTTCCGCCGGTTTTGTTGTCGATCATATTGCGCGTTCCTCCTTCAATGCACCGGATATTTTTAACGAACGCATCATTCGTCTTCCTCGTCTTCGCCGTCAAAACCGGCGTCCATGTCCGCGCCCGCATCCTCAGGGGCGTCCTCTATATCGAAACCGGATTCCTGGAACTCCGCCTCCATATCCTCGCTGAAGGCGCCGCGGGTCCGCTCATCATCGGCATCCATCCGGGCCAGGTTGAATGTGTCCATAGCGTCCTCGTCCTCCCGGAGCTCGATGGGATTGCCCTGCGCATCCAGCACCTGGATATCCAGGCAGAGGGACTGGAGCTCCTTCACCAAAACCTTGAAGGACTCCGGTACGCCGGGCTGCGGCACGTTATGGCCCTTGACAATGGCCTCGTAGGTGCGGACACGGCCTGTCACGTCGTCGGACTTTACGGTCAGGATTTCCTGAAGGGTATACGCCGCACCGTAAGCCTCCAGTGCCCAGACCTCCATCTCGCCGAAGCGCTGGCCGCCGAACTGGGCTTTGCCTCCCAAGGGCTGCTGCGTCACCAGAGAATAAGGGCCGGTGGAACGGGCGTGAATCTTATCATCCACCAAGTGGTGAAGTTTGAGGAAGTATACATAACCCACCGTAACTTTGTTGTCAAAGGGCTCGCCGGTGCGGCCGTCGTAAAGCACACTCTTTCCGTCGGGGTCCAGTCCAGCCTCGGCCAGCATAGCGGAAATGTCCTCCTCCCGCGCACCGTCGAAAATGGGAGTGGCCACCTTGCACCCTAAAGCATGGGCCGCATAGCCCAAATGGACCTCCAGCACCTGGCCGATATTCATACGGGAAGGCACGCCCAGAGGATTCAGTACAATGTCCAGCGGCGTACCGTCCGGCAGGAAGGGCATATCCTCCTGGGGAAGAACACGGGACACAACGCCCTTGTTGCCGTGCCGGCCCGCCATCTTGTCGCCCACCTGAATCTTCCGGCGCTGGGCAATATACACCCGAACCACCATGTTCACGCCGGGGCCCAGCTCATCGCCGCCCTCACGGGTGAAGACCTTGGTATCCAGCACAATGCCGCTTTCGCCGTGGGGAACCTTCAAGGAGGTGTCCCGGACTTCCCGGGCTTTCTCACCAAAGATGGCCCGGAGGAGCCGCTCTTCGGCAGTCAAATCCGTCTCGCCTTTGGGTGTAACTTTGCCAACCAGGATGTCTCCGGCCTTGACTTCCGCGCCTACACGGATAATACCGTTTTCATCCAGGTCCTTCATGGCATCTTCGCCCACGTTGGGAATGTCTCTTGTAATTTCCTCGGGCCCCAGCTTGGTGTCCCGGGCATCAATCTCAAACTCCTCAATATGGATAGAGGTGTACAGATCCTCCCGGACCAGGCGCTCGTTCAGCAGGACGGCGTCCTCGTAGTTATAGCCCTCCCACGTCATGAAACCTACAAGAATATTCCGGCCCAAAGCAATCTCGCCCTGTTCGGTAGCGGGACCGTCTGCCAAGACAGAGGGATCCATGGGCTGTCCGTTGGCATCAACACCCCGGCCGTGGACCCGCTCCCCCACTTCAACAATAGGCCGCTGGTTGATACAGGTAGTATGGTTCGAGCGGAGGAACTTTACCAGCTTATAGTCCTTGGTCTCCCCGCTGTCATATTTAACCGTAACATGCCGTGCGTCTACGGAGGTGACTACACCATCGCCCTCCGCCAGGACCACAATCTCAGAGTCAATGCAGATTTTGTGCTCCATACCAGTACCCACAATAGGAGCCTCGGGCCGGAGCAGAGGCACGGCCTGCCGCTGCATGTTCGCGCCCATCAAGGCGCGGTTTGCATCGTCGTTGGGCAGGAAGGGAATCATGGCCGTGGCGATGGAGACCATCATTCGGGGACTGACGTCGATATAATCAATCATCTCCCGATCCACATCTACGATCTCATCCCGATGCCGCCCGGTAATACGGGCATTGATTAGGCATCCATTCTCGTCCAGCGGCTCAGCTGCTTGACCGACAATGAAGTTGTCCTCTTCGTCGGCAGTCATATAGGTGATGCTATCGGCTACTTTGCCGGTCTCCTTATCCACTGCGCGGTAAGGCGCCTCAATGAAGCCATACTCGTTGATCCGGGCATAGGTAGCCAGGTAGGAGATCAAACCGATGTTGGGACCTTCCGGCGTCTCAATGGGGCACATCCGGCCATAGTGGCTGTAATGAACGTCCCGAACCTCCATATTGGCCCGTTCACGGCTCAGACCACCGGGGCCAAGAGCGGACAAGCGGCGCTTATGGGTCAGCTCTGCCAAGGGGTTGGTCTGATCCATAAACTGGCTCAGAGGACTGGAGCCGAAGAACTCCTTAATAGCGGCGGTAACGGGGCGAATGTTAATCAGGCTCTGGGGGGTGACGATATCCATATCCTGAATGGTCATCCGCTCCCGGATAACCCGCTCCATACGGGAAAAACCGATGCGGAACTGATTTTGCAGCAGCTCTCCCACACAGCGAAGACGGCGGTTGCCCAGATGGTCGATATCGTCTTTGACCGAAACCCCCCGGGCCAGGCCATTCATATAGTTGACAGACGTCAAAATATCGTCCACGATAATGTGCTTGGGCACCAACGCATCCTTGTGAAGAATGATCTGGTCAATGAGCTCCTCGCCGCTGTACTGTCCCAGCAGCTCCTGAAGCACGCTGAAGCGAACCCGCTCTTTGATCTTGCATCTCTCCAGAGGATCAAAATCCACATAGCGGCTCATATCACACATGCCGTTGGACGTAACCCGGAGGGGGGTGCCGTCCACGTCAATCGTAACATCGCTGACGCCTGCGGCGTCCAGCAGGCGGGCGTTCTCTTTGCTCAGCAAGGTTCCTTCATCAAAAAGAATTTCGCCGGTAGCCGGGTCCGCCACAGGATAGACTAATTTCCGTCCGGTAACCCTCTGCCACAGGGAAAGTTTTTTATTGAATTTATACCGGCCGACGACGGAGAGATCATAACGCCGGGGATCAAAGAACAGGCCGTTCACCAGCGTCTCGGCGGCTTCCACCGTGGGGGGCTCGCCGGGGCGGAGGCGGCGGTAAATCTCCAGCATGGCGTCTTCATAATTTTTGCAGGGGTCTTTCTCCAAAGTGGCAACAATCCGGGGATCATCACCGAATCGGTCCAGAATCTCCTGATCTGTCTTCAAGCCGATTGCTCGGAGGAGGCAGGTGACGGGAATCTTCCGGTTTTTATCAATGCGGACCCAAAAGAGTTCGTTTGCATCGGTCTCATATTCCAGCCATGCGCCCCGCTGAGGGATCACCTGAGAAGTCAGAATAGGCATATCCGTCTTAATATCGACTTCATGGCCGTAATATACACCAGGAGAACGGACAATCTGAGAGACTACCACGCGTTCCGCGCCATTGACAATAAAGGTGCCCGAATGCGTCATCAGCGGGAAATCTCCCATAAAAATTTCCTGCTCTTTGATTTCCTCGGTTTCCTTATTCCGCAGGCGGACCTTGACTTTTAAGGGAGCGGCATAATTGGCATCCCGCGCCTTGCACTCCTCCACGTCATATTTAGGTTTTTCGTCCATCTTATAATCAATGAACGTCAGTTCCAGGTTTCCCTGATAGTCGGAAATTGCGCCGACATCAGCAAAAACCTCCCGCAGTCCGGTATCCAGGAACTCCTGGTAGGACGTCTTCTGAATCTCCAGAAGGTTTGGCATGGAAACGACTTCTTCATACCGGGCAAAATTTTTGCGAAGGGTTTTACCGTAATACTTGTCTTTGGCCATCTTCACATTCACCTTTCTTCCGCCCCCGCCTATGGCGGCAGGAGAGGCAAATTCAAGGAAACGCCGGTAAAGCCGGCTCTTCATGCCGCTTTTATGCGGCGGGTTTGGCACGCCGGGCGCCGTTGTTAAAAACCCTTCGCCCTGCTCTTGCATTCTTCTGGGAAATGTGCTATACTACAGTTAAGGTGTGTTATTAGGTTCTCTTTATCTTTTGCTGATAAGTGCCTCATTTTACCATGTTTTTTTCCTTTTGTCAAGGGTTGAAAAAATTTATCCTTTTTGCCTGTTGCGTTGTTGAGGCAGCAAACATAACTTATTCTTTAATTTTTATAAGGGGGGTTGTTTCTATTGAAACAACCCCCCTTATAATTTACAACGATTCTTGACTCTTCTTGTTGAAAAACCATGCCAAAAGAACGCATATTGCAATTCCAATCCCATATGGGATGCAGTATATGAATGCGGCCCACGCAGGGGCGCTGTAGCATGCGTATTTTCCGCCCCACTGCAAAGCGCAGTAATTGTATGCAACTGCGGCACACATGACATTTGCAAGCAGGATTGCAAGTGCGGCAAACAGATAGACCAGGTTTTTATATTTTTTCATTGAAAGTGTCTCCTATTTACTTTTAAAAATCAGAACGATCCCCCATATCGTGAGCAGCACAAACAGCGCAATGAGGATTCCCGTTCCGTTTAAAGCAATCACGGACGATTCATTGATTTGGCTGACAGACGGTGGATGTATCACGGTTAAGACGCCAAGCAGGATGAGGCAGACAGCACCTGCTGCGCAAAAACAGATGCCGATTCTGCTTCCTCCTGCGGACGGCATAGTTTTGTTTTTCTTCCCTTCTTCGTCTGTTGAGCTTGCCGGTTGATTTCCCGTAAGCTCATCTTTTTTCGGCAAGCTGTTCCTGAGACAAACCGTTTTTTCGCCTGAGTGTATATATTTTTTCAGACAGCACCTGCTTTACCTCCTCACCAAAACTATACCCCAATTCTCCGTGGCATACTATCAACTACTCTTGAAATTTCCGCAACCAATGGTTGCATTGAGATAACATTTAGAAAATTCACTATTATTATACTCTGTTCTCCTGCTTATCTCAAGAATTGGTAAAATCACCAAAGTTATAAACCAGCGGCACAAATAGTAAAACGGGCAAAAATTTTGTGATTTCATTTCCCTTTTTGATTTAAAAAGCGGCCTATGGAGGAAATTTCCATAGGCCGCTTTATTCGTTTTTGTAAAAATTCTATCATGCACCCCGCATGCTCTAACGCCTCGCCGTACCTGTGGCCGCCGGGCCGCATTTTCTGCCGGAATATACTGCAAAGCAGGAATTAAAAGAAAGAATTCCGCCCTATAGGGTGGAATTCTTCCTTAGGGCTAAGCTGCTGCCCCACAACTTGGCGCGGAAGGAGGGATTTGAACCCTCGCGCCGGTTTTATCCAGCCTACTCCCTTAGCAGGGGAGCCCCTTCGGCCACTTGGGTACTTCCGCATATTCCCGATTTAAAATTTGGCGGAGAGAGTGGGATTCGAACCCACGGGCACTTGCGCGCCGCCGGTTTTCAAGACCGGTTCCTTCAACCACTCGGACATCTCTCCATTCAGAAGGCGCCGTCTCTTGAACACGCATAATATCATAACATATCCCCCCTCATTTTGTCAATAAAATTTTTTCCTTTCTTTGTACAGACCGGCGGTCTTCACAGGTGTGCGATTTTTACGCCTGTCAAGGAGATCCTCCGTTGGAATCCCGGATTTATACCACATTTTTGAACCCACAAGCGCCCTTTTCATTTATAATTAAAGCCGCCTATTGCCAAGTTTTGATATTGGCGGAACAGCCAGTTGGAAAATTTTCCGGCTGGTCAAATTAAGAACTCTCAGAAGTACTTCCAGAAATCCGTTAGGATTTCTGGAATTTTTAGCAGTGCATATTCCTTGCTTTTGAAATATTTTTTATGGGACCGTCATGACATCATCCTCTGTGCATAGAGCTGGCCCTTTATCCTTTTCCAGTCCGGTACATCTCTCCCGCTTCCGGTTTTACGCCGTTAAGCCATAACAATTCTTCAACTGTTACAAACCAATACCCCTCCTCTTGAAGCTGATCCACTATTTTCAGCGCCGCATCTACTGACGTTGGATAAATATCATGCAGCAAAATAATGCTGTTGGGTTTTACATTCTCTAAAATTGCCTGCGTCACTTTCTCTGCATCCCTGCTTTCCCAATCCCGAGGATCTACAGACCATTTCACCATCGGTACATCAAAGTTTCCTTCTGCTCCAGCCGTCACTTGGCCGTAAGGCGGTCTCAGCCAGTATTTCTCTCCGCTCAGCAGCGCCTTCAGCGCTGCTTCTGTTCTCTCCACCTCTCCTGCGGCCACAGCGGCTGGTACTCCCTCTAGCCCCTGATGACTCCAGGTATGGTTCCCAACCTGGTGTCCCTCCTCCGCCATCCGGGCAACTAAATCGGAGTTGTCTCCAATCTGCTTTCCAATAAGAAAAAATGTGGCTTTTGCTCCCCGCTCTTTCAGTCCGTCCAAAAGGCGGTCTGTCGTTCCCCGGCGAGGACCGTCATCAAATGTCAAGGCCACGTATTTCTCACCCGCAGGAATCTCCGCCACGCCGTCCGCAGGCACCGCCTCGCTTCCTACCAGGCTCAGCGCTGCCAAGGCTGACAGAACAAAGACCCAGATGCTCTTTTTTGCCATCGCGCAACTCCCCCTTATTCGTTCGGGAATAGTATGCGCAGGAACACCCAATTTCCTTTTGGAAAAGAAACACAGTAAAAAACTTTCTTGCCCTTCTATCCCCGGCACCTGTGAACGTTTCTTTGGGAAGGGCTCTCGCAGACTTTACCATCGTCATAGACTCCGGCGCAGTCTTCAAACTTCGCAGACTACAACAGCTTCTCTGCTCACGTTTATCCTTCAGCTACATGTAAGACATCTACGAGGCAAAGCCACTAAAGGCCGCATGAAAAATAACAAAGCACCCGGCGGGAAGAAATTCTTTACCCAAAGGACTGTGATATCTGTAAGCCAGCCTTGGCTCCAATGGCCGCCCAAACTGCTGCGCAAAACAGTCTCCCGCAGGAATTCTCATGGATTTCAACGAAAATCAGAGAATCATCGGAGACCATTTACCGGTTGGACGATTTTCCCTTTTTATATTCAGTGCAGTTGCAAAGAAGCATTTCTTTTCAACCGCTTTAACTATATACACCCCCTAAGCAATCCCAGATTCTCGCAAAAAGTAAGCGCGCTTTGTCATGAGCCTAGGTTCTCATGACAAAGCGCGCTTATTCATACTCTTACACCAGTTCGATCACTGCGGTTTCCGCAGCGTCTCCACGGCGGATGCCGGTGCGGATAATACGGGTATACCCGCCATTGCGCTCCTTATAGGTAGGCGCAATCTCTTTAAAAATCTTTTTGCAGACATCCTCCCGGGTAATGAAGCTCATAGCCTGCCGGTAAGCGGCCAGATCATTCTTCTTGCCCAGAGTAATCATTTTCTCAGCCAGGGGCTTAATTTCCTTGGCACGGGTGACGGTGGTCTCCATCTTTCCCTTATCCAGGAAATCCGTGACCTGCTGACGCAGCATGGCTCTGCGCTGGTCAGAGGTCT
>CAJTJA010000027.1 GCA_910576845.1 uncultured Oscillibacter sp.
TTCCGCTCGCCGAAGAGCTGGGTGAGCAGCTTCATGTAAGGCGTCTCTCCGCAGCCCGCGCAGGCTCCGGAGAATTCCAGCAGGGGCTGCTCGTACTGGCTGCCTTTGACGGTGAACTTGTTCATGGGGTTGGGCTTGGGGGAGAGGGAGAGGCTGTAGTCCCAATTGGGCTGCTCGGGCATCTGGCTTTCAATTGGCTTCATGACGATGGCCTTGTCTTTGGCGGCGCAGGCTGCGGCGCAGGTTCCGCAGCCGGTGCAGTCCAGGGGGTCCACCTGGATGCGGAAGCGCAGGCCCTCGAAGCCTTTGCCCGTGGCCTGCTTCGCCACATAGCCCGCCGGAGCCCTCTGGATATCCTCCTGATTTAAAAGGAAGGGCCGGATAGCGGCGTGAGGGCACATGAGGGAGCACAGATTGCAGCCGATGCAGTTCTCCGGAAGCCAGCTTGCGACATGAGAGGCGAAGCCCCGCTTTTCGTAGCGGGAAGTGGACAAGGGGACGCTGCCGTCCGCCGCGTCCTGAAAGGCGCTGACCGGGAGGCTGTCGCCCTTCTGGGCGTTGACGGCCCGCATGACTGTGCGGACGTACCAGGGAGAGACGGTGTCCTGCTCTTCCGGCTCGTCCGGGAGACTTGCCCAGGCGGCGGGGACGGGAATTTCGTGAAGGCCCGTGAGTCCGGCGTCCACGGCGGCGCAGTTCATGCGGACCACTTTGTCGCCCTTGCGGCCGTATGTCTTTTGAATAGCGGCCTTCATGTAATCGACGGCCTGGTCCACCGGGAGGACGCCGCTGAGTTTGAAGAACGCGGCCTGAAGGACGCTGTTGGTCCGATTCCCCAGTCCGATGGCCCCGGCGGCGGCATTGGCGTCAATGGTATAGAACTTTGCTTTCCGCTTTGACAGGAGTCGTTTCACTTTGTTTGGGAGATGGGCTTCCAGATTTTCATCGGACCAATTGCAGTTGAGGAGGAAGGTTCCGCCCTCTTTGAGTTCGTTTACAATGTCATATTTAGCGATGTAACTCTGGTTGTGGCAGGCGATGAAATCTGCCATGGTGACGTAATATGTGGAGAGAATGGGGGTGTGCCCGAATCGGAGGTGGCTTTTCGTTACGCCGCCGGATTTTTTGGTGTCGTACTCGAAATAGGCCTGGACATACTGGTCGGTGTTGTCCCCAATGATTTTAATGGAGTTTTTATTGGCTCCCACCGTGCCGTCGGACCCAAGGCCCCAGAACTTGCAGCTGATGGTTCGGGCGCCGGCGGTGACCACGTTTTCTCCGATGGGCAGGGAGCGGTGGGTCACATCATCGATGATGCCCACGGTAAAGTGGTCCTTTTGCTCCCCTGACATGTTGTCATAGACGGCAATCATCTGGGCGGGGGTGGTGTCTTTGCTGGACAGGCCGTAACGTCCGCCCAGTACCTGAACCGGACGGCCGCCGTGCTGGAGGACGGAGCAGACGTCCTTATAAAGAGGCTCGCCTCCCGAGCCGGGCTCCTTGGTCCGGTCAAGAACCGTCAGCAGGCGGCAGCTCTCCGGCAGGGCGTCCAGGAAGTGCCTGGCGCTGAAGGGCCGGTACAGCCGGACCTGGAGAAAACCTATTTTGCGCCCCTGAGCATTCAGATACCGGACGACCTCCTGAAGACAGCCGGAGACACTGCCCATGGCGACAACCACCTGTTCCGCCTGGGGGTCTCCATAATAATTGAAAAGCCGGTAGTCCCGGCCCGTCAGGCCGGACATCCGGGCCATGTACTCCTCCACGATGCCGGGAACGGCGTCATAATAGGGGTTGACCGCTTCTCGAAGCTGAAAAGCCGTGTCCGGGTTGATGACCGTGGAGCGCATGAGGGGATGCTCGCTGTTCAGGGCATTGGCCCGGAAACGGTTCAGGGCCTCCATATCCAGCATGCCGGCCAGGTCTCCGTAATCCAGCACGTCAATTTTCTGAATTTCGTGACTGGTGCGGAAGCCGTCGAAGAAGTGCATGAAGGGCACCCGGCTTTTAATGGCGGAAAGGTGGGCAACCGCCGCCAAATCCATGCATTCCTGAACGCAGGAGGAGGCCAGCTGGGCAAAGCCGGTTTGACGGCAGGCCATCACATCGGAGTGATCCCCGAAGATGGAAAAAGCGCTGGTGCCCACGGTCCGGGCGGCTACGTGGATGACGCCTGGCAGAAGCTGGCCGGCGATGCGGTAGAGAGGCGGTACCATCAGCATCAGGCCCTGGCTGGCGGTATAGCTGGTGGTGAGGGCTCCGGCTTCCAGAGAGCCATGCATGGCCCCGCAGGCTCCGGCCTCGCTCTGCATCTCCATAAGGCGGACGCTTTGACCGAAAATGTTCCGCATTCCGTTGGCTGCCCAAGTGTCCACGTGCTCCGCCATGGGGCTGGAGGGAGTGATGGGATAGATGGTCGCAACCTCTGTAAAGGCATAGCTTGCGTAGGCGGCGGCCTCGTTGCCGTCCATTGTTTTGCGCTTCATAACGGTTCCTCCTTTTTCAAGATGAATCGGTATTCGCATGGATAATAAATGAATTCATATGTCTATTATGGCATGCAGACATCATACTGTCAAGGGAAGACTTTTACGATTTCTTCCAGTTGAAGAACTCCAAACTCCCTTTACAGATTTTGTCTTGAAATGCGGCGTATTCTCTGATATAGTTAATTGATTATTGGAGCCGCCTGAGAGAGCCGCTCCAGCAGAGGTGGAAACGTGTATTTAAAAGCATTGGAAATTCAGGGCTTCAAGTCCTTTCCCGACAAGACGGTTTTGAACTTCGGCGAGGATATCACCGCCATTGTGGGTCCCAATGGTTCGGGAAAGTCCAATATTTCCGACGCCATCCGCTGGGTGATGGGGGAACAGAGCGCCAAGGGCCTCCGGGGCTCGAAGATGGAGGATGTGATCTTTGGCGGTACGGAAGAGCGGAACCAGGTGGGATTTGCCCAAGTGACGCTGGTACTGGATAACACCGAACATATTTTTCCCTCTATGGAGGAGGCGGAGGTGGCCGTTACCCGCCGGTATTACCGCAGCGGGGAGAGCGAATACTACATCAACCGCCAGTCTGTCCGCCTCAAGGATGTGACGGAACTGTTTCTGGACACCGGCCTGGGCCGGGAGGGCTATTCCATCATCGGCCAGGGTAAGATCGACGAGATTCTCTCTACCCGGAGCAGTGAGCGCCGGGAGATTTTTGAAGAGGCGGCGGGCATTTCCCGTTTCCGATACCGGAAGGAGGAGGCGGAGCGGAAGCTGGAGCGGACGGAGGAAAACCTGATCCGCATCAACGATAAAATCTCCGAGCTGGAACTCCAGGTGGAGCCGCTGCGGGATCAGGCGGAAAAGGCGAAGCAGTATCTGCTTCTTCGGGACAAGCTGCGGCTTTTGGAAATTTCCGTGTGGCTGGAAAATTTGGATGCGTTAAAAATCAATGCCAGGAAGCTGGAGCTGGATTTCCGGGCCGCCGAAAAGGAGCGTGACGAGGCCCGAGCCGCGCTGGACGCGCTGTATGCCGAAGGGGAGCGCTTCGGCGAGGCAATGCGGCAAAAGGACATGGAGGCGGAACGGGTCCGGGCGGAGGCCGGTGAGCTGGATGCCCAGACCAAGGACCAGTCCGCCGCTATCGCGGTGCTGGAGAGCGGCATCGCCCATAATCAGGAAAACATCGACCGGGCTCAGGCGGAGCTGGTGGAGTCGGACAGCCGGGCAGGAGGTCTGGCGGCCCAGGCCGCCGGGGAGAAAGAGCGCGCCCAGGAGCTTTCCGTCCGTTTGGAAAAATTAAACGAGGGCCTGGATGCCCTGTTGGAACGTGCCCGTGCCGCAGCCGCCGAGGCGGGAGGGCAGCAGTCTGAGGCGGAGGCCCTCCGGGGCCGGGAGGCTGTGGCGGTGGCGGCGGCGGCCGGCGCCAGGGCGGAGGCCGCCGCTGTCTCTGCGGAAAGCGGACAGATGGAGGAGCGGCGCAGCGCCGTGGAGGCAGAGAAGACTGCCGTCGAGGAGCGGCTGGAGCAGGCCCGAAAGGAAGCGAAGGCGAATCGCCGCGCTTTGGAGGACGCAAGGGATGAAGCGGTGGCGGCGGCCAATATCATCGCGGGACACAGCCTGCGGATGGAGGAGCGGGAGCGAAAAGCCGCCGCCGCTTCGGAAAAGCGGATGAAGCTGACCATGGATGCCGGAGCGCTGGAAAACCGCATCCGGCTGCTGGCGGAGATGGAGAAGGATTACGAGGGCTTTTCCAAGGCGGTAAAGCTGGTGTGTCAAAACAACCTGCGGGGAATCCACGGTCCTGTGGCGGGACTGATGAGAACGGATCAGCGGTACACAGTGGCTATTGAGATTGCCTTGGGAGCAGGCCTTCAAAATATTGTGGTGGACCGGGAGGAGGACGCCAAGGCCGCCATCGGTTTTTTGAAGCAGCGGGACGGAGGCCGGGCCACCTTCCTGCCTCTCACCGCCATCCGGGGAGAGGAGCTGCGCCTGAGCGGCGTAGAGCGGGAGTTTGGTTTCGTGGGTATTGCCTCCCGGCTGGTAGAGTTTGACTCCAGATATCAGAACATTTTTCAAAATCTTTTGGGCCGTACGGTGATTGTGGAGGATATGGACTGCGGCATCGTCCTGGCCCGGAAGTATCGTAATGCCTTCCGCATTGTCACCCTGGACGGACAGGTAATCAACCGGGGCGGTTCCATGACCGGTGGTTCCATCTCCCGGAATGCCGGCGTGCTGAGCCGGGCCGCGGAACTGGAGAAGCTTCGTGGCCGCTGGGCGGAAATGCGGGAATGCCTTGAGGCGGCCAGACGGGAGGAGGAGGCGGTCCGGCGCGATCTTTCGGCCGCCCGCTATGATGTGGAGACTGCCGAGGGCCAGCGCCGCCAGGCGGAGGATGAGGTGCTCCGGCTGGAGGGGGCGAAAAATCATTTTGACAGCTTATTGAATTCCCTCAGGGAGAACATGGAGAATCTGGAGGGAGAGCTGGAGAGCCTGGCAGGCCATTTAGCGGAGAATGTCCGCCGAAAGGAAGCGGCGGAGAGAACGGTTGCCCAGCAGGAGGCGCAGGCGGCTCAATACCGGGAACAGGCCGCGGCGGCCCTGTCCGGGCAGTCGGAACTCTTGGCCCAGTCCAATGCGCTGACAGAGGAAGTCGCGGCGAAAAAAGAGGAGCTGGCGGCGCTTGCGGCCGGTCGGGACGCGGCGTTCCGGCGGTCGGAGGACCTCCGGCGGCTTGCGTCGGAGCTGACCGGAAACCGGCAGCAGAAAGAGCAGACCCTTCAGAGTTATCAGGAGGCGATTAAAAAGGCCCGGGCGGAGATTGCGGCATGCCGGGAGAGTATGGACGGCTTGAACCGCCGGCGGCAGGCCTGTCAGGAACGGCTCTCCGCTCTGAATGATGAAAAAATGGCCCTGGAGGCCCAAAGGACCGCCCAGAACAAGGCTGGCCAGGAGATGAACGAGCGTCTTTTGAATCTGGAGCGTTCTGCTTCCCGGCTGGAGCAGAAGCTGGCGACATCCGGCATGGAGGAAAAGCAGATTATCGACCGCCTTTGGGAGCACTATGAGCTGAGCCACAGCGACGCGCAGGCGCAGAGAATCGAACTGGAGAGCATTCCGAAGGCCACCCGGCGGATTGGGGAGCTGAAGCGGGAGATCTCCGCTTTGGGTACGCCGAATATTGGAGCGATTGAGGAGTATGAGCGGGTCAACAGCCGGTATACTTATTTAACAGGCCAGCGGGACGATGTGGAAAAGGCCAAGAAGGAGCTGACGGATATCATCGGCGGCATCACCGGGGAAATGACCCGTATTTTTGCCGAGCAGTTCCGGCTGTTAAACGAGAGCTTTCAGGCCACATTTTTGGAGATGTTCGGCGGTGGTCAGGCCCGCCTGGAACTGGAGGATGAGGGAGATATCCTGAACTCCGGCATTGAGATTAAGGCTCAGCCGCCGGGAAAGACCCTTAAGACCATCTCCCTTCTCTCCGGCGGGGAAAAGGCCTTTGTGGCCATCGCGCTGTATTTCTCCATTTTGAAGGTTCACCCCACGCCCTTCTGCGTTATGGACGAGATTGAGGCGGCTCTGGACGACGTGAACGTCACC
The DNA here is from genome assembly GCA_910576845.1 of uncultured Oscillibacter sp. Taxonomy (GTDB): domain Bacteria; phylum Bacillota; class Clostridia; order Oscillospirales; family Oscillospiraceae; genus Oscillibacter. Next base: position 6,102 of record CAJTJA010000027.1, read on the forward strand.
CGCTATGCCCGATATATGCGGGGGCTTGCGGGAAGGACGCAGTTTATCGTCATCACCCATCGCCGGGGCACCATGGAGGAGGCTGATGTGCTCTATGGCGTCACCATGCAGGAAAAGGGCGTTTCCAAGATTCTGACAATCAACCTGAACGATATGGCCAAGGAGCTGGATATTCGGTGAGGGAGGAATGAAACCGTGAGAGCGGCTGGGATTGCAGGGAGCCCCTTTTGCTGATTGCAGTATTGCCGCTGCCGGGACTGTACCGCGATGGTTTTATCTTGCCCGCGATGGGGTTGATTTGTTTTGTCATTGGCGCTGTGCTGGTCCGGTGGAGCAGGGTAAATCGGTGCAAGTAGCAGGAAATTCCGAATTTTGGAGGGTAACATGGGCTTTTTTGACAAGCTGAAAAAGATTACGACCAATTTGTTCTCTACCTTCACGGAAGCCGACGAGGCGTTTTTTGAAGAGCTGGAGGAGACATTGATTTTAGCGGATTTAGGTATGGAAACCGCTGTGGAGACGGTGGAAAAGCTCCGGGAGCGGGTTCGCAGGAACGGCCTGCGGGATCAGGAGGAGGTTAAGGCCGCCCTCCGGGCGGTGCTGGTGGAGGAACTGGATATTGGAACCACAGAGCTGAATGTTTCCACCACCCCCAGCGTCATGCTGTTTATCGGTGTCAACGGCGTGGGGAAGACCACCTCCATCGGCAAGCTGGCTTATCTTTTAAAGATGTGCGGCAAGCGCTGCCTTCTCTGCGCGGCAGATACCTTCCGGGCGGCGGCGGCGGACCAGCTGGAGATTTGGGCGGAGCGGGCCGGATGCGAGCTGGTCCGCCAGCATGAGGGAGCGGACCCCGGGGCGGTGCTGTTTGATGCGCTCCAGGCCGCCAAGGCTCGGGGTGTGGATGTGGTGCTCTGCGACACGGCGGGGCGGCTTCATAATAAGGCAAACCTCATGGCGGAGCTTGCCAAGCTTTCTAAGATCATTGACCGGGAGTGCCCCGGCGCGGCCCGGGAGACTCTGCTGGTCTTGGACGCCACCACAGGGCAGAACGGCCTGGTTCAGGCCCGAACCTTTAAGGAGGCGGCGGGACTGACGGGCATCATCCTCACCAAGCTGGACGGCACCGCCAAGGGCGGCATCGCCGTGGCGATTGCGAAAGAGCTGGGCGTGCCTGTAAAGTTTGCGGGCATGGGAGAGGGTATTGGAGATCTTCAGCCCTTTGACTCCGAGGCTTATGCCGAGGCCATCATTTGAAGGAGGCGGGCACTGTGTTCAACTGCTGTCCCCGCTGCGGGGAGGCTTTGAAGCCGGGATTTCTGCGGAGCGGACAGAGGAGCGTCCTCTGGACCCCCTTTGATGAGGAGGATCGGTTCACATGCCTCCCGGGGCGGGAGGGGGAATTTTCCCTCCCGGGGGCGAATCTCTGGAGAGGCGCGAAATGCCCGGCCCAATACTGCGGAAACTGCGGCTTGATTTTGATTGAGACAAAAGAGGAGGAATCAACTTGACCAGAGAAGACGGCCGGGCCTTCCATGAACTGCGGCCTGTGAAAATTACCACGGATTTCATCAAATTTGCCGAGGGCAGCTGCCTGATTGAGTGCGGAGACACAAAGGTCCTCTGCTGTGCCAGCGTGGAGGACCGGGTTCCGCCCCACGTCCCCTTTGGAGAGGGCTGGGTTACTGCTGAGTACTCCATGCTGCCCAGGGCCAACCGGGAGCGGAGCCGCCGGGATGTGGCGAAGCTGAAGCTTTCTCCCAGAAGCGCAGAGATTCAGCGTTTGGTGGGCCGGTCCCTTCGGTCCGCCGTGGATATGGAGCGCCTGGGAGAGCATACCATTACCATTGACTGCGACGTTCTCCAAGGGGACGGCGGGACCCGGACGGCCTCTGTCACCGGGGGCTTTGTGGCGTTGGCCCTGGCCTGCCGGAAGCTGGTGGAGAACGGTGATCTGGCCTCCAGTCCCATCCGGCACTATGTCACCGGCGTTTCGGCGGGGATTGTGGAGGACACACCGCTGCTGGATCTTCGGTACAGCGAGGACAGCCGGGCCCAGGTGGATTTGAACTGCGTTATGAACGAGCTGGGAGAGCTGATTGAAATCCAGGGCACCGGAGAGGGACGGGCATTCAGCCCTGTGGAGCAGCAGGAGCTGGTCCGGCTCTGTGCCAAGGGCTGCAAGGAGCTGCTGGCGGTCCAAAAAGAAGCGCTGGGGGGAAAATTGTGATGAGCGAGAAATTTGTGCTGGCCACCCATAACCCTGGGAAGCTGGCGGAGATGCGGGCGATTTTGTCCGGCTTGGGGGTTGAAGTCCTCAGTCCTGCCGAAGCGGGTGTGGAAGTGGATGTGGAAGAGACCGGAAGCACGTTTGCCGAGAACGCCATGCTGAAAGCAAAGGCGGTCTGCGCCTCGGCGTGCCTGCCCGCTATTGCCGATGACTCCGGACTCTGTGCAGACGCGCTGAACGGCGGCCCCGGCGTATACTCCGCCCGTTATGGCGGGGAGGGGTTGGACGACCGAAAGCGGTGCCTGCTGCTGCTGCGGAATCTTCGGGGCCAGACTACCCGGGCGGCTCACTTTTCCTGCGCCGTGGCCTGCGCGTTCCCCAATGGGGATACGCTGGAGGCGGAGGGCCGCTGTGACGGGGCCATCGCTTTCGCCCCCTTGGGGGAGGGCGGCTTTGGCTATGACCCTGTGTTTTTGATTCCGGAAAAGGGAAAGACGTTTGGGCAGCTTAGTTCGGAGGAGAAGAGCGCTATTTCTCACCGGGGAAAAGCCTTGGCAGCCTTTTCGGAGAAACTGGGAACTTATCTCAAAAAGTAAACGTCTGAAAAGGGGAATGAACCATGTTCCAATACAGTGAAGAAGACGGCGTCTATCTGGCGGAGCTGGGAGGGATTGAATTTATCTGCGAGAAGCCTTCTGGGGAGCTGGAGGAAGCGGCTAAGGAGCTGGCGGATTGCTATGAGGACCAGCTGCCTGAAATTGCCGCGTATATCCTGCCTGAACTGACGGAGGCGTTTGAGGGCCTGACGGCGGAGAGGCTGCTCGCCGCCCTGGGAAGGCCGCAGATTGATCTGGACGCCGGTACGATTACGTATTTGGATCAGGCGCTGGATAAAAGCCACATCTTTGTTCTGGAGTTTGACGGTGCTTTGGAGGAGTTCCTGGAGTTCAGCATGGACGGCTGACAGCCCGAGAATTTTATGAAGGCCGGCGCCAGAGGCGCGGCGGTACGGACGTCATATGCTGCACGGCCGCAGTGGAGGCGGGGCATATGACAAATGGCGGATGTAGTAAGAGCAAGCGGACCGCTGGTGTCTGCTGCTCCTGTGGTGACTATGAGCTGTGGACAGACCCGGAGCGTCCGGGAAAGCTGAGAGAATATGGGGGCCCGGCGGCGGAGACTCCCTGAACCCAAAAGAAAGGCGGCGCGCATGCGCCGGAGAGACGTATGGAGTTAACAAGCAAGCAAAGGGCCCAATTGCGGGGCCTGGCAAACGGTATTGATACCATACTGCAAATCGGCAAGGACGGCCTCGGAGACAATTTGGTCAAACAGGCGGAGGATGCACTGGAGGCCCGGGAGCTTATCAAAGGCCGGGTGCTGGACAATAATATAAATTACGATGCCCGTTCAGCGGCAGAAGAACTGGCCAAGGCTACTCGCAGCGAGGTGGTCCAGGTGATCGGGACCAAATTTGTCCTCTACCGGGAGAGCCACTCCAAACCGAAGGAAAAGCGTATTCAACTGCTGAAGGACCGGAAGAAGAAACTGTGATCCTGTTTACAAGGGGGCTTCGATTTTGAAGATCGGTATTTACGGCGGAGCCTTCAACCCGCCGCATCTGGGACATATTACCGCTGCCCGCACGGTATTCGGACTTTTAAAGCTGGACAAACTGCTGGTGATTCCAACGGGCCATCCCCCTCATAAGCTGCTGCCTCCCGGCAGTCCTGCGCCGGAACAGCGGTTGGAATTGGCTCGCTTGGCGGCGGAGCAGACCGGCCTGGGAGACCGGGTAGAGGTTTTGGACGCTGAGCTCCGCCGGGAGGGAAACAGTTATACCGCGGATACGCTGGCCCGCTTAAAAGAGCAGTATCCGGAGGATGAGCTGTGGCTGCTGATGGGAACGGACATGTTTTTGACTCTTCAGACCTGGCATGAGCCGGAACGTATTATTTCCCTGGCTGGTATAGCCGCCTTTGGACGAACCGAGGCGGATATGGAGGAGCTGTTTTCCGTTCAGCGAAGCTATCTTTACCGTACCTATCCGCAGGCGCGAATTTTTACCCTGACCATTCCTGGGGTGGTGGAGGTTTCTTCCACAGAGCTGAGGGAGCGGCTGGCAAAGGGGGAGGGAGGCCGTCTGCTGGCTCCGGCAGTGCATGGCTTCATTCTTCGGGAGGGCCTGTACGGTACAAAGGCGGACATGAAGGCCCTACCCTTGTCTCAGCTCCGGCCTGTGGCCCTGAGTTATCTCAGTTACCGGCGCATTCCCCATGTGCTGGGCACCGAGCAAGAGGCTATTCACCTGGCGGAGCGCTGGGGAGGGGACGTGGAAAAGGCCCGGCGTGCCGCCCTCCTCCATGACTGCACCAAGAAACTCAACATGGAAGAGCAGATGCTCCTGTGCGAACAGTATGGGGTTGTTTTGGATGAATTGGAGAAACGGGCGCCCAAGCTTCTTCACGCCAAGACGGGAGCCGCCATTGCGGAAACTGTATTCGGGGCGGATGAAGAGCTGGCCAGCGCCATCCGCTGGCATACCACCGGCAGAGCCGGCATGACGCTGCTGGAAAAGATTATTTATCTGGCGGATTACATGGAACCCACACGGGATTTCCCAGGTGTGGGTGAGCTGCGGCGGGTCTGTTATGAGGACCTGGACGCGGGGCTGCTGCTGGGACTGGAGATGACCATTCAGGAGATGAAGGAGCGGGGCGCTCCCATCCATACCAAGACCCTGGAGGCCAGGGACGCGCTGAAAGGACAGAGATAAGAGCATGAGCAATATTGGAAAGCGGCTGGCGGGGAACCAAACGCCAAAGCCTCAAAAACCGCAGGGGCCGAGACGGGGAAAGCTGACATGCCAGCAGATTGTTTTGATTGTAATTGTCGCCTTGCTGGCGGCGGCCCTTTTGATTACCCTGGCCTGGCGGAGCTTGTTTGTCCGGCCAACGCTGCCGAACCGGGACAGTGCTCAGAATGCCACCGACTTGGACGGAGACGGTCTGCCGGACAGCGGGGGCATTGATTGGGGAGACGGCACCCGTCCCAGGGCGGACGGTGAGCGGAAAAGCGAGGACTATTACACCGTTCTGATTCTTGGGCGGGATACCGGCGGCGGCGGAAACACAGATACAATACTGTTGGCCAGCTACGATGTAACCAACCAAAAAGCTTCCATTATGTCCATCCCTCGGGATACTATGGTGAACATTCCCTATGACATCAAGCGCATCAATGCCGTATATAATTATTACGGACAAGGGGAAAAGGGCATCCAGCATCTGTACAAGGAAATTTCCCAGCTGGTGGGCTTTGAGCCGGACTATCAGGTTGTAATTGAATGGGAAGCCGTGGGCAAGATAGTGGACGCTATGGGCGGCGTGTGGTTCGATGTGCCGCGGGATATGAATTACCGGGATCCCTGGCAGGACCTGACGATTAAACAGGCAAAGGGCTACCGGCTTTTAAGCGGAGATGACGCCATGCAGGTTCTCCGCTACCGTTACGACACAGGAAAGAAGTCCGGCTACGCCGACGGTGACATCGGGCGGATTGCTACCCAGCAGGCGCTGCTGAAGGCCATGGTGCAGCAGCTCCTTCAGGTGAAAAATATTGCTAAAATCAACGAGTTTGCCAAGGTATTTCAGGAGTGTGTGGAGACAGACCTGAGCCTTCAGAATTGCCTGTGGTTTGCCCAGGCGGCGTATCTTGGCGGCCTGAAGGTGGAGGATGTGAATTTTGTCACTGCTCCGGGCAATTATGCGGCGCACTGCTGGAGCAGGACTTATCAGAATATGCAGTCCTATGTAACGCTTTATCCAAACCAGCTTTTAAAGCTGGTGAATGAGGAGCTCAGTCCTTTTAAAGAAGTATTCACTCTTTCGGACCTGGATATCATGACCGTTAATGCCGATGGCAGCGTCAGTTCCTCCAGCGGCTATGTGGAGGATCAAAAGGCAGCCATTCCCCCGGTACGCCCGGAACCTGAGCCGGAAGAGAACGAAGACGAGCCCGCTGTGGATGAAAACGGGAATCCCATTGACCCGGATACGGGATTGCCAATTGTTGTGGACCCGGAAAACGGGGGAAGTGCCGGAACCACAACTCCCGGCAACTCTGACCCGGGGACCGGCACATCCCCTGCTCCGGACCCGGGGCCGGAGATCGATACTCCGGATATCTACGTTCCAGACCCTGGCCCGGAGACGCCGTCTTCCCCAGACCCTGTAGAGTCAGACCCTGTAGAGCCCGACCCTGTACCTGAGCTTCCGGAAGTGCCGCAGGACCCGTCGGACCCTGGCTTTACCTTCATTGAACCGCCCCCCAATGTATAAGAGCAGTCCGGACACATAATTTGGAAAGAGAGGAATGTCTATGACACCGAAAGAGCTGGCCATTATCGCTGCTAAGGCCCTGGATGAAAAGAAGGGCAGAGAGATCAGCGCCATTGAGATCACGGACCTCACTACCTTAGCGGATTATTTTGTCATTGCTACCGGAGGGTCCAACACCCAGATCAATGCTCTGTGCGACGCGGTGGAAAAGTCCCTGAAGGAACAGGCCGGAGAGGCGCCTCTTCACCGGGAAGGCCACCGGGACGGCACCTGGGTGCTGCTGGATTACGGCTGTCTTGCGGTTCACGTCTTTTCCCAGGAGGCCAGGGAGTTCTATGATTTAGAGCGCCTGTGGTCCGACGGGAAGCCGCTGGATCTCAGCGGCGTGCTGACAAAAGATTGATCTGCGCCTGCACACCGCTGCCTCAGCCTGGATAATTGCGGGGCGGCAGCCGCCGCAATGCAGAGAGCGTGGGAGAGGAGCCTATCCTCTCTCACGCTTTTTGTGTACTTATGGCCAGCACAATTGAAAAGAATCCAAAGGATTCCTTTCAGCGCGGTTCAGTAGAACATCGCCGTAAACCGCATGGGCGGTTTTCCGTGCTTGACTTTATAGGAAACGCATGGGTGCTCTGTGGTCTGGCGGACATTTGGTTCGCCGGTTGAAAAGAAGTATCTGCTTCTTTTCAGCCGCATTGACTGTAAAACCACAACCGGTGCCTTTGAAAAGATTATGCCGCGCTTGAATAAGTATCTCATCGTAAAGATAGATGGAGGAAGAAAAGGAATTCAAGGTGAAAACAAAGGTTCCCTGCCGCTGTTTCGACAAAGCGGCAGGGAATCTCGTACAAGGGAGAAATTCAATGAGCTGATTTTGCCGGCAGTGGGGCGTAAGGGGAAGAACCTGCCTGTACCACCGGCAAAGACGGTGATTATGATTGCTGCCTCAAGACATTTTCCAGAGTCTCCAGCAGCTTTCCAATATTAATGGGTTTGGAAATGTGGCCGTTCATACCGCACTTGAGGGCTTCCTGCTTATCCTCCTCAAAAGCATTGGCAGTCATAGCCAGAATGGGGATGGAGGAGAGCACCGGGTCCTCCAGGGTTCGAACGGCTCTTGTAGCCTCATAGCCGTTCATGACAGGCATTTGAACATCCATCAATACAAGCTGATAGTATCCCGGCTGGGATTGGCGCAGCATCTCAACAGCAATTTGCCCATTTTCTGCAATTTCCACGGTAAAGCCCGCTTCTTCCAGAATGGCCTGGGCAATTTCCTGGTTCAGCTCGTTGTCTTCCGCCAGCAGAATACGGCCCAGGGCCACTGTGGCGGCGGTCTTACCGTTTTCTTCTGTGGATTTCTCCTCTGCGCTGACGATAGAGAGAAGGCATCCCCTCAGCTCGGAGAGGAACAGGGGTTTGCCGCAGAAAGCGGTGACTCCGGCTTCCTTGGCCTCGTCCTCAATATCGGCCCAGTCATAGGCGGTAAGAACAATGATGGGCACATCCTCCCCACATTCCTTACGAATGCGGCGGGTGACTTCAATGCCGTTCATGTCCGGCAGCAGCCAGTCGATGATATAAACACAATAATGGTCTCTCCGCATAACGGATTGACGGGTGCGAAGCACCGCCTCTTTGCCGGAAAGCGTCCATTCCGCCCGCATGCCAATCTGCTGGAGCATGCAGGAGACGCTGTCGCAGGTGTTGAAGTCGTCGTCCACCACCAAGGCGCGGCAGCCGGACAGCTCCGGAATGGTGGTAGGCTCTTTCTCATCGGAACAGAGGCGGAAGGTAAGGTCCACAGTAAACTCCGTCCCCGCGCCCTGACGGCTCTTAACATGAATGGAGCCGTTCATCATATCCACAATGTTTCGGGTAATGGCCATGCCCAGGCCGGTGCCCTGTATGCCGCTGGTAGTAGAATTACGCTCCCGTTCGAAAGGCTCAAAAATGTGGGCGACAAATTCCTCACTCATACCAATGCCGGTATCCCGGACGCTGAACTCATAGGAGGCGTGACCCGCCGGGGCAGAGGGTTTTTCCGTTACCCGGATGCTGACGATGCCCCCGGCCGGGGTATATTTGATGGAGTTGCCCAACAGGTTCAGGAGGATTTGGTTCAGCCGCAGCCGGTCACAGAGGATATCCTCGTGGATCACGTCCACAGCGTCCATGTACAGCTCCAGCTGCTTGGCGTGGACATCCGCCTGGACAATGCTCCGCAGGCCGTGGAGAATATCCGGCAGGGAGCAGGGCTTTTCATCCAGATACATCTTGCCGCTTTCAATGCGGCTCATATCCAGCACATCGTTGATAAGACTGAGCAGGTGGTTGCTGGACGTCATGATTTTCTTCAAATATTCTTCCACCTGTTCCCGGTTGTCCAGGTGGGTGGTAGCCAAAGCGGTGAAGCCAATAATAGCGTTCATAGGGGTGCGGATATCGTGGGACATGTTGGAGAGAAAAACGCTCTTGGCCTTGCTGGCCCGGTTAGCCTGGGCCAGGGCGTCCTCCAGGAGGTTTTTCTTCTCTATCTCAGACCGGGTTTCCTCGTCTACACAACGGAAGCCGATGACCACGCCCGTGCTGGAGTCCTGGTCTCCGATGGGAACGGCTTTCATTTGAAAATAGCGAATCTCTTCTACGCAGACGGTACGGTAGTTGAGGTAGTAGATGCCTCTGGCCTGGAGCTCCCGGAGAAGGGTGTCCCCCTCAAAGACCCGGCGGACCATATCCCGGTCATCCACGTAGACGCAGGTCTGTATGTAGTTTTCCATGTGGACATCCAGGGACAGATCGCCGGTGAAAAGCTGCTCCAAAAGACCGGCAGGACAGGCATAAGTCCGCAGCGCGTTTCCCCGGCGGGTTTCTAAATCAAAGTAGCAGACCAGGTTGTAGTCTGTACTTAAGGCCTGGACCAGCTCTTGATGACGGCGCTCCTTTCGAAGCTGTTCCTCCCGTTCCTTCTGCTTCTGGGCTGTGCAGTCCAGAAGGAAGCGCTGGTAGAACAGCTCGCCTTCTTTTTCCATCAGCTTTACGTTGCCCATTACGTGGAGAATTTCTCCATTGGTGTGGTAGACCCGGTACTCCACGCTCACACTGTCCCCCGGGTTTTTCAGAGATTTGATACAGGAGCGCAGTTTCTCTTGGTCTTCCTCCATGACGGAAGTAGCGATGGTGTCAAAACCATCTTTGAACAACTCTTCCTGGGAGTGATAGCCAAGAATTTCCAAAGCGGCCCGATTAACGCTGAGAATGCGGGTCCCGTCCAGACTGTGGCACAGTACGCCGCAGTCCATAGAGGTAAACAGGGCCTCCAGCGCCCGGTTCTCCCGCCGCAGCTCCTCCTCATAAGCCCGTTCCTTCGTCACATCAATGCCCACACCTACGGTGCCCATGACGCTGCCATCCACGTCGTAGAGGGGAGATTTGTAGGTGGTCATCAGACGGGTCCCCTCGCCGGTTTGAACGGTTTCTTCCGCTATGCCGGTTTTCCTTGTCTCCATAACGATCCGCTCAGACTCAATGCAGGAGGGATCGTCCTGCTCCACATCCCAGATGTAGGCATGGCGTTGCCCTTGAACCTGCTCCTTAGTCTTGTTCACGGTTTCACAGAAACTATCGTTTACCTTCTCATGGACGCCATCTTTGGTTTTGTACCAAACCAGGTTTGGAACGCTGTTGATGGCGGCCTCCAGATACTGCCGGGATTCCCACAGGTCTTTTTCCTGCTGAAAGGCCTGCTGCCATTTTTGGAAACGGAAAACCAGCTCCTCCCTGCCCATAGGGAGTGGCCACAGATCCGTCAAGGCAGGGAACAGGCCGGTTATGTCCGCGATTTGCTCCCGGCCGGCAAGGACGATGAGCTCCGCTCCGCTCTCCGCCAGGGCTTGAACGGTCCCGGCGGCGTCCAGCCCCGTGAGATCGGCAAAGATCACCTCTGCCTGCGCGGCGAGGGCCGGGTCTGGTTCGCCGCTCTCCATAAAGGTATGAGTAAAGCGATCAAGAGGAGCGGTCTCCCTGAGCGGGGCAAACAGCTCCTGCCGACAGCCAATGAAATAAATCCGCAGATGGCAATGATACATATGTCTCCTCCTCCATAGGGTTTGCGCGCTGTGGCAAGGCCTGAGGGGAAGAACACCCTGCCATTTTACTTTACTTTTATATTTTAATGGCTGGGGGACCCGGTGTCAACCATGTGATTAAATTTCGGGACCACAAAACGCATTAAAAATAAATAAGGGGCGCCTGCTATATACAGCGCACCCTTATGTGTGGCAAGCCTGCCTTTGTAAAAGGCGTCCATGAAACGTATTGTTTACACGCTGAAGTTCAACTGACGGTAATAGCCGTCATAGACATGGGAGATGGGCTTGTCCGCCACGGCAGGCCGTTCCGGTCCGTAGAGCAGACAGCCAATCTTATAGCCCACGCCGTTGATACAGACGGATTCCCCGGCGTTGTGCCCCCCGAACTTTGTCAGCCATGCCAGAGCCTCGCCCACGGTGCAGCCCCGCCGCAGCTGGCCCTGCTCATCCCAAAGCGGATCATATCCCAGTTCCATGCCACTACATCCTCCAATCGTCTTTGAAAGCAACCGCTAAATATTGTAGCGGACTCCTGCTCGGAAAGCAATGGCAGGGGTGGAGAAAAACCGAGGAGATATTCGTGAAAAACGTGGACTTGACAAATCGTTCCAAAAGAGTTAAAGGCATTTTTCAAACGACATCTGGAGAGAAATGAATTTTGCATGGAGGGAGTCTGAATGGCTCACGGGAGGCGGTATTCCTTGTTCTCTTGGTCTTTTGAACCGGCGGCGTTTTTCCATGGCCCGACCCAATAAAAGAAAATGGACATAGCCGAAGCGACGGTCCAGCCAATGGGCCAGGCACACCAGATGCCAAGGGAGCCCAGTGCGGTTTTTGCCAGCAGTATTGCCAGAACCACCCGGAGCACCAGGTCGGTAAAGGTAGAGGTCATAAAATGAAGCATCCGGCCGGCTCCGCGAAGAATGCCGTCAGCCACCAGCTTTACGGAAACAATAAAGTAGAAAGGAGAGAGGATGCGGAGATAATACACGCCGGTTTGCAGGGCGGTCTCCGTTGGATGTTCCAGGAAGAGGCGCAGCATGGATCGTCCTGCGAAGAAGTACAGCAGGAACAGCGGCAGGCTCAAGAGCCATACCAGTCTCACACCGGCCCGGAATCCGGCTTTAATGCGGGAAAGCTTCTGCGCGCCGATATTTTGCGCTGTGTAATTGGAAACGCCGTTGGCGAGGGTGGTGAAGGAGGTGATGACCAGGTTGTTCAGCTTTACTCCCGCAGAGTATCCCGCCATAACGCCAGTGCCGAAACCGTTGATGACTCCTTGAATAACAAGGTTGCCCACAGAGATAAAGCTCTGCTGCAAAATGCTGGGAACGGCGATAACGGCGATTTTTTTGAAAATGAGAAAGGAGAATGGCCGGACATCATCTTGGTTCTCGATTTTCCGCAGGCAGGAAAATACAGCCGCTGCCGACAGAACACAGCTTGCGCCCTGACAGAGAAATGTTGCCCAGGCTACGCCGGCAATGCCCATATCAAGGGCAGTGACAAAAAGAATATCCACGGCGATATTGGCGGTGGAGGAAGCCGCCAAAAAGAGGAAGGGGGTTCTGGAATCCCCCAGGGCAGAAAAAATGCCGGTAGCAATATTGTAGAAAAAGACAAAAGGGAGTCCCCAGATATAGATGTCCAGATAAAGCTTGGACCCGGCGAAAGCTTCCTCCGGGGTATTGATGAGCCGCAGCATTCCGCCGCAGCCCAAAATCCCGGCAGCCATCAGAAGAACACAGAGAATGGCGCTGGCGATGCAGGCGGTGGAAACCGCCGTCTTCATCTTTCCGTATTCCTTTGCGCCGAAAAACTGGGAGACTACCACAGAGCATCCCATATTGCAGCCGAAGGCAAAAGCCAGGAAGATCAGCGTCACCTCGTAGCTGTTGCCTACAGCGGCCAGGGCCCCTTCGCCGATAAACTTCCCGGCTACAAGGCTGTCGGCAATGTTGTAAAGCTGTTGGAAGATGATGCTGCCGAAAAGAGGGAGACAGAACCGCCAAAGAACAGTTTCCGGCCTTCCCACAGTTAAATCTTTATTCATTGGACGCGCCTCCATTTTGGGTTTTTCAGCAGTTTTTGATTATAGTCCCAAAAATAGGAGGTGTAAACCGTCATTTTCACGTTTTTTAGAAGCGCGGGATTATGGAAAAAGAGCGGGGACCACTGCCGCAGTCCCTGACCTTTTTAGGCAGTGAAAAGTGGGGAGAGGTTTTGGTAAAGGGAAGGACGGTCATCCGCTCAGTGAATCAGCCGTCTTTCCGGTATTCTTCCAGGCAGAGGCCCTCGCTCATAATAGCCTGCGCGGCCGCCTCTCCCACGTAGCGGTAATGCCAGGGTTCATAGCCCACGCCGGTAATGGCGCTTTTCTCCGTTGGATAGCGGAGAATAAAGCCGTAGTCCGCGCAGTGTTCCATCAGCCAGTTCTGCACCGCTGTTTTCTCCTGGCCCTCGTCTAAAAGCTGATAGGACTTGTCCACAATGTCCACTGCCAGACCTGCCTGATGCTCGCTGGTTCCGGGGCGGGCAACCCATTGAGCGGCGAGCTCCTCTGCCTCCTGCCGGGAACCGGCTTTGGGGAGGCAGGATTGAACCTTGTTTTCAAATAGCTCGGACTGCGTTTCCCACGTCCGGTAAGAGGAACAGATCAGCGGTTCCAATCCCTCCGCCCGGCAGGCGTCCATCATTTTTTGAAGGGAGGGATAAACCCGGCTGTCAATGGCGTGGCTGTTCCGCAGCTGGGTGAGCTCCGGGGGTTGGAAGTTTTCTGGAAGGGGATGTTCCTTGCTGATCAGGATCAGGGCCCAGTTTTCTTCGCCGGCCGTCTGGCCTTCCTTGCCTGAGTGCACCGCCCCTGGTACGCTCAGAATGCGGACCGGATCGGAGCCTTTGGGTTCCGGCTCTTCAGGGAGGAAGGCAAAGGGCTGATTGGAGAGGGTAGCTGGTGAGGAGGCGTTGTTGCCGGTCGCTCCGGCCCGGCCCAGCAGGAAGCCCCCGGCAAACAGCGCCAGTCCCAGAAGAGTCAAAAACGGCAGCAAAGACCATTGCCTCCGCCGGCCCCGGGAGGGCGCAGGACGGCGCTTGGAAACAGCAGGTGTTTTCCACCGGGCGGGGGCGGCGGCGTAGTACGCCCGGGCCGGAAGGGGAAATTCATGTATGGTGCAGGAATGAAGGCGGGACATAGAAACAGCTCCTTTGTGTTTGGATTGTTCCTATCTTAGAGCTTGTCTCCGTCGGAACCGAAACATTCCTGCATCGAAATCTCACCGTTTTTGTATCAAACTTGTATCGGTGGGTTCGTGACCATAGTCTACAGCGGTTTCCCTGTCCATGGCGCTCCAGTCCAGGGAAAAGTTGAAGTCCAGCTCGTTCCAGTCCTTTATGATCCAGAACAGGCTCTTGCAGTCCGGCAGGCGGAAATACGCGGTGTTGCCGATGACATCCTCCGGAGTATACTCCAGCTCCATCCGGTCCAGGATGGCTTTCCCCAGCTCCAGGGGAGAGGTGCCGCAGAGGACGCCGTCTGTGCTGTGGAAGTCCAGACGCAAAATCTGCCCGCTCTCCCCGTCTAGGGTTGCGGAGAGAAAGGTGCGCTGGCTTTTATCGTAGGCGTATGTTACGGTGAAGCTGGCGCTTGCGAGGTCCGCTTGGTCCCGGAGATAATAGCGGGTCCAATCCCAGGAATCAGCCGCAGTCCCGGCGAACAGCGCCGCCGCCTCAGGGGAAAGAAGCTCCGCCAAGGCCTTCCAAAGCCGCTGCGTTTCCCGGCTCCGGTCCGCGCTCTCCAGCTCCTGGCTCATGATGGTCAGATTTTCCGGCATCTCCTGCCATTGGGCCAGCAGCCACACTCGTCCGGGAAGCTCCGGGGGCCTGGAGGGAAAGTTGTTGTCCGCCGCCAGGGGCTCGGTGTGGACGGCGCCGGCAAGCTCACTGTCCTCCAGAGTGGACAGCCGCAGAGGCAGCAGAGCCAGGGCCGCTACCGTCAGCAGAGTCAGAATGGGGAGAAGCCAGTTTTTCCAGTTTCTCACGGTTCCTCTCCTCCCCTCAGATGGACCCGGACACAGGTGCCCCGGCCCGGCTCGCTCTCGATTTCCAGGGTCCCGCCGTGAAGCTCTGTGATCCGGCGGCACAGTGCCAGCCCCAGCCCTGCGCCCCCCTGGGCCCGGGCGCGGGACTTGTCCACCATGTAAAAGGCCTCCGTCACTCTCTCCAGCTCCTCTGGAGGGATGCCCTTGCCCTGATCCGTTACCTGGATGCGGCAGCCGTTTTCTTCGGCAAGGCCCTCCATCAGGACATCGCCGCCGCCTTCCATAGCCTTCCGGGCGTTGTCCAGAAGGTTTATACACACGGTTTCCATCAGGTCCGGTTCCATCAGCGCTGCCACTGCCTGCGCCTGGACTGTGAGGCGTATTCCGGCGTGGCGGAGGGGCGGCTCCATAGCGCCGGCCACCCGGCGTAAGAAGACGTCCAGGGGCACGGGCCGCAGGGGGAAGTCCTGCCGGCCCAGGACGATAAGGTCCAGGAGCTTCCGGCTCAGGGCCTCCAGCCGCCGTCCTTCGGAAAAAATGTAGCCGGCGCTTTCCCGAACCTGTTCTTCTGTGGCGGGCCGGGAGCGGAGAAGGTCGGCGTAACCGATGATGGATGTCAGCGGCGTTTTGATCTCATGAGCAAAGCTGCCGATAAAGTCCTCCTGCCTCTTTGCCGCCGCTTTTAATTCCGCAACCTGCCGCTGAATACGGTGGGCCATAACGTTGAAGTCGGCAGAGAGCTGGGCCACTTCATCATCCCCGTCCACCTGGACCCGCTGGCCAAGTTCTCCCTCAGCCATGTGCCGGGCAGCGGCAGAGAGGCGGGCCAGAGGCCGGACCAGCATGGCGGCGACGGCCAGGGACAGTACTCCTACCGCTCCGGTAAGGATCAGCATCAGGGAGAAGAAGCTCTGGTACTGGTCGGCCCGGCTGCGGAACAATTCGCTGATTTCCCGGCAGTTTTCCAGGTAGAGGATGCCGTCTTCAAGAGCCAGGGGGCTGGCAGCGTGGAGGAATATGCGCCCGTCTCCGAGAGCCTCCATCATCCATCCCCGCTGTCCGGCGGGAAGCTGAGAGGTGAGGACTGCCGCCTCCACGGGCAGTGTGCCGCTGCCCCCTAAGGAGATGCCGGTTTCATCACTGAGGCGGAAGGAGACGGTCCGTCCCTGGCCGGTGGTGATGGAGATGCCTCCGGCGGCTTTGGCCAGCTCCTTCCGGCTGTAAAGGGGATTGAATGCCAGTTCCTGAGCCAGGGCAAAGCGGAGAAGATCATTTTCTTCATACAGCGCCGCCACCTCTCGGTCAAGAGAAGAGCGGAACTGCGTTCCGATCAGAACATATCCCCCGGTAGAACAGGCCAGGGCTGTGATGAGGACCATGCTGCAAAAAAGCTTCCAGAACAGTTTCAACGCAATTCCTCCCCTGCTGCCTCTATAGCCATCAGTGTGTGAAGGACGCTGCTCCAGGCGGTCCCTCCCGTTTCCCGCACACGCTCTTTCTTTTCGCTGCGCGGGATTTCCGGCTGGGCCGGCAAACTGCTGTTCTGCCTACACCTCCAGCCGGTATCCTATCTTATAGACTGCGACCAGGCGGCTTTCCAGGCCCAGTTTCTTTCGCATACGCTGAATATGGAGATCAACGGTCCGGCTGTCTCCGAGGAATTCCTCTCCCCATACCTTCTCGTAGATGCGGTCCCGGTAGAGGGCAATATTTTTATTTTGCATGAACAGGAGCAGCAGGTCGTACTCCTTCGCCGTCAGCGCTACGGAAACGCCGCCCCTCCGTACAATATGGCTGGCAGTGTCAATCTCAATGTCCGGCGGCAGGAGGAGAACCCGGCCCGTCTTTCCGCAGCGGCGAAGGATGGTCTCCACTCGGGCCAGCAGCTCCATAAGCTCAAAGGGCTTGACAATATAGTCTTCTGCACCCAGGCGGAGGCCCTTCACCCGGTCCTCCAATTCTCCCTTGGCGGTGAGGAAGATCACGGGCACCTCCAGGCTTTTGCAGTACTCCAGCACCTCGTATCCGTCGGCCTTGGGGAGCATAACGTCCAGCAGGGCCAGGTCAAAGGGCTGGGACTCCAGCTTGTCCGCCGCGTCCGCGCCGTCGGGGGCCCAGACGCAGCGGTAGCCCGCCCCATCCAGGGCGGTCTTGATCAGGTTGGCGATAGGGGCCTCGTCCTCGGCAATCAGAATTTTGTTCATAGGAACCGCCTCCTTGAAAGGATACAGGAGTAGTTTGCGTCACGCTTCCATCATTCTTGCATCA
Organism: uncultured Oscillibacter sp.; assembly: GCA_910576845.1. Lineage (GTDB taxonomy): Bacteria > Bacillota > Clostridia > Oscillospirales > Oscillospiraceae > Oscillibacter. The sequence goes on from CAJTJA010000027.1 coordinate 23,068, forward strand.
TGAACGGCGGAGGGGTTTCAGGCATAGACTGTCGTAGCCCCATTTGAAAGGAGGATGCCGGAACTCGGTTCCGGCCTTGAATATGAAACAAAACACAATTCGGCAATCCGCCTCCCTTGCGGGGAGGATGGTCAGTGCCGATGAGCCTCTGATCCCCCTGCCCAACGTGGGCGAGGGAGGGCCCGTCTACCCCGGCAACATGAACAACGGTGTGACCGACCCTGGCCAGATTCCCGTGATTCCCCTGCCGAACCCCGGCGAGGGCGGTCCGGTTTACCCCGGTCCCGACGGCGGCGTGGTGGAGCCCGTCATTCCCCTGCCGAACCCCGGAGAGGGCGGACCGGTCTATCCCGGCCCTGGCGGCGGCAGTCAGGTTTGGCCTTGCCCCGGCGGCGGCTGCGGCGGAATCATCGTCTTACCGGGTGTGGTGGGCGGTCTGTGGCCCGGAGCGGCGAAGGTGCGCTTCCTGAACGCGGGCTACGGCTATCCCGCCTTCCGTATTTTCATCGGAAACCGCCGGTTTGTGAACCTGCTGAACTATGCCTCCGCCACCACCTACGGCCAGGTCAGCGCCGGATACCAGACGGTAACCGTCACGGGAGCCGACGGCTATGTCTACATCCAGAAAACCATGCCCTTCCAGTCCAACGGCATCAGCACCATTGCGGTCATCAACACCGCCGGGGGATTGGACCTGATGCAGATCACAGACAGCTGCTGCCCGCCCACCAACGGGTATTCCAGTTTCCGTATCGGCAACCTGGCTTATAACAGCGGCCCCCTGGATGTGATCATGAGCGACGGGCGGGTGGTCTACGCGGATCTGCGGTTCAAGGAGGTCGCGGCCTTCAAGCGCATTATGCCCGGCACCTACCAGTTCTTCTATGCGGACACCAACCTTTCGCCCATGCCCGCCAGCGTGGACATTGAGACTCTGGACTCCGCGTGGCTGGGTGTTTATCCGCCTCATGAAACCTTCGGCTCGCTGTATCTGGATGTGACCAGCAACGCCATCTACAGCGTCTATCTCCTCCAAAGCGGCAGCAACCGGAACAATATCCAGAACCTGATCCTGATGGACCGCTGATCCTTTTCTTGAAAAAAGAGAACTGAGGCGGCTTTCGCACGCTGTGGGGCCTGGTATTTGTTCGAGCCGAAACAAAGATGGAGTGGCCCATAAAAACGCCCGCGCTGTTTCCGGCGCGGGCATTTTTGTTAGAAAGCAATGATTCCCAAGTGCTCCAGCAGGATTTTCACACCCATAAGGATCAAAATGACGCCTCCGGCCAGCTCAGCCCGGGATTTATAGCGCAGGCCGAAGACGTTGCCTGCCTTCAGTCCGGCGGCGGAGAGCAGGAAGGTGGTGACGCCGATGAGGGATACGGCGGTGGCAATGCGGACGTCCGGCAGCAGAGCGAAGGTGACTCCCACCGCAAGGGCGTCAATACTGGTGGCTACGGCCAGAAGGAACATGGTACGGATGGAAAAGGAGCCGTCGTGATATTCGCTGTCCCCGGAAAAGCTTTCCTTGACCATGTTTCCGCCGATAAAGGCCAGGAGAAAGAAGGCAATCCAATGGTCAAAAGAGACAATATAGCGCTCAAAGGTGGAACCCAGCAGGAAACCGATGGAGGGCATCAAGGCCTGAAAGCCGCCGAACCATGCGCCGGTGAGCAGGTAGTGCCGGGGCTGCAGCTTTTGAACGGACAGACCCTTGCAGACGGAAACGGCAAAGGCATCCATTGAGAGGCCGGCGGCAATGAGGAGCAGTTCAATGATATCCATTGGGGAGCCTCCCGGAATATGTAATTTTAATGGTAACACAACCATATTCCGGCCGCCAATAAATATGACATTGTTTTCACGCCAGAAGGTCCAACGCCTTATACTGGGAGACCCGCTCCGCAATTTCATCCCAGTCGGGACCGGAGCAGATAAAGTCGTAATCGTTCCAGATGCGCTCCAGTTCTGCTTTGATTTGGGGAATATCCTCCAGACATTCCGTGCTGGTACGGACATAGTAATCCGGCAGCAGTGCGCAGGCAATGATCCCTGTCTCCGGAGTGGGGAGCTGCTGGTTTTGGCTGAGGGCAATTATCATATCCAGGTGGCTGCTGAGGTAGGCGTCGGCTTCCAGATGGACGCCCATCAGACCGTTGAGGTCAAAAACCTGAAAGGGCGCTCCGATGCCGGAGGAAATCTCGCTTCCGGCGCCCCAGAAGGCCGGGCTGTCTCCCAGCTCGTAAAGAGCGCCGCTCAGATTCTTCAAGCCGTTGAATTCCTCCTCGGTGGGCAGGCTTTGAAAAGCTTTCAGCGCGGTATCCACAGCCCAGCCCAACTGTCCCAGCGCTTCGCAGCCGGGGAGAACAGACAGCCGCTCACCCAGTTTTACAAGCCGTGCCAGAGACAAAAGACCCCAGATACGGATTTTGATATTCTCCAGGCCATCCGCCTTTTCCTCCACTTGGGCAGGCAGGTCGTTGTAAAGAATGTGTTCGTCCTCCAGATGTCCGATGCGCTCAGAACAGTCATCCGTCAGCTTTTCACCGACTTTTTCATAGACATCGTCACGGGCGCTGTATACAGTGTCCGCCCGGTGAAGCCACAGCACGGCCCGGTTCATGTCTCCCTGGTCCATAGCGGTGGTCCCAAGGCTGTAATAAGTCTTGGCCAGACCCGCCCAATCCTTCTTCTTCCGGCACTCTGCCAGCTTCTCCTCAGGGGAGGCGGCTTCTTTCTTTCCAAATAGTTTAAACATGTTGAACGTCTTCCTTTCCCATGTGGTTGGATGTCAAAAATATAGTACGTCCGGCTCAAAAAGTCAAGGGAGCTCCGGTGGAAAACAGTGTGCCGGGGGCTGGACAAAGTGGTAACTAACTGGTAAAATCAGCGGTAGGATTTTGCTTGGGCGCTCCTGGAAGATAAGAGGGAGGCGCATGGAAACGCCGAGAGAGAAAAATCTGGTTTTCTGCGCTGGACATGGAATGTTGCTGCCTATGCGCTGTTGTTTGCGGTGCTGCGGGTCTTGTCATCCCGGCTTTGGTTTTGTAATACGGGTTCAGCGGAAGAACCATTTCTATTTAAATGGTGGACATGACTCATCCGGTGGTCACATGTGGATCAGAGTGACGGGGGGAGATGGGGCAGATGGCCGCTGTAGGGTGGAGGCCTTCAGGCCCGGCGGGCTGAACTGGAGTTTTACACTGCCGGGATGCCGCCCAAGGAAGCGATGGCATAGCTGAGTAGTTATCTTAGCGGAGAGTTTCTGCCGGGAGGAGAGGACCGGAAGCGGATAAAAGACTACATGAAAAGGAGTATTTGAGTGATGGCAGCGGTATTGAGCAACGAAGTGAAACAGGCCCTTTTGGATATCTATTACAATGTCCGCACGGGCCGGGGAAAGGAAGCCTTTGCTCTTTTGGAGAAGGCTTCTGCCGCGGGAGATGGGGACGCGAGCTGTATACTGGCCCGGTGCTACTGCGGCTATCAGTATGTCTGGAGCGGCCATGGCTTCCCGGAGGATGATGATAAGGCGATCGAGCTGATGCATAAGTCTGTGGAGCAGGGCAGTGCCCTGGGAGTGCTGGTGGCCCTTCGCAGCGGGGAACTGACGCCGTCTCTTCAGAAGAAGATGCCGTTCTCAAGTCTTCAGGAGGCTTTCAACGAGGTGGAAACCCTGGCGAAGGAGGGAGACGCCTTTTGTCAGTACGTTATAGGCAACAGCTATTTTTGGTGGGATTTCCTTCGTATTCAGAATAAAGGCAGGGATTCCTTTGCCAGTCAAGTGGAATTCAAGGAATATTTGAAAGAAAATATTTCCAAGTGCGAGGATTGGTTCTGGAAAGCCTTCCGGGGCGGTATCCATTTCGCCGCCAACAACCTGAACCGTTACTACACCCAGGGGGATGAGGACATTATCGCCCCCCAGCCGGAGAAGGCCAAGGATCTGTGGAAGACCGGCGCAGAATTGGGCTATCCCACCCACCAGTTTATTTACGCTGCGGAGCTGAAAAAAGAGGAAAAGTATCAAGAGGCTCTCCGCTGGTTTCAGGAATCCGCAGCGGCCAACAACGCCGACAGCTGGTATGAGATAGGGTTTCTCTATTGGGAGGGCAAGGGTGTGGAGAAGGACCCGGTTTCCGCGGTCTCCTGCTATGAGAGGGAACTGGCCCTGGACCCCGATCATATGGGGGCCAACAACCATCTGGGGCGGGCTTATTTCCTGGGTGAAGGTGTGCCTCAGGATTATGCCAAGGCGTTCCGGCATCTGTCCGTTGCCTATTTTAAGCGAGACAGCAAGTGGGGGGCGTTCTACCTGGCAAAGTGCGCCTTCAACGGCTGGGGCAGTCCGCAGGACTATGGTCAGGCTCTCCGGTTCCTGAACGATGTGACATGGAAAAATCAGGAGGCAGACTACATGCGGGGCGTAATTTATGCCCGGGGCCTGGGCGGCGTGGCCGCGGATATCCCCAAGGGCGTGGCTTTCCTCCAAAAGGCTGGGGATTTTGATAAGGCCAGGGAGGAGCTGCTTCATTATAAAAAAACCCTGTTCGGAAAGTGGGTTCGGCGTTGAGAATCTGCGCTCCGGGGTGCTCGGGATACGGCGGTGGATGAAAAAAGGCGGCAGGGCCTCTGGCTCTGCCGTTTTATCCGCGCCATGCGAAAAAATTTGTCCCGGAGAGGAAAACCTACCTGAATTTGTATTGGCTTTCCGGGAAATTTGTGATACAATCGGTCTATTCCGTTCAGGCGGCAGGAAAGGATGTGGGACGTGATGGAGGATTCCTCCTTTTCCGTCTTCCCCAATGAGAACTTTCTGGATCTGCGGCTCTATCAATATGGCTGGGAGCAATGCGCTCCGCTGCACTCCTTCGGCCCTTTTGTCCGTAATCACTACCTGTTCCATTATGTAATCTCAGGCCGTGGCCACTTGGACAATACGGATCAGGACGGTGTGAGGCGGGACTATGATCTGAAGGCGGATCAGGGTTTTTTGATCTGCCCGGGCCAAATTAACACGTATGTGGCCGATCAGAATCAGCCCTGGAAATATGTGTGGGTGGAGTTTGACGGTCTCCGGGCGGCGGAGTATGTAGAGAGCGCCGGATTGAATGAGATTCAATCTGTCTATCGTCCGCAGAGTCCTGCTCAGGGACAGGCCCTGCGGGACATTATGCTCTACATCGCCGAGCATTCCGACGCCTCCAGCCTTAACCTGATCGGACACTTGTTTTTGTTTTTGGATGCGCTGATCCAGACGTCCTCTACCCGCCGGGCGCTTCACGGTGTTCAGCTTAAGGATTTCTATATTCAGGAAGCGATCACCTATATGGAACACAACTATCAGCGGGAGCTGACTGTGGAGGAGGTGGCCGATGCATGCAAGCTGAACCGGAGTTATTTCAGCAAGCTTTTTAAAGAGAGCATGGGCTGCCCGCCTCAGGAATTCCTTATCCGCCTGCGTCTTTCCAAGGCGGCGGACATGATGAAGGGGACGAGCCGGTCCATCGGCAGCATTTCCATTCGGTGCGGGTATCCTAACCAGCTGCATTTCTCCCGTGCGTTCAAAAAACGCTATGGCGTCTCCCCCAGGGAGTGGCGGGCGCAGAACCGGCTGCAAATGAAAAAGTAACGGTGGAGAGGGTCGCGTTTTAGGAGAGAGCTCTGCTGGAAAACTGGACATTTTCTCCGGCGGAGAGCCGGATGATCCGGCCAGGCCTAGTTTGCATGCATAAGAATGGTTTTAATGGTCTGCTTGTTTAACGGATTGAGAGGGGAACTGCCTGCCGCCGGACAAGGCGGCTTTGCGCGGAATATGGGCAGGCCGTCAATGATTGCATTTACTGAGTCTGCCGGTGTCCGCTCCTCCGGACCGGCGGATTTTAAGTCAGATCAAGCCGGCGCCGCAGCGAGGTATGCGGGACAACGCTCAGAAAGTTTAAAAGTAGCTTTAAAGACAAAGAAAAAGCACGATTTTTCAATCGTGCTTTTTAGAAGATTAAATGAAATTGTGTCAGGGAATTTTCAAACAGCGCTTAGAAATAACGCTTCTTGTTTTTGCGGGCAGCCTCAGACTTCTTGCGCCGCTTTACGCTGGGACTCTCATAATGCTCTCTTTTCCGGACCTCGGCCAGAACGCCGGCCTTGGCACAGCTGCGCTTAAAACGCTTCAGCGCACTGTCAATGGATTCATTTTCCTTCACATGGATCTCAGACATCTATATTTTCCCTCCCTCCGAGGTATCCGGCTATTTCCAGGATACTTTAAGGGCCAT
>CAJTJA010000028.1 GCA_910576845.1 uncultured Oscillibacter sp.
CGTGGCGGTGGGCCCGGGCCTGATACTCGCCGGAGAAGTTCAGGTCGATGTCCGGTACTTTGCCGCCGCCAAACCCCAGAAATGTCTCAAAGGGGATGTCGAAGCCGTCCTTCTCATACTTCGTCCCACAGACCGGGCATATCTTATCCGGCATATCAGCACCGCAGCCATAGGACCCATCCTGGATAAATTCGCTGTTGCGGCACTTCGGGCAGCGGTAATGAGGCGGCAGGGAATTAACTTCCGTGATGCCGGACATATAGGCCGCCAGAGAAGACCCCACGGAACCTCGGGACCCCACCAAATAGCCGTTTTCCAAGGAGCGCTGAACCAGCTTTTGCGCGGACATGTACACCACGTCGTACTTGCCCAGGATACCCCCCAGCTCCACATTCAGCCGGTCTACAATCAGCTTGGGCGGATTCTCGCCGTAAAGCCGGTGTACTTTTTCCCAAACCAGACGATTCATGTCCTCCTCGGAATTCTCCAGCTTGGGAGGAAACAGCTCCTTGGGCAGGAGCTCAAATGTCTCCACCTGATCCGCAATGAGCCGGGTGTTGGCGACTACTACCTCGAACGCCTTCTCTTTTCCCAAATAGGAGAACTCCTCCAGCATCTCGTCCGTGGTTTTAAAGTAGATGGGCAGGGCCTCATTGGCGTCCGGGAACTTCTTCGACGCCAGAAGAATATGCCGGAATACCTCGTCCTCCGGCTCCCGGAAGTGGACGTCGCCGGTGGCGCAGACGGGCTTTCCCAGTTCCTCCCCCAGCCGGACAATGGTCCGGTTGAACTCCCGCAGGTCCTCCTCGTCCTTGGCGTCGCCGTTGCGAAGCATAAAGGCGTTGTTGCACAGGGGCTGGATTTCCAGATAGTCATAAAAGGAAGCTATGCGCTTGAGCTCCTCCCAGTCCTTGTGATCCTTGACCGCTTGAAATACCTCCCCCGCCTCACAGGCCGCGCCCACGATGACTCCCTCCCGGTGCTCCTTCAGCAGGCTCTTAGGGATGGTAGGCACCCGCTTGAAATATTTCAAATTGGAGTCAGAGATCATCTGATAGAGATTTTTCAGCCCTATTTTGTTTCGGGCCAGGAGGATGATGTGCTTGGGAAAGCGGTTGGATTTGCTCCCCAAGGGCCGCAGCTTCTCCATCTCTCCGTTCACCGCCTGTAGGGTGTGGACTCCCCTTTCATGAAGCATCTTCCAAAAGGGAATCAGCATATAACCCACCGTGGCCGCATCGTCGCTGGCCCTGTGGTGGTTAAAGGCGGGCAGGTCCAGGTGCTCCGCCACGATATCCAATTTGTATTTTCCCAATCCCGGCAGCAGATTCTGAGCCAAAATCAGGGAATCAATGTACGTTGGACTGAAATCCAGCCCCGCCTCACGGCAGCCCTTGCGGATGAAGCCAATATCAAACTCTGCGTTGTGAGCCGCCAGGGGCCGTCCGTCCAGGAATTTCAAAAAATCCGCTAGGGCCTGGGCGGGCTTAGGGGCATCTCTGAGCATCTCGTCTGTAATGCCGGTGAGACCCACAATCTCCGGCGTCAGCCGTTTCCCAGGGTTTACAAATGTCTGAAACCGCTCCGCGATCTCCCCGTTCCTCAGCACCACCGCGCCAATCTCCGTAATGGCTTCCCGATCCACCCTGAGCCCGGTGGTCTCAATATCGAAGCAGACAATCTCCCCTTCCAGCGGACAATCCAGCGTTCCATGAACAGCCACACGGTCATCCACATTGTTGATGAAATAACCCTCCACACCATAGAGAACCTTGATCTTATCCCCCGCGGCATGCCACGCATCCGGAAAAGACTGCGCCACACCGTGATCCGTAATAGCGATAGCAGGGTGTCCCCAGCGAATAGCCTCCTGGATAACCTCTTTTGTGTCCGTAAGAGCGTCCATATTGCTCATTTTCGTGTGGAGGTGGAGCTCCACACGCTTCACGGGAGCAGTATCCTGCCGTTCCTCGTGGTCCGTTACATTGATGTGCTGTGGATTCAGTTGGATGTCCCTGCCATCCCAGGTAGGCTCCATCTTCCCCTGAACCACCAGCCACATGCCGGGCTTCACCGCACTTTCCAAAGCCTGGGCCTCCTTGGCGCCCAGATTTTTCTGAACGGTGACGGAGCCGGTGCCGTCGGTCATGTCAATGCTCAGCCGCCACATACCAGGCCGGCGGGTCTCCCGGCATTCAAAGGCAAAGACCTTGCCGGAAACCGTCGCCGTTCCCATTTTCACACTCAGCTCCGACATGGGTCCAGGCCTGGCCTTGATAGGGTTTCCCATCAGAATCTTACCTGGCTTCTTTTTTTGAGCCGCCTTGGGCCCACTGACGCCCCGGGGAGCGGGACTGGACGTACAAGGCGGCGGTGCATCACATGTGATGTTCAGCTCTACTTTTTGAAAGCCGTAAACCGCTTTCAGCGTCTCCTCCAGGCTATGAATATTCTCCTGGTCCAGAGGACTTTTCACCATCATATCCAGTTGAATCGACCGCTCTCCCTGGTCAATGCATCCGTGGGTCAGCTCCGCCCCGGCCAGCCGGAGGCGGAGCTCTGAAGCCGCCGACAGCTCGGCAAAAAATTCAAAAAATGGGATGTTTCTCGACATGTTTTCTCTCCGTACTAATTCAGCATTTTCGCAAGCGGATGCTGTAGAAGCCGCTGCGGAACAGCGCCGCTGCCGCAAGCCCAGTGTTTAAACCAAAAATAGCAAGGCACCCAATCAGCGGATATTTTCCGCCCCAAGTCCAAAAATTGCGCAAGAAGAACCATCAGGCCTCAAAGCAGTACGGTTTTCTTCTCTGACCGTCACAGCCTCTCGATCTCCTCCATCAGCGCATCCACCAGCCGTTCCTGGGGAACCTTGCACAGAATTTCCCCTTTTCGGAACAGCAGGCCCTCCCCCTTGCCTCCGGCAATACCAATGTCAGCAGAGGCGGCCTCACCGGGGCCGTTAACAGCGCAGCCCATCACCGCCACAGTAATATTCTTATTACAATCCGCCAGCCTCCGCTCTACTTCCCCGGCAATGGAGATCAAATCAATTCTCGTTCTGCCGCAGGTGGGACAGGCGATCAGATTCACGCCTTCCTTCCGCAGTCCCGCCGCTTTTAAAATCTTCTTGGCGGCGTAAATCTCCTCCACCGGGTCGGCAGTCAACGTCACCCGCATCGTATCCCCCACCCCCAAACAGAGAAGGCCGCCGATGCCCATGGCGGACTTTACCATTCCCATGGAGGGCGTTCCTGCCTCGGTTACACCCAAATGAAGGGGATAATCCGTCTGCTCACTCAAAGACAAATAAGCCGCCATGGTCAGCGGCACGTCGGAGCATTTGACGGAAATGCAAATATCGTCAAAATCAAACTTGTTCAGCAGCCTCACCTGCCCCAGGGCACTTTCTACCAACGCCGCGGCGGTAACACCGCCATACTTTGCCCGAAGCTCCTTTTCCAGGGAACCGCCATTGACGCCCACCCGGATGGGAATTCCCCGCCGGCCGCAGGCATCCGCCACAGCTTTCACCTTCTCTTCCCCACCGATATTGCCGGGATTGATACGAATCGCATCAATCCCCCGCTCCGCGCACGCCAGAGCAAATTTGTAATTAAAGTGAATATCCGCAACAAGCGGGATGGAAATCTGTTCTTTGATTTTGTCCACAGCCTCCGCCGAGGCCTGATCCGGAATAGCCACCCGGATAATCTCACACCCGGCATCCTCCAGCTTCCTGATCTGGCCTACTGTGGCGGCAATATCGTCCGTCTTTGTATTGCACATGGACTGAATGGAGACTGGCGCGCCCCCGCCCACCGGAACAGTCCCAACCATGAAACGCTTTGTCATTCACTCTTCCCCCTTACAGGAACAAATTCCGCACATCCTTCAGTGTCACCAAAAGCATGACTCCCATCAGCAGCACAAAACAGGCTGTGTTTACCGCCGCCTGATATTTCTCCGGTATTTTCCGCTTGAACAGCAGCATCGCAACACTGTCCACAATTAAAAAGAAAATGCGTCCTCCGTCCAGTGCTGGAATGGGCAGCAGATTCATCACAGCCAGATTAATGGCAATCAGCGCCGCGAAAAAGGCAATATTCTCAAAAGCAACGGCCGCCGTTTCCGACGCGTTTCCCACTTCGGTCATGGTACGGACAATGCCTACCGGGCCGCTCATCTCCGAAAAGCCCACATTGCCGCGAATCAGCTGGATCAGGCTGAACCATACCTGCTGTACAAAGTCTAATGTCTGGTAACCGATAAACCGGAGCGTTGTCAAAAAGCTGGCGGGAACCCGGGCGGCTCCCACCGACAATCCAAAGCGTCCCGGCTGTCCGTCGTATGTTCCCCGGTACAGGGGCAGGTCCTTCAAAACCACCTTTTCTCCGTTCCGGATGACCTCTACGTCCATTCCCTCCCCGTCGTTAAAGCGCAGAAACAGCGCCGCGTCTCCCCGAAGATACGTCCGCCAGCCGTCAATCTTATAAAAAATATCCCCCTCCATCAGGCCGTTCTCTCCCTCCAGGGGGAAACCCTCCGAAAAACCGGCTATCTGGTCCAAATAGAATCCGCTGGCAGCAGCGAAGATGCATGCAATCACCGCCACACCTGCCAGCAGGTTCATGAAAGACCCGGCGGCCAGAATAATCAGCTTTTTCCAAAAGCCCTGGTGTACAAAAGAGCGCTCATCTCCGGTGTCTATGTCGTCCTCTCCCAGGGCGCAGAAGCCGCCGATGGGCAGGAGGCGGATAGAATACTGAGTTTCCCCCGTTTCCCGGTGCCACAGCAGCGGTCCCATGCCGATGGAGAACTCGTTTACCCGCACTCCGCACAGCCGGGCCGCCAAGAAATGGCCCAGCTCGTGAATAGCAATCAGAAAACCGAAGATAAAAATTCCCGCCAGAACATAGATAAAGCTCATGCGTACGCTCCTTATTATAAAGAAAAGTCTTTCAGCACCATTCGCCGGGCCTCCGCATCCGCCTCCAGGACATCTGCCAGACTGGGCCTGTGAATAACAGGCAATTCGGTCATAGCGCGGGCAGTGAGTTCAAAAATTTCCCGGAACCTAATACGGTCCTCCAAAAACAACCGGACAGCCTCCTCATTAGCCGCATTCAGCACGGTGCACGCGGTTCCTCCCTTGGCGGCCGCCACCTCGGCAAGCCGCAGGCAGGGAAACGTTCCGCGGTCCGGCTCCGTAAATGTCAGCGGCGGGCAGCCCAGCAGGTTCAAAGGCTCCGCCCGGCTCTCCGCCCGCCTGGGATATGTCATGGCATACCGGATGGGCAGACGCATATCCGGCGTTCCCATTTGAGCCAGCAGGGCTCCATCCCGGAATTCTACCAGGGAGTGCACAATGCTCTGCCGGTGAATCACCACATTCACCCTCGTCAAAGGCAGGCGATAGAGCCGCATAGCCTCAATCACTTCCAAGCCCTTGTTCATCAGCGTGGCGCAGTCCACGGTGATCTTAGGGCCCATCTTCCAATTAGGGTGCTTCAAAGCATCTGCCCGGGTCTTTTGGTTCACCTCTTCTTTGCTCATCCCATAGAAAGGCCCGCCGGAACAGGTTAATACCAGCCGTCGAATCTCTCCCCGGTCCACACAGCCCTGGACACACTGGAAAATAGCCGAGTGCTCCGAGTCCACCGGAACGATCTCTGCGCCGCATCTGTCCGCCGCCTCCATAACCAGCTCTCCGGCACAGACCAGGGTCTCCTTGTTGGCCAGAGCAATGCGCTTGCCTTCCCGGATGGCGGCCATGGTTGGCTTTAATCCCACCATTCCCACCACGGCGGTGACCACTGTGTCCACCCCCGGTAATGTCGCCGCCGTGGAGAGGGCAGAAATGCCGCCCTGCACCTTAATTTCCGTGTCCGCCAGACGGATCTTCAAGTCCTTCGCCGCCGCCGCGTCAGTCATGATGACCAGCCGGGGCCGAAATTTGCGGGCCTGTTCCTCCGCCAGATTCACGTTGTTGTGGGCGGTAAGGGCCGCCACATTCAGGCTCAGCTCCTCCGCTACTTCCAATGTCTGCCGGCCAATGGAGCCGGTGGAACCCAATATTGAAATCGTCTTACTCATACCCGTATCTCTATTCTATGGCATCAAGCTGAAAATAATCTCAATGACCGGAGCCACAAACAGTACGCTGTCAAACCGGTCCAGTACGCCGCCGTGGGCCAGGAAAAGACGCCCGTAGTCCTTGATGCCGAACTCCCGCTTGATAAGAGAGAAGCTCAGGTCCCCCACCTGGGCCACCACGCCGCAGAGGAGGGCTATCAAAATCATGGGACCGTATTCGATGGCGGAGCCTCCGAAGAAGCGGTCCATGACCCACACGAACAAAAGGCCGCAAACCACATTCCCCGCCAAGCCCCCGATGGAGCCCTCGACGGTCTTTTTGGGGCTGACCTTGGGGGCCAGCTTATGCCTTCCCAAAGTCAACCCTGCGAAAAAGGCGAAGGTGTCGCAGGCGAAGCTGAGGATAAAAGGCAGAAGCAGGTAGGCCCGGTGCATGCCGGAGGCCTCCAAGCGAAGGAAGGAAGCAAAGGAATATCCGATGGCGGCGGCCCCGAAAAAGCCCGCCATGATTTGATTGAACTTCACCTCGCCGCCCCGCAGGATGGCGTACCCAAAGAAAAACACCAAGCCCATCAAAAAGAGGACGGATACCCTCTCCGGTGTGTTGAAATACCAACCCACCGTCAGCCCAGCCAAAAGTGCGCTGAACGCCGCCAGCTCCGCTTTTTTCGTGCCGCTGACGCACTGTTGAAGCTCCATAGTCCCTACGCCTGCCAAGGCAATCAGAGCCAAAGCCATCACAATTGAGGGAGCCCCCAGCACCACGTAAAGAAGCGCCGGGACGCCCACCACAGCCACCAGTATCCTTGACCTCACGGAACCTCCCCCCTTTCCCTCAGGACCTCAGAAGCTGATTTCCCTGCTCTTTCCCCCGCAGGACAGCGTGCCGGTGTTTACCCCGGCCTTTTTTGTCACGGTAACAGTCCGCCCGCCTCCGAAGACAAGCTCCAGCGTGAAGTCAGTGGGCACCGGCGGCTCCGCAACACAGCCTGTCAACAGATAGCCGGACTCCATCTCAGCGAGATTCCAATAATCCTCCTCGCCAAATCCTTTGTAGTCGGACCCGTCCGCCAGCATGTCCAGCGTAATCCTCGCGGCAGCCTTTCCCGCCTCCTCCTGAATATGGACGGCATACTTTTGGGACTGGGTATAGCTTTTGGGAAGATTTTCATCAAAATAGCTCCGCAGGGGGCTGGCAGCGCCGCCGGAGGTTCCCGCACCTTTGCCCCCAAAGAGTTTCGAAAACAAACCCATAATAAATCTTTCTCCTTATAGTCATTTCACGCCGCCGAAACGGCGGTCTCTTGCCTGATAAGCCAGAATCGCCCGGTCCAGCTCCGCCTCGTCAAAATCCGGCCAGAGGGCGTCCGTGTAATAAAGCTCTGAATACGCACACTGCCAGAGCAGGAAGTTTGAAAGCCGCTGCTCCCCGCTGGGACGGATGATGAGCTCCGGGTCCGGGATGCCCTTGGAATCCAAATAGCCGGAAAAGACCGCCTCGTCCAATTCCTCCGGCCTCCGCTTCCCTGCGGCGCAGTCTGCGGCAAAGCACCTGGCCGCCCGGAGGATTTCATCCCGACCGCCGTAGTTCAGGCAGACATTGGCCTGGAAATCACTGGCGGAGAGATGCTCCGTAATCTCATCCGTTTCTCTTGCCAGAGCTCGAAGTTCTGTAGAAATGGGCGTCATGTCCCCGAAGAAATGGAGCCGGATATGGTCCCGCTCCATGGTATTCACCGCCTCCAGAAGATACTTCTTCAAAAGTGCCATAATAGCGGAGACTTCTGTCTCAGAGCGTTTCCAATTCTCTGTGGAAAAGGCATAGACCGTCAGATACTTCACACCGATATTCTTACAGTAGGTGGCAATCCGGCGGAATGTTTCCGCCCCGGCCTTGTGGCCTGCCGTCCGGGGCAAACCACGCTTTTTTGCCCAGCGTCCATTGCCGTCCATAATGATGGCAATGTGGCGGGGCGGCGCAAGCCGCCCCGCTTCATTATTGTTGCCCTCCATCAGACCGCCATCAATTCCTTTTCTTTCTTTGCCAGCAGCTCGTCCAGCTTCTTGCAGCTCTCGTCGGTGAGCTTCTGGAAATCCTTCTCCACCTGCTTCAGCTCATCCTCTGTAATCTCAGACTTCTTTTCCTGCTTTTTAAAGTTGTCCATCGCGTCCCGCCGAATATTTCGCACGGCGACTTTTCCGCTCTCGGCGTATTTGCGGATCTGCTTCACCAGTTCTTTGCGGCGCTCCTCTGTCAGCTGAGGGAAGGCCAGACGCAAAGCCTTGCCGTCGTTCTGGGGATTGATGCCCAAGTCGGAGTTCTGAATAGCCTTTTCAATCAGCTTCAGCGCGGAGCCGTCCCACGGGGAGATCAGCAGGGTCCGAGCGTCCGGGGATGAGATGGCGGCAATCTGCTGGATGGGGGTGGGGCTGCCGTAGTAGTCCACCATAATTCGATCCAGCACGGAGGCATTGGCCCGGCCCGCCCGGACAGAGGCAAAGTCCGCCGCCACGGAGTCAATGCTTTTTTTCATCTTGTCCTCGTATACCTTGTATTCATCCTTTAACATAACTGGATTGCTCCTTTCAAAATATATCAAAATGGTACAGTCCCGTCACTGCCCCGGCCTGCCTCCAGCCTGATGTATGGGCTCCCTGAACGGCAAGGCCGCTGAGAGTCCCCATATCTTTCAAGAAAAGCAGATCACTCCTTGACGATTGTGCCTACCTTCTCCCCGCAAAGAGCCCGCACAATGTTCTGCGGGTCCTTCAGGGCAAAGAGCAGCACCGGAATGTGGTTATCCATGGAAAGAGACGTAGCGGTAGTGTCCATCACCATCAAATGCTGCGCCAGCACATCATCGTAGCTGATTGCGTCATATTTCACTGCGCTGGGGTCCTTTACCGGGTCGGCGGAGTATACGCCGTCCACATTCTTTGCCAGCAAAATCACCTCCGCGCCAATCTCGGCTGCCCGAAGCACAGCGGCGGTATCTGTGGAAAAGAAGGGATTCCCAGTGCCGCAGCCAAAGATCACTACCCTCCCTTTTTCCAGGTGGCGAATGGCCCTGGAGCGGATGTAAGGCTCGGCGATAGGCCGCATTTCAATGGCAGTCTGAACCCGGACGGGGATTCCCTTTTGTTCACAGACGTCGGCAACAGCAAGACAGTTCATCACTGTGGCCAGCATTCCCATATGGTCGGCCCGGGTCCGTTCCATGCAGCCGCCGCCATCCTTGGCGCCCCGCCAGAAGTTGCCTCCGCCCACTACCAGGCCAATTTGAACCCCCATGTCCAAACACTGCTTTACCACGTCGCAGACCCGGCCAATAACTTCAAAATCCAATCCGGTGCGCTTGTCCCCAGCCAAGGCTTCCCCGCTGATTTTCAGCAGAACCCGCCGGTATACAGGTTTTGTCATCGCGTGACCTCCCTATTTCAGAGTAATTCATTTCTGTGGGATTTTACGATATTTTTATTTTAGCGTATTTTTCCGGTTTTGCATAGGGGGTAGACAAGATTTTCCCAAAAAAGCAGAAACGCGGCTTGCTATTTCCTCCCTGTTCGGAATATAATAAAGCGCTCCGGCCCTCCTGCCGGAGAGAAAGGAGCCTTTTTATGATTTTCGACGGACATTCCGATCTTCTTTACGACGTAACCCGCCGCCGCCTGGCGGGAGAGACGCATGTGCTGGAACGGTATCACCTGGACCGTCTTCGCAGAGGCGGCGTCGAGGGGCTGGTATTGGCCATCTGGTACGGGCGGGGGCAGGGCCAGACATTTTGGGAGGGCATCCCCGGTGCGGAGAGCGCCGCCCACCGGCTGGATGTCATGCTCTCCTGCGCCCAGGCGGAGTTTGCCGAGTGCCCCTGGCTGGCGGCAGTCCGCACAGCAAAGGAGGCGGAGGCCGCCCGGGCTGAGGGAAAGCTTTACGCCTTTTTAGCCGTTGAGAGCTTGGAAGGCCTGGATACCCCGGAGGAACTGGACCGCCTGGCCTCCCTGGGACTTCGTCTCGGGATGCTGACATGGAACGAAGAAAACCAATTTGCCTCCGGAGCCGCCTGTGATCCAAGCCGGGGGCTGACACCTCTGGGCTGTCAGGCCCTCCGGCGAATGGAAGATCACGAAATGCTTATCGATATCTCACATCTGAATGAAAGGGGCTTTTGGGACGTGATGAAACTGGCCCGCACCCCTGTCATTGCCTCTCACTCCAACTGCCGCGCTCTCTGCGACGTTCCCAGAAATCTCACCGACAGCCAGCTCCGGGCCATCCGGGACACCGGCGGGGTTGTGGGACTGAACGTCCACCATAAATTTGTTCACCAGAACCCGGCAGAACAAACGGCGGAGACCCTGGCCCGGCACGCGGCCCACATGGCGGATGTCATGGGTATCGAGCATGTGGCCTGCGGTTTTGATTTCTGCGAATTTATGGGCCCCGGCAACAACGGAGCCGCCGGTCTGGAGGACTGCGGGCAGATTCCAAACCTGTTCCGCTGTCTGGAGCAGCTGGGAATGACCCCGGCAGAGTGCGCTATGATCGCCCGGGAAAATCTTTTAAGAATTTTCGGGAAAGATTCAAAAATTTCGAATTGTATTCCACCCCAAAATTGACTATACTGGACAAGACTAGAAAAAGGAGGCGGAAATCATGTATTCCTGCAACCAACTGCTTCAGGCCTTGAAAGACGGCGAGTGCGACGCATCCCTGTCCCTTGTCTACACCACCGCCGGTCTCAGCCAGGCCAAGGCACGGGCCCTTCATGTCGCTCAATCCCTGGCAGACATCTTTGCCCCGAAACAGAACGCCGCTCTTTTCAGCGGTCCCGGCCGCACGGAGCTTGGCGGCAATCACACGGATCATCAGCACGGCCATGTACTCTGTGCCAGCGTAGATATGGACATGCTGGCCTGCGCCGCGCCTAATGGACGGAACGTCATCCGTGTCCAATCCGAAGGTTATCCCGCGCTGGAGGTGGACTTGAACAGCCTCAGCCCCAAGCCGGAAGAGCAAAACACCTCTGCCGCCCTGGTTCGGGGCGTGGCAGCCGGTGTTGCCCAGCGGGGTTACAACATCGGCGGCTTCGACGCCTGCGCCGTCTCCAATGTTCTCTCCGGCTCCGGACTCTCCTCCTCCGCCGCTTATGAAATTTTAATCGGCAACATTTTAAACCACTTTTTCTGCGGTGGAAAATTGAATCCGGTGGAGCTGGCAAAGATCGGTCAATACGCCGAAAACGTCTATTTTGGCAAGCCCTGCGGCCTGATGGACCAGATGGGGGCTTCCATCGGCGGCGCGGTAGCCATTGACTTCCGGGACCCCGCCGCTCCGGTAATGCGGAAGGCAGATTATGATTTTGCCCAGTCCGGCCATGTTCTCTGCATCATCAATACCGGCTCCTGCCATGCCGATCTGACCGATGACTACGCCGCCGTTACTCTGGAAATGGGAGCCGTGGCGGCTCACTTTGGTCAAAAGTTCCTTCGAGACGTCCCTGAGACAGACTTCCGCTCCGCCCTCCCCGTCCTCCGGCAGGAGTGCGGCGACCGGGCCGTCCTCCGGGCTCTGCACTTCTACGACGATGACCGCCGGGCCGTTCAGGAGGCGGAGGCACTGGAGCGGGGCGATTTCGCAAGCTTCCTGGCCCTGGTAAACGCCTCTGGCCTCTCCTCCTCCCTGCACCTTCAAAATACCTGGTCCACAGCGGACCCCCGCCAGCAGGCGATTCCTGTGGTTCTGGCCTTGGGCCGGGAGCTGCTGGACGGCACAGGCGCCATCCGGGTCCATGGCGGCGGCTTCGCCGGGACGGTACAGGCCTTTGTACCGCTGGAGAAGCTCGAGTCCTTCCGCTCCGGTATGGAAGCTCTGCTCGGTCCTGGGATGTGCCATGTTCTTCGTATCCGGCCTCAGGGCGGGTGCGTGGTAGTCACCTGAATTCTTTCATCGCTTTGAAAGGACCTCCCAAAAAGACTTTGAAAAGAGGGACATCCATCATGATAAACGAAGCCGTTGCCAAGCTGGCCTCTTATGCCCTGCAAAAAGGCCTGATTGAAGAAAGCGAATACTTTTGGGCCGTCAACACCATATTGGACGTATTAGAAATTGACGCTTATACCAATCCAAGCCCAGTTCAGGGGGCCGTGGAGCTGGCCCCTGTTCTGGAGGAACTGCTGGACGACGCCCACAAACGGGGCGTACTGGCAGAAAATTCCGTGGTCTACCGGGACATCTTTGACACAGAGCTGATGGGACGCCTGACTCCCAGGCCGGCTCAGGTTATTGCCAAGTTCCAAACCCTCTATGCCCAAAGTCCCAAAGCCGCCACGGATTGGTATTATACCTTCAGCCAGGACACCAATTACATACGCAGGGACCGAATCGCCAAAGACATGCAGTGGAAAGCCCCCACCGAATACGGAGAATTGGATATTACCATCAACCTCTCCAAGCCGGAGAAGGACCCCAAGGCCATCGCAGCCGCCCGCAATCTCCCCGTCTCCAGCTACCCGCGCTGCCAGCTCTGCGCGGAGAACGAAGGTTACGCGGGCCGGGTAAACCACCCGGCCCGGCAGAACCACCGAATCATCCCTATTACCATCAACGGTTCCCCCTGGTTTCTCCAGTATTCTCCTTACGTCTATTACAATGAGCACTGCATCTGCCTCAACCGGGAACACACACCTATGAAGATTGACCGGGCATGCTTCGGCAAGCTCCTGGACTTTGTGCGGCAGTTCCCCCACTACTTCGTGGGTTCCAACGCGGATCTTCCCATTGTAGGCGGCTCTATTCTGGCCCACGATCATTTTCAAGGCGGACGTTTCACTTTCCCGATGGAAAAAGCCCCGGTGGAAACTCCCTTCACTTTCTCCGGCTTTGAGGACGTGGAGGCAGGCATTGTAAAATGGCCTATGTCCGTCATTCGGATTTCCTCCGGCGACCCGGATCGGCTTATTGACCTGTCGGACAAAATTCTTGGCCGGTGGCGGGCATATACCGATGAGGCGGCGGTGATTTTCGCCGAAACCGATGGAGTCCCTCATAATACCATCACCCCTATTGCCCGTCGGCGGGGCGAAAAGTTTGAGCTGGATTTGGTGCTTCGGAACAATCTGACTACGGAGCAGTATCCCTTGGGACTGTATCACCCTCACGATGAACTGCACCACATCAAAAAAGAAAACATCGGCCTGATCGAGGTTATGGGCCTGGCGGTCCTCCCCGCCCGGCTGAAAGAAGAGCTGGCGGCGGTGGCGGACTGTCTCGCCGCAGGCCGGGACCTCCGGGCGGACGAAAAGACTGCCAAACACGCCGGCTGGGCAGAGAGTTTTGCTCCCAGTTATCAGATCACATCGGAAAACGCCTTGGAGATTGTTCAGGAGGAAACCGGCCTGGTCTTTGCGCAGGTGCTGGAGCATGCCGGAGTTTATAAACGAACAGCCGAAGGCAAAAAAGCCTTCCTCCGATTCCTGAATAGCGTCTGACCCCTACAATCCTGTTCTTCCAAACGCTCCACCTGTAAAAAGCTGGTGGAGCGTTTTGAACTCTTGGCGTCTTGACATAGGTGGAAATCTATATTATGATAAAAAATCAATACCAAAATTGATTTTTCCGGCTTAATTCCTGGACACATAGGAGGCAAACATATGAAAAACTTCAGCCGCAACGTCACCCAAGGCATTGAGCGGGCCCCGAATCGCTCTTTGTTTTACGCCTTGGGCTATACGAAGGAGGAACTGGACCGTCCGCTGATCGGTGTGGTCTGCTCCTATAACGAGATTGTCCCCGGGCACATGAATCTGGATAAAATTGCCGAGGCCGTCAAGGCGGGAATCCGGGCCGCCGGAGGCACGCCTGTGGAATTTCCCGCCATCGCCGTGTGCGACGGCATCGCTATGGGCCATGTAGGCATGAAGTACTCTCTGATTACCCGGGACCTTATCGCCGACTCCACCGAAGCCATGGCCATTGCCCACCAGTTTGACGGGCTGGTTATGATTCCCAACTGCGACAAAAACGTCCCCGGCCTTCTCATGGCCGCTGCCCGGCTGAACATTCCCGCCATTTTCTGTTCCGGCGGCCCCATGCTGGCGGGCCGGCTGAACGACGGGCGGCGCACCTGCCTGAGCCACATGTTTGAGGCCGTGGGCAGTTATTACGCCGGGAAGCTGGACGAGGCCGGCGTGGAGGACTACGAAAACAATGCCTGCCCCACCTGCGGCTCCTGCTCCGGCATGTATACCGCCAACTCCATGAACTGCCTCACCGAGGCCATCGGCATGGCTCTCCGGGGCAACGGCACCATCCCTGCCGTCTGGTCTGCACGGCTGCGCCTTGCCAAACACACAGGCATGAAAATTATGGAGCTGGTGGAGAAAAACATCCGCCCTCGGGATATCATGACCGAGGCCGCTTTCCACAATGCTGAGACAGTGGACATGGCCTTGGGCTGCTCCACCAACACCATGCTCCACCTCCCCGCCATCGCTCACGAGTGCGGCATTGAACTGGACCTGGATATATCCAACGAGATTTCCAGCCGGACCCCCAACCTCTGCCACCTGGCTCCCGCCGGGGATACCTACATGGAGGACCTTGAGGGCGCGGGAGGCGTCTACGCCGTCATGAAGGAGCTGACGAAAAAGAATCTCCTGGACACCTCCTTGGTCACCTGCACCGGAAAAACCATTGCCGAGAACCTGGAAGGCGTGAAAAACCGGAACCCGGAGCTGATCCGCCCCATTGAAAATCCCTACTCCCAGGACGGCGGCATCGCTGTTCTAAAGGGCAACCTGGCCCCGGAGGGCTGCGTGGTGAAGCGTTCTGCCGTGGCCCCGGAGATGATGTCCCACACCGGCCCCGCCCGGGTCTTTAACTGCGAAGAGGACGCCATTGCCGCCATCTACGCCGGAAAGATTGTCGCCGGGGATGTGGTAGTTATCCGCTACGAAGGTCCCAAGGGCGGCCCCGGCATGCGGGAAATGCTGAACCCCACCTCGGCCATCTGCGGCATGGGCCTGGGGGAAAGCGTGGCCTTGATTACCGATGGCCGTTTCTCCGGCGCTACCAGGGGCGCCTCCATCGGCCATGTCTGCCCAGAGGCGGCCCAAGGCGGTCCCATTGCCTTTGTAGAGGATGGGGATACCATTGCCATCGACATCGCCAAATGCTCTATCACCCTGGAGGTAGACGAAAAAACAATGACAGATCGGAGAGCCAAATGGGTCTGCCCGGAACCCAGGATCAAAACCGGCTACGCCGCCCGTTATGCCAAGCTGGTCACCAGCGCTGCCCGGGGCGCAGTATTGGAATGATACCGTATCCAAAAAGAATGGAAAGGAGCCGCGGTTTGAAGCCGCGGCTCTGCCGTACATAAAGGAGGGAGCTATGCAACTGGAGTTAGCCGTCCTGGATTGGATTCAGCTTCATCTCCGCTGCGGCTTTTTCGATTGGCTGATGCCCTTCGTCAGCGGTTTGTCCAATCATGGGGAGATTTGGATTCTCTTTGCCGCCATCTTGCTGCTCATTCGGCAGCAGCGGAAATACGGCGTTTCTACCGCCTGTGCCCTGACCTTAGACCTGACAGCCTGCAACATAGTTTTAAAGCCCTTGGTCGGTCGAATCCGGCCCTTCGCCTTTCGTCCGGACTTGTCCCTGCTGGTTCCGCCTCCGGGGGACGCCTCTTTTCCCTCCGGACACACGGCGGCAGCCTTCGCTGTAGTCTTCGCTCTGAAAACCGCTGGGAGCCCCCTGTGGCGGCCTGTTCTAGCCCTGTCGGCCGCCACCGCCTTCTCCCGGCTCTATCTCTATGTCCACTGGCCCACCGACATTTTGGGCGGTATATTGTTGGGAGCCGCCGTAGGCTGGGCTGGCGCAAAACTGGCGGAGGTTCTCCTCCGGAGGCCCTCCCAATCCTGAAAACCCCCCGGGCCCTGCTGGGCCCGGGGGTTCGTTTCAGTGCTTCAGTCATTGGTAAAAAGTACCGTCAAGGCAGCTTCGCAGCTGCCGCTGCTCCGGCCCGTCAGCTTGCCGTACTACTGAAGGGCACGAACGCTCTTTTGCTTGCTTTTCTTATAAAGAAACGCAGGTCAGCAGCAGGGAGTGGGATTGCAGCAGTTGTTATTGCAGCCGCAGTTGCCGCCGCAATTGCAGTTGCAGCCACAGTTGCAGCCGCCACAACTGCAGTTGCAGCCACTGCCGCTGCCGCCCCAGCTATTGTTGCCGCAGCAGCACCAAACGATAATCAGCAGGATGATGATCCAGCAGCAGTTGCCGCCGCCAAAGCCGTTATTACACATAGATGAAACCTCCTGAGAGATGTAGACCGAATCGGAGCGGTCTCAATTCATCATATGCCTCTCTTCGCCCCAGGTTACAAAACCTCCTGCGGACTCCTCCGCAGGAGGTTCATCCTCAACCCTATAAGCGCCAGTTCATCACACTCGGCGCCGTATCCCGCTCAAACTGAGTAAAGATTCCTTTTTCCATCAGTGTTTCTCCCAACGTCCGGCCTGTCCCGGAAACCTGAGCCTCCAAGGCGTAGTAAGAAATATACACAAGTTCCGCCCGGAGGAAGCTGTCCCGCTGAAGCATGGCTACTTCTCCTTCCGTCAGCACACCGACACTCTGCGCCCGGGCCAAAGTACCGGAGAGATCTGTATTGGCGGCGGAACTGTAGCCCAAGGCCCTGAGAATAAACTCCGTATACTGTCGGGCATTGACACGAACAGAAGGGCGAAACTGACCTGCACCATATCCATTGGTATAGCCCCGTTCATAGGCATAACCTACATACTTCGCCCCATTGGTTCCAGGCTGGACATCTGTGAAAGGACATGTCCCGCTCCACGCCAAGGCCTCGTCTTCCTCCCCAAGCACCCGGATGAACATAATCAGCGCCTGAAGCCTGGTAGGAGCCGCCTCTAAGTCGAAGCCCTGTCCATAACCCGTTGGACTGCCATAAAACAAATGCATCGATTTCAAAGCGGCAGCCATGGCATTATAATCCGTGGCAGCAGAATACTGGAATATACAAGATCCCTGATAATCCACCACGGCCGTCTTGCTGGTAACAACAAAACTGGCCGTTGTGTCCTCCGCTACCAAATAGCGATGTCTGGCAGCAAGGCTCCCTCCGCTGGGCAGAACTGCACCGGAAGTAACATCCACCACCGCCCCTGACGGGTAAGTCACCAGTCCGCTTCCAGCCAGCAGCAATACACTGTCTCCGGTAGAAGCCTGCAGCACATCATCCTGCTTTAGGCGAACCTCCGACCAAGCAGCAGGCGCAGCAGCCTCATTTTGGCTGTCTCCTTGCAGAGGAACGTCAGAATTGTCCAAACGGACATTGACGGCAGCATCAACCTTACTGGTAAAAATACCGTTAAGGTAAGACAGCGAAGCCAATGGGTCTGCCGCATCCCCAGCCGCGGCAGCCCATATAACTGCAACCGCCAAAAGGCTCAATGGAAGCAGCAAAAATATCTTTTTCCGCACGAGAAGTTCCTTTCTCCAAATCAGCGGTTGGCAATTCGATAGCTCAGTGTCAGAAGGCTGTCGGCAAAGTGGATGTTCTCAATTTTTACATCCGGCTGCCCACATGTAATTTCCACATTGGTAAAATTCCAAAATCCCCGCACTCCCAAGGCAATCAGCCGATCAGCCGTCTCCTGTGCGATGGACTGAGGAATAGTCAGTACCACTACATCCACACTGTTGGAACGGATAAAGGCATCCACCTCATCCATGGAATAAATTGGAACCCCGTTAACCTTGGTGCCGGTAACCGCCGGAGAGATGTCAAACGCGGCATCCACAGCGAAGCCAGTCTGCGCAAATGGGAAGTTTTGCAAAAGGGCATGGCCCAGATTCCCCACACCGATCATGACTAAATGGTGGTGATTATCCACCCCCAAAATATGACCAATTTCCGTGTGCAATTCCTCCACATTATAGCCGTAACCCTGCTGCCCAAATTCCCCAAAACAGCTCAGGTCCTGCCGGATTTGGGAGGCAGTGATATTCATCTCCTGCCCCAGAGAGTGAGAGGAAATACGTACCACTCCCCTGGAACAGAGTTCTGTCAACTGCCGGTAATAGCGGGGCAGCCGCCGAATTACGGCATCGGAGACATTTTCTTTCTTCAAAACGCTCACTCCCAATCAGAACCTTGTCATAATGATTATAGTTTAGCTTAAAAAAAGGGACTTGTCAATTTTTTTAACAATCTTTTTTGTAAAATTTTTTTGAAAATGCTTTACAGACTAAGAAAATTCTGTTATACTGCCAGAGGACCTAAGGAAATGGCCCTTTGATTTTGAAACCGCTGTGACACAAGTTTATAAAGTCTAGGTATGCGCCCGTGGCGCAGTTGGATAGCGCGTCAGACTCCGACTCTGAAGGCCGCTGGTTCGAATCCAGTCGGGCGTACCAAAAGCTCTAAAAACGCCGTTTTTGGAGCTTTTTTGTGACTTTTTGCATCTATTTTGAAGATTTGAAAGGGAGGATTTCACCATGTCCAAATACGCCGGAACCCAGACGGAGAAAAACCTGGAGGCCGCTTTTGCCGGGGAGTCCCAGGCCCGGAACAAGTACACCTATTTTGCATCCAAGGCCAAGAAAGAGGGCTTCGAGCAGATTGCCGCCCTGTTTCTGAAAACCGCCGACAATGAAAAAGAGCACGCCAAAATGTGGTTCAAGGAGCTGGCGGGCATTGGCTCCACCGCCGAGAACCTAGGCGCCGCCGCCGACGGGGAAAACTACGAATGGACGGATATGTACGAGGGCTTTGCCAGGACCGCCGAGGCCGAGGGCTTCCCGGAGCTGGCCGCCAAATTCCGGGCGGTTGGCGAGATCGAGAAACACCATGAAGAGCGGTATCGGGCCCTGCTCCGCAATGTGGAGGTCCAGGAGGTCTTCAAAAAGAGTGAAGTCAAGGTTTGGGAGTGCCGGAACTGCGGCCACATCGTGGTGGGTACCGCCGCTCCTGAAATCTGCCCCGTCTGCGCCCATCCCCAGGCTTATTTTGAGGTCCACGCGGAGAATTATTAAACATCAAGTACATAAATGATTATCCGGAGGCATGACCCAATGAGCCGCCCCTCCGGACTTCTCCATCCGATCAGATATCCAACTCCTTATGGAGCACCTCACTGGCCGTTTTCTTGTTCTTGCCGCAGGTATGGGCATAGCGGAAAAGCGATTAAATCTATATGATTGGCTATACACAGCAACGGGGCCAGCCTGGAAAAACCAGGCTGGCCCCGTTGAAGCTTATCTAACCCAAAAGCAGTAAATCTGTAGTAACTTCAGCGTGTATGCCGCTGGAAGTCTAACAGAGCAAGGGCTTCCGGAGTTCTATAGCGTTTTATTTCCAAAATGGCGAAGTACCGTAATCAACGATCCGCTGATTGGACTTTTTCATACGCTCCATAATTAAGGCGAGGGCAGAAATATTAGACAGTCTAATTTAACCGTTCAATACTCCCTCCCTCATCCAAACTCAACAGGACTCACCCTCAACAAGACTGACCGGCGTAATAATACGCTCAATCGTCGTCAACTGATCACTGTCCATCATGCTCAAGAGGCGCTGCACCACCGTATGCGCCTGAAGATTGGAATTGTTATCGATGGTTGTCAATGTTGGAATACATAAAGAGGCCAATTCAGAGTTGTCAAACCCCACAACACCGATATCCTTTGGCACAGAATAGCCAATCTGTCCAAGCGCCTTAATGCTTGCCATCGCAATCTTATCATTACCGCACAACAGTGCGTCCGGCAGGCTTCTGCCCGCAAATAAACGGCTCAAATAACCTACATCACAGCATTCACTGTATGTCTGGCTGATAAACATGTGTTCCATATTGAGGGAAAGCCCTTCATTTTTAATCGCAAGCACCGTCCCGAGCCATCGTTCGGAAAAGGACTTGCTGCTGTCAAGCCCGCCAATAAAACCGATATTCCGATACCCTTTTGCCGCAAGTTGAGACACAATCAGCGACATCGCACTGATATTATCCTCCATGACGCTGTTAAACGGTATCTTTGGAAAATAAAACCCGTAAAGCACAACCGGCAGGCCTATGCTTTGCAGCTGCACCGCATGGAGCTCGCCAATCTCATCAATTACAACGATGCCGTCAATATTTTTTTCCTGTATTACCTCCCGGACATGTTCCTGGCTGACTGTATTCAAGCTATGAAGTGTAAAGGGGATGCAGCCGTTCAGCTCAAGTTCCATTTTAATCAGCTTAAAAAAAGCGTTGGAAAAATAGGTATCATCGGTATTTTCAATGTTGGACAAAATCAGCACGCTGCGCCAGGATGGGGCTGTACGCGGCCGATACCCCAGCTTTTCCGCCATGCTGAGCACGCTTTGACGGGTTTCCTTGCTAATGCCTGGCTGATTCCGCAATACCAGCGAGACTGTGTTAACAGACACGTTGAGTTGATCCGCGATTTCCTTTAATGTTACTTTTTTCAATGTCAGCACCTTCAAATTATTTAAGTTCTTCTATCTAAGTATAGCAACTGCTACCTGCGTTTTCAATAAGAACTGACATGATTCCGTAACAAAATATAAATCCTCAGACGATCATATTCGGCTTCACGCCAAGGCAGACGAAGCATCCGTTTTACTGCGCGTCAAAAGTCAGCATAACCTTAATTTCACTTCGTGCATTTTCCAGCGCGAAATCAAATGCGGCCTTAGCTTCTGTAAAGGGATAAAAACTGGTATTGAGCGCAGAAAAATCATATTTATCTTTGATGCGGTCCATGAATTTTATGGTGCGCACCATCGCATTTTTTGTACCGTTATATCCGCTTACAGTCAAGTTCTTGAAAATAAGATCCGTCGGCTTGATAGTGATGTCCCGCTCACACATACCGACAAGGCGCACACGCCCTCCGTCAGCCGCCGCTTTGATTGCGGTAGTGGCGCCTGCCGGCGTGCCGGATGCCTCAATCACATAGCTCGGACCATGCCCGCCGGTAAGCGCAAGAACCTGCTCATTGAACTCCGCAGCAGTCGGGTCAAGCGCTTCGTCCGCACCATATTTCAGGATGACTTCCCTGCGGAAGGCTAACGGGTCCGCAACTATGACATGCGCACCGGAAGCTTTCGCGGTCATGGCGGCACACAGGCCAATTGAACCGGCGCCAATAATCAGAACATCCTCAGCCGCATCCAGGTACCCGCCGTTTCCCCAAATGCTGAAATATCCAACGCAAAATGTCTCTACCCAAGCCCCCAGCTCAAAAGGCCAATCATTCGGAAGCTTATGTACGTTTCCTTCTTTCAGCGTCAAAAATTCTGCCATCGCGCCAGGCGTATACGGCCGGAAGCCCACTTCATCTCCATGCAGGCAGGCCGACGGCATTTTTCCATTTTTGCAGTTTTCGCAAGCGTTGCAGCCCATGCTGCAATCTCCGGTTACTTTGTCGCCCACCTTGAGATCCTGGACGTTGGGACCAATTTCCACAATGGTGCCTGCATATTCATGGCCAGGTGTATAGGGGGCAATGTCATACCGCCCCTCACTGGTCCTGCCGCTGTAACAGCCAATGTCTGAACCACAGATCCCGCAGCGTTCTATCTTGATGCGGACTTCGTTTCCTCCGAGCGGCTCAACCTCACGCTCACCAATACGGACATCCATCGGCCCATGCATGAATACACATTTCATTTTCATTGAATTTATCTCCTTTGTGTTACGCTTTTGCGCGCAAGCTGAATTTCTTTGTTGTCGCATCCAGCACAACGGCAATCAGAATGATGATTCCTTTGACTACATACTGCCAGTTGGGCGAAATATTAATCAGATTCATGATATTGGCAAGTATGCCCATTACCACACAGCCAACGACCGCGCCCGCAACGGTTCCAATACCGCCGGAAAAACTTGTGCCGCCTAAGATAACGCCAATGATCGCATCAAACTCATAGTTCAGCGCCGCGCTCGGCTGGCCCACATTCGTACGGCTCATCAAAATATAGCCGGTAATCGCCGCCAACAGTCCCATGAAAATATGAGTGACCGTCAATACAAGTCCGGTCTTAATACCGGAAGCCTTAGCAGCCTCCTCATTTCCCCCGATTGCATACAGCGAACGGCCATAAGGCGTGCGGTTGACAAGAACCAAGGAAAAAATGACCACCGCAATACATACCAAAATGGGATATGGAATCTCGCCGAAGAGTTTGCCCTGGCCCAGAACACGGAAGGAGGTTCCGGTGACAGGGATAGGCATCCCGTTTGCATAGACCAGCGCAAGGCCCCGCGAAAGAATCTGTGTTCCCAGCGTAACGATAAACGCCGGCAAAGCAAAGCGGGTGATCATTACACCGTTGATTGCTCCGATCACCGCTCCGATCAGAAGAGCCGCCAAGAGACCAATGAAGATGCTGTTCGTTCCTTCATAGATTCCAACCATGACCGTGCCAGTCAAAGCAACGAGAGAACCGGCTGACAGGTCAACGCTGCCTGCTAGGGCCTGTTCACATAAGACAAATGCGCAGATTTTCGAGCAAATTTTCGCCGGCTGCAAGGCAAAAATTTGCAGGCGCACTGGCGTGCGTCAAAAATTTTTAACGCCGCAGACGGCAAAATTTGCCGGAAAGATGTGTGTTTGGCCTTATGTGAACAGGCCCTAGTATAAGCGCACATTCGCCGCAGGCCAGAATGGTCGTCATGGAAATTTGTACGAGAATCGAGATAATGTTTGCTTTCGTTAAAAAGACATCCGGCCGCAAAATCGTACTGATAATAATAAACAGAACCAGTATGATATAAATGCCGCATTTGCGGAACAGCTGACCAAAATTCAAGTTTTTCATGATGGACACCCTCCTGCCGACAAGACCATAATTTTCTCTTGCGTAGCTTTTTCCCTGGACAGCTCGCCTTTAATCTCTCCATCTCCCATTACAAGAATGCGGTCGCTCATCCCTAAAATCTCCGGCAGTTCAGACGAGATCATAATGATCGCAATTCCCTCGGCCGCAAGCTCGCACATCAGTTTATAAATCTCGTACTTCGCTCCAACATCGATTCCCTTCGTCGGCTCGTCCATAATCAGCACCTGCGGCGGACGGATCATCCATTTAGCAATGACCACCTTTTGTTGGTTTCCACCCGACATGGTTGAGGCCGGCAATTCCACATCGCTCGTTTTAATTTTCAAACGCTGAATCTGCGCGTTGATAGCCGCTTTTTCAGCCGGATTGTCTATCAATCCTATCCGATTTGTGAAAGCCCCCATATGCGCATGCATCATATTTTCCCGGATGGACCGAATCGTAACCAGTCCGTACCGCCGCCGGTCCTCCGGGATCATCGCGATTCCCGCTTTGATTGACGCGGACGGGCTCTTGATGTGAAGCTGCCGGCCACATAGATAAATAGCGCCGCTGTCGTAGCGGTCCAAACCACAAATGGCACGCATAACTTCACTGCGGCCGGCGCCGATCAAACCTGAAAAGCCAAGTATTTCTCCTCTCCGCACAGAGAAACTGACGTCATGAAATACGCCGACCTTCCTCAGCCCCTCCACACGGAGCAGTTCTTCACCAATTGTAACGCTGGTCTTGGGAAACAGATCGTTCAATTCCCGGCCGACCATGAACCGGATAATCTCGTTTTTTTCGATATGCCCGGCCATACAGTGATGAACGCATTCTCCATCGCGGATGATTGTGATTTCGTCTGCAATTTCAGGAAGCTCCTCAAGGCGGTGGGAAATATAGATGATAGATATCCCTTGTTCCTTCATCTTGCGTACGGTCTTGAAAAGTTCGCCGACTTCCTTTTGAGAGATCGAAGCTGTAGGCTCATCCATCACGATAATTTTGGCGTCCCGGGAGATTGCCTTGGCAATTTCAATCATCTGCCTGGTCGCCACCGGCAGACGGCGCATAACTGTGTCAGGATCAATATCCATGTCCAGCCCAGCCAGCACCGCCCGCGTTCTCTTCCGCATTTCCGCTTTGCTCGTCAGGCCCATCCGAGTCAATTCCCGCCCCAAGAAAATATTTTCCATCACGGTCATGTCAAGCACGGAGTTGAGCTCCTGATATATCATGGAAATGCCAGCCGCAATGCCCTGACTCTCGTTTGCTATATGCATCTGCTTTTTTTCCAGCCAGATTTCGCCGCTGTCGGGTTGGTACATCCCACTGAGTATCTTCATCAGCGTTGACTTGCCCGCACCATTTTCACCCACGATTGCATGGACGGTTCCCTTTCGCAGCGTAAAATTGACACGCTTGAGCACACGGACGCCGGGGAAGGATTTATCAATGTTCTTTAGTTCCAGTATGATTTCCTCGGACATATTTTCACCTCCCTGCTTTTAGAGGCTCACCGGTGGCGGCTTCGCTGCGGTGCGCCCCTTGGTTTCCTGGCTGTTATCCAGCGGCGGCGTACTGCTTCAGATATTCATCCACATTCCCTGCGTCCACCGCTTCAAAGGGAATGTCCATATCGCCATCCTGATAGGTACCCTTGGCAAGGCCAAGCGCGACATCCGCACTGCAGTAGCCCTGATTACGGGCATTTTGGAAAACCGACATAGACAGATCTCCCGCTTTGATGCTGTTGCAGGCTTCCTCTGTTGCGTCTGTACCAACCACAATGATGGAATCCAGCTTATCCGCGGTGCGGACCGCCTCAATGGCCCCAAGAGCCATGTTGTCATTTTGGCTGACAATAGCCGACACCTCCGGGAAGCTCTTGAGCCAGTCGTCTGTAATATTCATGGCCTTAGCGCGATCCCATTCCGCTGTTTGTTCAGCCAGCATTTCCACATCGGGACGCTTTTCCGCCAGCACTTCATTCAGGCCCTTCTTGCGTCCGATCTGTCCGGAATGACCAATGGGGCCCATCAGATAGCAGAACTTCGCATTTTCAGGAAGGTTTTCCGCCAACCACTCTCCTTGAATGATACCCGCTTGGTAATCGTCCGACCCGACATAGATATATTCCCCGCCGTTGGTTCTGGTGTTCACACACACCACCGGAATACCGGCTGCATTCGCGGCCTCGACTGCCGGAGTCAGTGCGTCTACATCCCGCGGCCAAAGCACAATTGCCTTAACCTTGGAATTGATAAGCTGATCGACGTTGGTGAGCTGAACGTTCACATCGCCCTGGGCGTTGAGAATTTGCAGCTCGACTTCGTCCTTGTGTTCCTCGCCGTATTCCATCATGCCCTCATACAGGATGCGGTCAAAAACGTCACCTGTATTTTGCAAAGAAACGCCAATCAAAACCTTTTCCTGTCCATTGCCTGAAGCCTGGTTTCCGCCTCCGCTGCCGGCGTCCGGCGCAGCACTTCCGCCGCCTGAGCAAGCCGTCATCGCCAGCAAGACCGCAGACACCATCAGCATAACCAACCATTTCTGTTTCATTGTGGAGGCCTCCTTATTTTTTAATTTATATTCTTTCAGTTCGATACTTCCGGGCTTCACGGGAGCAGTCTGTAATCAGGAGGGTTCTCAAAAGAGAGATGTGCTTTAAAACCCTCCGCATAGGCGCAGCCGGCCTGCAGGCCGCGGTACATGCCCATAGCCTCTATGCAGTGCATGTAATCCTGCTCCAGTTCCACCTGGGACTTATGACATGCGAGCATAGAGCGTTTTTTCTCCATCTGCGCCGAGATATCCACGTACTGTTCCGGCTGGTAATTAAAGCCTCCGTTGGGCTCCCAGAAAAACACTTTCGGAAGCTTATCAATAGGAGGATACTCTGTCTGCTGGTTTTTCCATTTGAGGCAAAGCAGCGCCTGTTTGACAATATTACCGATAATGTGGTGATCAACGCTGGAATCATCCGGCCAATGCGTGAAAATCACATCGGGATTTGCCCAGCGAATCACATTAATGATAGCATCCCGAGTGGGGTTGTCGTCCACAATGCGCTCAGGCAAACCAATAAACTTCGTCTCAACACCTGCAATCTTGGCCGATTCAAGCTGCTCTTCCCTGCGGATTGCCGACAATTCTTCGCGGCTGTACTTATAGTGTCCGATATCACCGCTTGTGACGACGCAAAATTTGACGGTATCGCCTCGCTCAACATAGCGGAGCATGGTGCCGCCGGCATAAATGTCAATGTCGTCAGGATGTGCGCCAATTGCCAGTACGTTCATCTTTTTCCTCCTTTATACTTTTATATTGATTGCCCAAAAGCAGGAAATCATTGCGAACAAATGTCCCGTTGGCGGGTCTCTCCGCCAAGGCGAGGCTGCAGCCTCCGCCGGTATGATTACACGCCTGTAATTTCTTTCAAATAGGTTCGTGCCATTTTCATAAATGTGAGCGTTTTGGGGCTGGGCAGGTACTGCTCAGCCTCTACCATCATCCAGCCCTCATAACCATTGCGGGACAGTATCTCCATAATAGGCCGGTAATCCATGCCGCCGTCGCCCGGCACGGTGAAGATACCGCATTTAACCGACGAATTGAAATCAATTTCGTAATCCCTGACTACATCCAAAACGATTTCTCGTATATTCTTCAGATGTACATAGGCAATGCGGCCCGCAAAGCCGGTAAAGAATTTCTCAAGGTCTACGCCGCAATAGTGCAGGTGGCCGGTGTCGGCCAAAAGCCAGACAGTCTCAGCATCCGTGTTATCGCAAAAGCGTTTGGTTTCTTCGTAGGTTTCGCAGCATGTGCCGGTATGTACATGATAAACCAGCTTCATGCCAAGCCCCTTGACAAACCTGCCGGCTTCGTTCAGCCCATCCGTAAACAGTTTCCACTGCTCGTCGTCCAGCTTCTGCACCCCTTTCCAAGCGCGGTACTCACGGGGGTCCCAGCAGGATGATCCTGTACCTTCGGCCGCTACGACGACTTCACAGCCGCATTCACGCAAAAAAGCAGCCTTCTCTTTGAACATCTGGAAATACTTGTCCCGCAGTTCCGCACAGGCAAACATCGTGTCGCACCATCCCGATGTCAGTATGAGACCGCGTTTACCCAGCTCACGTTTCATCACATCAGGATCTTTTGGAAACTTGCGCCCCAGCTCAATTCCGGTGTAGCCAGCTTCAGCAGCCTGGCCGATGATATCCTCAAAAGAATACTCGTCGCCCAAGTCGAGCATATCGTCGTTGCACCAGCAGATCGGATGCGCTCCGAATTTAACGTTTTTAAAGATAGGTTCCATAATTGTTCACCTCGTGTAATAAAGAGTGACAGACGGTCTGAAAGAGCGCCTGCCCGGTCCGTCTCAAGCCCATGGAAAACGAAAAAATGTACTAATGTTGAAATCAGGTATCACCTGGGGTCTTTTGAAGGATTATGCTTTTTACGCTCCTTTCTTCCTCAGCTTACCTCGCCGTGGATGTTAGTGCAAAATTCGAAAACCAAATTTTAATGTGAATTTATTGTATATTATAATATTAATTTTGTCAACACAACTTCTGCATTTTGTCTGTATTGTAAAATAATTTTCCTAAAATTTATGCAAATTGAATATATTATGACAGGCATTTAGAAATTATTGCTATTTTCGAAAGATGGCCTGGCGGCACTTCCTTTCAAATTTAATAATATTAAAAATCAAAAAATCGCCTTATTTTCAAGCAGTCTGCTTGCATGCTTACAGCGGCAGATCATTTCCGCATATGCCGGTCATCCAGAATTCTGCCCAATCAAAAAAGTCTCATCTTAAATCGGGCTCTTATAGTCACCGCGGTTGAAAAGAAGCAAATACTTCTTTTCAACCGGCGGGCCAACGGGGCGCAGAGGGCAAAAAAGCCTCTGGCCAGGCTGGCCAGAGGCTGTGTTTCCATTTTTACTATTCACTTTTTATCATCCGTATTCCGGGCTTGCCCTGCCGCTAAGGCAAGAAAGGCCCCCTCCACGAAAACGGCGATATACTTTCGGAGCCCGGATCGGATGAGAAAGGTTTCCGCGACAAGGATGAAACGCAGCTTGCACTGCCTATCTCTTTCCGTTCGGAAACAATGGCACCTGGTCCAAGCCGCCGCTGAAGAATCTTTGCATTTACATCGTTTGGGAGGCAAAAAACTCTTTTAACAGACCGCTTACCATCACAGGCACATTCTCCGGAAGGCCATAAAACATAGGCAGCCTTAAAAGCCGGTTGCTTTCCGCAGTTGTATAGCGGTCAATTCCATGAAATACTCCCCGCACGGTTCCCGCCGGCGAGGAATGCAGAGGTACATAGTGAAAAGCCGTCCCAATTCCACGCTCTTTTAAAAACCGAATCAGCCTGGTTCGCTGTTCAACATCCTTTACCTTCACATAAAACATGTGTGCATTGTGCCGGCATTCCGGCGGGACTTTCGGAAGTTCTATCCATCCGCAATCTTGCAGCGGCCGCAGCGCATCCATATAAGCCTTCCAGCTTCTGAGCCGGTCCGCATTGATTTCCTCTGCGGCCTCCAGCTGTCCGTAAAGATAAGCCGCGTTCAGCTCACTGGGAAGATAGGAGGACCCGACATCCACCCAAGTATATTTATCCACCTGCCCACGCAAAAACCGGGACCGGTTCGTCCCCTTTTCCCGCAAAATTTCCGCCCGCTCAATCAATTCCGGATGATTGACAATCAGTGCGCCGCCCTCGCCCATACTGTAATTCTTTGTCTCATGGAAACTGTAACATCCCAAATCGCCGATTGTCCCCAGGGCTTTCCCTTTCCAGCTGCTCATGACGCCTTGGGCCGCGTCTTCGACAACCAGCAGATGATGCCTTCCCGCAATCTCCAAAATCTCATCCATCTCACAGGACACCCCTGCATAATGGACCGGGACGATCGCTTTTGTCCTCGAAGTAATTGCCGCTTCAATCAATCTTTCATTGATATTCATCGTATCCGGGCGATTACGTGGGCTACCTGCACAACGCTAAGATCATCAAGGGCACCACTACCACCACC
>CAJTJA010000029.1 GCA_910576845.1 uncultured Oscillibacter sp.
AATGGTGGGGTCAGCAAGCGTTTTCCGCTTGTTGGGTTTATCATAACGGCAGGCTCTTCAAATGTCAACGGATTTCTTTTAACCTTCACACTTTGTTTACAACCGACAAATTTTGCTCCCTTATATTTACAAATCGTTCAAAAATTATCCAGATTTTGCTCTTGACTGCCCTGTCAGCCTGTGTTAATATTTAGCATGCTAATATTTAGTATGCTAATAATCTTGTCCTCTTTTGTGGATTGCTGCGGGAGCTGATTGCATGAACCATGATCTCAGGAGCCTGGGGCCGACTCTTAGCTGGGCGGCACAGATGTCCAAGGCCGCTATGGATGCCCGGGTCTCCCGGTACGATGTAACGCCAGGCCAGACCCATATTCTGCTGTATCTCAACCAGCAAGGGGGCCATGCCCTTCAGCACGAGCTGACGGGCTATCTGCGGGTAAAGCCCTCCACGGTCAACGGCCTCCTGGACCGAATGGAGGAAAAGGCCCTGGTGCGCCGCTCTGTCAGCGGCGCGGACGCCCGCCGCCGCCTCATCACTCTAACGGAAAAAGGCGCGGAGCAGCAGGCTCTTTTCCGGCAGAGCTTTCTGGATGTAGAGGACGCCATGGTCCGGGGGTTTACTTCGGATGAAAAGGAAACCCTAGCTGCTCTTTTGAACCGGGTAATTCAAAATCTCAAGGAGGATTCCAAAATATGACAAAAAAACTCTGGCCCCATGCCCGGCCCTACGCCCTGTGGATTCTCACAGGCGTGGCCTGCAGCGCTGCGGAGGCTGTCTTCGAGCTGCTGATTCCTCTGGTCATGAGCGACATTGTGGATATCGGCATCGCAAACGGGGACCAATCCTTCATTCTGCGCAAAGGGGCTCTGATGATTGCTCTTGCGGTAGCTTCCCTGTGCTTCGGCTTGGGGGCGGCAGTGACTTCTTCCGTGGCGGGCATGGGCTTCGGCGCAAATCTCCGCCGGGCGGAGTACGCCCACATCCAGACATTTGCCTTCTCCAACATTGAGAAATTCTCCACCGCTTCCCTGGTGACCCGGCTGACCAACGACGTACACAACCTGCAAATGTCCCTGATGATGTCCATGCGCCTGATGGTCCGGGCGCCAGTGATGCTGGTTTCCGCACTGTTTTTCTCCGTCCGCATCAGCTACCGGCTCAGCAACATCTTCCTTGTGGCCTTGCCCTTGCTTCTGGTGGTAGTATCCATCCTGCTGGCAACTACCGGGCCCCTGTTCCGCTCCCTTCAGGAAAAAACCGACGCGCTGAATCTGGTGGTGCAGGAAAACCTGGCGGGCATCCGCGTGGTCAAATCCTTTGTTCGGGAAGACCGGGAACGGGAGAAATTCGCAGAGCGGAACGATGACTTGAAAAGCACCTCCCTCCGGGCCTTTGGTAAGGTGGTCATCAACATGCCCCTAATGATGCTCATTGTCTACGGCACCATTATCGCCGTTATGTGGTTTGGCGGGCAGATGGTCTATGCCGGAACCCTGGAGGCCGGAAAGCTCATTACCTACTTCACTTATATTTCCCAAATCATGATGTCCCTGATGATGGTTTCCATGATTTTCATGATGCTCACCCGTACGGTCGCCTGCGCCAGGCGGGTGGCGGAGGTGCTGGACGAAGTCCCTGCCATCACCGACGATAGAGCGGAGACAGCGGAAAACGGCCTCCCCGCCGGTCTGTCCGACGGCAGCATCGCCTTTGACCATGTATATTTCAAGTACAGCGCCGAAAGCCCCGCGTGGATTTTGGAGGACATCACGCTCCGCATTCCCTCCGGCAGCACTGTCGGAATTTTGGGCGGCACCGGCAGCGGCAAATCCTCTCTGGTCTCCCTGATCCCCCGGCTCTACGAAGCGGACCGGGGAACCGTATCCGTAGGCGGGCGGCCCGTGGACGCCTATACCATGGAGCACCTGCGGGAATCTGTCAGTATGGTGCTGCAAAAGAACATCCTGTTTACCGGGACAATTCGGCAAAACCTCCTCTGGGGCAATCCCCAGGCCACAGACGAAGAGCTCTGGGCCGCCTGCCGGGCCGCCTGCGCAGATGAATTTCTGGAGCGGATGCCCCAAGGACTGGACACGGACCTGGGGCAGGGCGGCGTCAACGTTTCCGGCGGGCAGAAGCAGCGTCTTTGTATCGCCCGGGCCATTCTGAAGCAGCCCAAGGTATTGATCCTGGACGATTCCACCAGCGCCGTAGATACGGCGACAGACGCGAAAATCCGGGCGGCCTTTGCCTCGGAATTGAAGGATACCACCAAGCTCATCATTGCCCAGCGGGTGGCCTCCATTCGGGAGGCAGACCTGATTCTGGTCATGGACGGCGGACGGATCACCGCCCAGGGAGCCCACGAGGAACTGATAAAAACCTGCTCCATTTACCAGGAGGTTTACCGGTCTCAGCAGGAAGGAGGAAGCATCGATGGCTAAGCATGGACATGGCGTCAGTCCCGGCCCTCACAGCGGCGGCTTCCGCAAGCCCCAAAATATCCGGAGCACTCTCAGGAAGCTCATGCGCTACCTGAGCCGCTACAAACCGCACCTGGTCCTGGTAGCAGCGCTGTTGGTAGTCAGCTCCGCCTGCACCGTGGGCGGGTCTTACCTGATCCGCCCCCTGATCAATGACTATATTCTCCCGGGCGACTTTCCCGGCCTTGCCAGAATGCTGGCATTGATGGCCCTGGTCTATATTCTGGGGGCTGCCGCTTCCTTTGGCTACAGCCGGATCATGGTCCACATTTCTCAAATCACAGTGGCGAGAATCCGGGCGGATCTCTTTGGCAGGATGCAGAACCTGCCCCTGAAATTTTTTGACACCCACACCCACGGTGAACTGATGAGCCGCTATACCAACGACATTGAGACGGTCTCCGAGGCCCTGAACAACAGTTTCGGCAGCCTGGTCTCCTGCACGCTGAACTTTACCGGCACCATTGTCATGATGCTGGTCCTCAGTCCCGCGCTGACTCTGATCACCTTTGCCACACTGGCGGTGATGCTGCTGGTGGTGAAAACCATCGGCTCCCGTTCCCGGCGGTATTTCGCCGAGCAGCAGAAAGCCCTGGGTGATGTCAACGGATATATTGAGGAGATGATCGAAGGGCAAAAGGTTATCAAGGTTTTCAACCACGAGAAGGAAGCCCAGGCGGACTTCCAGTACCGGAACGAGGCTTACCGCTCCGCCGCCGCGCGGGCTCAGATTTTCGCCGGGATGATGATGCCTGCCATGGGGAATCTGAACTATATCAACTACGCCGTCACCTGCTGTGTGGGAGGCCTCCTGGCCATCCGGAACGGCGACCTGGGGGGACTGGCAGCTTTCCTCCAGTACTCCCGGCAGGTAGGCCAGCCCATCACCCAGATTTCCCAGCAGGTGAACACCCTCCTCTCCGCCGTAGCGGGGGCGGAGCGCATCTTTGAGATCATGGAAACCCCGCCGGAGCCCGACGGGGGCCGTGTCCGCCTGGTCCGGGCAGCGGAGGACGCTTCCGGAAACCTCACCCGGGTTCATTACGACAACAATGCCTGGGCCTGGCTGAAACCCGACGGAACCCTGGTTCCTCTTCGGGGAGATGTACGGTTCGACCACGTGATTTTCGGCTATGACGAGAACCGGACGATCCTCCACGACATCTCTCTTTTTGCCAAACCAGGGCAAAAAATTGCCTTCGTTGGCTCCACCGGCGCGGGAAAGACCACCATTACCAGCCTCATCAACCGTTTTTATGAAATCCAGGGCGGAACCATCACCTATGACGGCATTGATGTGAGGGACATTGCCAAAGAGTCCCTCCGCCGTTCTTTGGGAGTGGTGCTCCAGGATACCCATCTCTTCACCGGCACTGTGGCGGACAACATCCGTTACGGCCGCCTGGACGCCACGGATGAAGAGGTAGAGGCCGCCGCCCGGCTGGCGGGAGCCGACAGCTTCATCCGCCACCTTTCCCAGGGTTATCAGACCGTCCTCTCCGGCGACGGCGGCAGCCTGAGCCAGGGGGAGCGGCAGCTCCTCAATATTGCCCGTGCCGCCTGCGCCAATCCTCCGGTCCTGATTCTGGACGAGGCCACCAGCTCTATCGATACCCGGACGGAAAAGCTCATTGAAAAGGGTATGGATCGTCTTATGGCAGGCCGGACAGTCTTCGTCATCGCCCACCGGCTCTCGACAGTCCGCAATGCCAAGGCCATTATGGTCCTGGAGCAGGGGGAAATTATCGAACGTGGAGACCACGACGATTTGCTGGAGCAGAAGGGCCGATACCATCAGCTTTATACCGGGCTCGCGGAACTGGCATAAGACTTCCTTCAAAAAAACGTCCTGGTTTTCTCAACGATAAAACCAGGACGTTTCGATATAATTTATTGTAGAAGGGCGCTGCTTCAAGGCGATTCGGCACAGGGATCCCGGCGGATTTCTATAAAAGCAGCGCCATTCCGGCAGGAAAGACGGCCTTTGGACGATACTCGGTTGATTTTAAAACAGGCTCCAGCGTTTTTACGGCGGCTGTCAGTTTCAGACGCTTTTTTATCTTCTCCGCTTGACAATATCGATGTTCGATATTATACTGTAATTATGGATAACGATATTCGATATTAGGAGGTGCCGCCGTGGCGCGAGAGAAGTTCCAAACTCTGACAGAGCCCATGTTTTATATCCTTCTCTCCCTCCGGCGGGAGTGCTGCGGAACGGACATTATGGCGCAGGTGGCTGCCCTGACCCATGGGCGGGTGGACCTGGGCCCAGGGACCCTGTATAACCTTCTGGACAGCTTCCAAAAAGCAGGGATGATCCGGGAAACCAGCGTATTGGGCCGAAAGCGGAGCTACCTTATCACTTCTAAGGGGCAGGAGGCTCTGGAGACAGAATATCGCCGCCTGCTGGCGCTGACGGAGGATTACAAAGCCTGTATGGAAGGGGAGGACCTGTCATGAAAAACGCAATGTACCGCATGGAATCCCTCAGCCCCTTTGACCTTCAGGGTACGGCGGAACACCTCTCCGCCATGGCTGCAAAGGGCTGGCGGCTGGAGAAGATTGGGCGCTATTTTTGGAAATACCAACGAGCGGAAGCCGCTTATATCCATTATGCCGTCACCTGTCCCCCCGCCGCCGAAGAAAACGGGGACATGGGAGACCGGCTGTTCTTCCAGGAGCTCTGTTCCGCCGCCGGGTGGGAGGTGGTGACAGACTGGGCCTCCCTGCAAATCTATGCCAATCCGGCGGAGATTCCCACACCTCTGGAGACGGATGAAGCCCTGCGCCTGGAGATGATCCACCAGTCCATGCGGCGCACCTATCTGCGGGACCACCGGAACCAGCTCTTTTGCTTTGTGGTTCTGCTCATTTTCACTCTTACGCAGCTGTTCCGGTTCCCTCACTCATACTGCCTCAGCGGTCTCGGCCTTTCCCTTCCGCCCTTCTGCCTCCTGTCTCTCTTTGGGGAGGCCTATGCCATTGCCGGATATAATCTCTGGCTCCGCCGTTCCCTCCGGTTAGTAGAGGAGGGCGGCGGACCTGCCGCCGTTCCCCGGTTCTACAGGGTGCTCAGCCGTCTGTCCGTCATCCTGACCGGCGTACTGTTCCTTGCCTTGATATTTACGCTTTTCCCCCTGTCCCGTCCGTCGGCCTGGACTGCACTCGCCGCATTGCTGGCACTTGCTTTCGGCGTGCTATTCCGGCTTCTGGACGGATTTCTCCAACGGAGGGGAGCTTCCCGGGAATTCCGTTTCTTCACAGCGCTTGTTCTCTTCTTTCTCTGCCTCCTTCCAGCAGGCTTTGAAAACTTCCGCCCTTTCGGCTTTCTGGATGAACCCTCCTACACCTGGAACAGCCAGGAGTGGGATGCCGAACCGCAGCCCCTCCCCCTAACTGTTGAAACCCTGACCGGACAGTCCTGGCCCCATGTCCGGCGGAGCATCTCTTCTCACGGCCGAACCCCCCTTGCCGCCGAGACTGCCTACTCCGAGGCCGCCGCCCAGGAGAACGGCAAGGAGGCATATCTCAATTACATCATTCTGGATGTTCCGAATGACTTTGTTTACCGCGCCATTCTGGACGATATGCTGAGAGATACCGAATTCTTCATCTATCAGCCAAGTGATCCAGTCCCCTGGGGTGCGGACGCGGCCTACCGGCGCGTCTATCGAAACGGCAATCCCTCCGGCGATCAGCTTCTCTGCTACTCAGGACGGATTCTGACGGTTTACACGGAGGGTCTCCCTGTAGACGATATCCAAAAGGCCCTTATCGCCGCCCGCCTCGCTCCAAACAGCTGAAAGGAGGAATCCCCGTGAGAGATACGAAATACCGCATAGAAACACTCTGTCTCTATGATTACCGAGGGGTGGAAGAACATCTCTCCGCCATGGCTGCCCAGGGCTGGCGGCTGGAGAAAGCGGGAAACACCCTCTGGAAATACCGCCGGGCGGAGCCCTCAAGTCTCCGCTACGCCGTCACCTACCACGACGGGGCCTCCCAGTTCAATCCCGGTCCCACTCAGGGCCAGCAGTCTCTGGAAGAACTTTGCGCCGCCGCCGGATGGCAGAAAGTCTGCGATTGGTTCCAAGCCCAGATTTTTTCCACGGACGATCCCACTGCC
The DNA here is from genome assembly GCA_910576845.1 of uncultured Oscillibacter sp. Classification (GTDB taxonomy): domain Bacteria; phylum Bacillota; class Clostridia; order Oscillospirales; family Oscillospiraceae; genus Oscillibacter. The sequence goes on from CAJTJA010000029.1 coordinate 6,617, forward strand.
GTCCCCCTGGAAACCGACGAGGCCCTGCGGCTGGAAAACATCCACCGCTCCATGCGAAAGAACTTTCTTCCCAGCAGCATTATCCTGCTGTCGATCTGCCTTCTAATGTCATCCTCTTTCCTTTATTCTTTGATTTCGGGGAAAATCTTCCGGCTCTTTGAGAGCAACGCTCATCTTTTCTCGGGAACAATGTTTTTGTTAGTGGCCGTTTTAGAAATTTACACCCTATTCCATTATTACCGCTGGCGGAAAAATTCCCGCCGCTCCCTTGCGGATGGAGGCTCCTGTGTCCCCCTTGGTCCGGGATACCGGTGTCTTAACCGCGCTATGCTGGTCCTGGCGGCAATTCTGGCCTTTCTGTATCTATTACTGGAACTATACGGCGGCGGCAGAGGCCGGGCCCTCTTCTTCCTGTTATATATCTCTCTGCTCGTCCTGCTGGTCTTCCTGGTACGGCGGACCACCGCCCTGCTCCGAAGGCTGAAAGCCTCCAAGAACGTCAATATTGCAGGCACGCTGATTGTAGACGTTATCCTTGCTTTCGCCCTGACCGGTGGCCTGGCCTACGGAATCATTCGCTCCGGCTGGTTCCTTGGAGACGGCCGGGAGGAAACCTATGAATACCAAGGGAAGGAGTGGGATGTATCCCCCAGGGACGATCTTCCCCTGACATTGGCAGAGCTCACCGGGGAGGATTACGCCCATGTCCGCCGCCGGGTTTTCAACCAGGGCTCCTTCTTTCTCCCTCAGAGGACATATTATGAAGCCGCGCTTTCCGGCAGCAGTTCGTCAGTCTGGCTGGATTATACGATATGGGAGCCTAAATTCCCCCGGCTTCAGGAGGCCGTTTTAGAGGAGTTCCTGAAAACCGCCGGCTACTCCGGGCCTCGATACGGGGCGGCTTATTGCTATATTCCTGAAAGCCCGGACCCCTGGGGAGCGGACGCCGCTTACCGGCGGCACATCGACGGCGCTCCCCTGAACACCTGGCTCCTGTCGTGGCCGGGCCGGGTGATCGTGGTAAGCCTGAAGGAACCACCTTCAGAAATGCAGCAATCCCTCCTCGGCGTCCGTCTGGGACCAGAGGTGTAGAAAAAGGGAGAGGCTTCCGCCTCTCCCCTGCCGCATGCCAATATTCCCTAAGATTTACGCCTTCAGCACCCAGCTATCCCCATTGAGCATCAAACGGTCGGCAATCATAGCTATGAACTCCGAATTTGTAGGTTTCCCTTTGGTATTGGACACGGTATAGCCAAAGTACTTTTGCAGCGTCTCCAGATCGCCCCGGTCCCAAGCCACTTCAATCGCATGGCGAATAGCCCTTTCTACCCTCGACGGCGTAGTCCCGAACCGCTTTGCCACTGCCGGATAAAGCACTTTGGTGACAGCGTTGATTACCTCCATGTCGTTCACAGCAATGATGATTGCTTCCCGCAGGTATTGATAACCCTTAATATGTGCCGGAACGCCGATCTCGTGAATCACTGCGGTGACGGTATTTTTCAGCGCGTAAACTCGAAGTTCCGGAGAAGAAGGGCTCTCAAAAATTCCCTGCATTCTCTCCAGCAGAGAGTTTGGTTCGCAAGGTTTTGGAAGATAATAGCAAACCCCCAGTTTCTCTGCATCGGCCAAGACCTGATTTCCGCAGAAAGCGGAGACAATGATGGTCTTTGGTATATATTTTCCTTGGTCCTTCAGCAGTTTAAGAAGTCCCAGTCCGTCCAGTGCCGGCAGCGCCACATCCATCAACAGGAGATCCGGTCTCTGGTCCTCTACCAGCCGCAGAGCTTCCCGTCCATCCCCAGTGGAAGCCGCCACCGTAAACTCGCCGGCCTGCTCTATGGCCTCCTGCAGCATTGCGCGGAATTCCTCGCTGGCATCTGCCAGAAGCACGGTTCTTTTACTATCCATGATGATTCCTGTCCCTTTCCTTCATGATCGGCGGCCAGAGCGCCCTGACGCTCTCAGCGCGTTTTCTATAAAATAGCATAAATTTCCAGATTTTTCAAGATTGGATTACAAAAAAATCCGAAGTTTTCTTCGACATTTTTTTCGTTTTACATCTAAAACACCATATATTGTGTATATTTTTCTTTTTTCGATGGGATTCTACCAAAAGAAGCCTTTCCATCCCAAATATTTCCGCCTGCCGTTTTGCTCAAACCTCATTTTAAGCAAAAAATTTACCCTTTTCTATCCCTGATATGACAATACGGAATCTTCGTTTCGACATTTTGTATTGGAAATCCGCCCTCATTCAAAACTTGTTCCTACCACGCAACATTCAATTCGTCTCATCCCTCGTCCGGCAGCGCTCAGATTTTTACCTCTTTCCCTTCATCTCAAAATATGTTATGATACAAGCAGCAAATTGGAAAAAATCCTGTTAATTTATTTGATGGCAGCAGAGAAAAGGGAGGAGATTTCCATGGATCTGATTTCCCAGCTTCAAATTTTTCACCCTTGGAACGAACAGGAGGAACATGACCGCAACGAGCTTCTCCGCCGTTTGAAAAGCGGCGAGGAGCTGTATAGCCGTGAAAATGCCTCCGCTCATCTGACAGCCTCCGCCTGGATTATCAGCCCGGATGTCCGCCAGGTACTTTTGGCCTACCATAATCTCTATGACTCCTGGGCCTGGCTGGGAGGACACGCCGACGGAGAACGGGACCTGCTCTCCGTCGCTCTTAAAGAGGCGCAGGAGGAAAGCGGCCTAAATGTCATCCGGCCTGTGTCATCGGACATCTATTCTCTGGAAATCCTTACAGTGGACGGCCACGAAAAGCGGGGCCGCTACGTATCCTCCCACCTGCATTTGAATGTCACCTTCCTCCTAGAGGCAGACCCTGACGCCCCTGTCCGCTGTAAGCCCGATGAAAACAGCCGGGTAGGCTGGTTCGACATTGATAAAGCGGCAGCCGCCTCGTCAGAGCCCTGGTTCCGGGAACGAATTTATTCCAAGCTGAACGCAAAGCTGGCCGGCCGGAGTCCGGTCAACGGCTTCCCCACCGCCTTCTGATGGGCGGGGAGCGATGGGAGGCTCTGAAGCCCGGCGGTCTCCGATTTATCTATGACCGCGGCCTGTTTCCACCGGGGCTGGACAGCTTTGTTCTCTCCTCCCTGCCCAAACTGAAGCCAGGACTGAGGGTCTGTGACCTTGGCTGCGGCACAGGACTGCTGGCACTGCTGCTTTTTCAGCGGCAGCCAAGTCTGACCGTAACCGGCTTAGACATCCAGCCGGAGGCCATCCGGCTGGCGGCGCTGGCAGCTTCGGAAAATCATCTGACGGACCGCCTGTCTTTTCAGCTGGGAGATCTGCGGAAAAATCCTCTGCCTGCCGGCGCCTTTGATTTGGTGATTTGCAATCCGCCCTATTTTCCCCAAAACAGCGGCCCATTGCCCAAGAGTCCCCAGCTCCGGACCGCCCGAACAGAGGAAACCTGCACATTGGAAGACACCTGCCGCGCCGCATCCCGCCTTCTGCGCTGGGGCGGTGCATTCTGCCTGGTCCACAAGCCGGAACGGCTGACTGACATTTTATGTACCATGCGGCAAAACGGCCTGGAGCCGAAACGTCTCCGCCTCGTCTGCGCGAGACCGGAAGCCCCTCCCTCCCTAATTCTGCTGGAAACCCGCCGGGGAGGCAAACCGGGGCTGGCTGTGGAGCCGCTCCTAATTTTAGAGGCCCCTGACGGTTCCCCCACACCGGAGCTGAACCGCATCTATTTTAGAGAGGAGGACAGGCTGTGAGCGGAACGCTGTATCTGGTCGCAACCCCTATCGGCAATCTGGGGGACATCTCTCCCAGGGCGATCGACACACTGTCTGCAGTGGATTTTATTGCCGCGGAGGATACCCGCGTGTCCTTGAAGCTCTTGAACCACTTCGGCATCAAGAAGCCTCTGGTCAGTTATCATGAGCACAATCACGCCGCCGCAGGACAGTCCATACTCTCCCGTCTGCTTACGGGAGAAAACTGCGCCTTAGTCACTGACGCCGGCACTCCCGCCATCTCGGACCCAGGGGAACCGCTGGTCCGTCTCTGTGCCGAAAACGGTGTGGACATTCTCTCCATTCCCGGCTGCTGTGCCGCCGTCAGCGCCTTGGCGGTCAGCGGTCTGCCCACCGGCCGCTTTACCTTTGAGGGTTTTCTATCCGTCAACAAAAAGAGCCGTCGGGAACATCTGGAAAGCCTTAAAAACGAGTCCCGCACCATGATTTTTCATGAGGCACCCCACAAGCTCCGCGCCACACTGGCAGACCTCTCCGAGGTCTTTGGGTCAGACCGGAGAATTGCTCTGTGCCGGGAGCTGACCAAACTTCACGAAGAAACCCGCCGCTGCACCCTGGGAGAAGCAACAGATTACTATGCGGAAACCAGTCCCCGAGGGGAATACGTTCTTGTGGTGGCAGGAGCCGCCCCTGCTCCCCCATCATCTATCCCAGTGCAGGAAGGCGCCGCTCAGGTACTGGCTCTTCTGGAATCCGGCATCCGTTTGAAGGACGCTGTCAAGGAGGTTGCGGAGCATACAGGTCTCTCAAAGAATGAGCTCTACGCAGCCGCCCTGGAACAGCAGAAGAAACTTTGAAATCCCGCAGCGCTTTTCTTGGGGCCTCATTCGAAAATCAGCAAATTATTCGGCGGTGCACAAAGCACGCAAGCGCTTTCTATGAAATCAGTCGCAGCCAGGCCGTGCAGCGGCGATAGGCTGAAAAGAATCCATGGACTTCCTTTTAACTGCGCCAACTATGGTTTCCAGCGCCTAATCAACCGCAAACTGCGGATGAAAACAGATTTTCTTTGCATCCGACTATTTTTACAAGCATCCTGATTGCCCCGGATATTTCATCATTATCAAGCGGCCCTCCAATTTTACCCGTTTTTAAAAAAACTTTATCACAGCCTTCGAAATCCACGAAAGAAGAGAGCCGGACAAACGCCGCAGGACAAGGCAGCGGGCAGAAACAGTCCGGCGCCCGCCAAGAAATTCCGCGCCGCTTTTTCGGCATTTTTACCCTTGAATGCTTACCAAGAATTTTGAAAGCTGTGATAGTATAATTTTGGGAGCGGATGTCCATACTTCCCTCAGATAAAGAACCTGTGCCCACTGGTTGGGGATACAGCTTCTAATTCATTGAGGGAGGAATTTTTGTATGGAAAACAAGCTAAAATCCGTACTCAGCGGCACCGCTTTTTATGTGCTGCTGGCAATATGCCTGGCCGTGGCGGGCATCAGCGGCTACTTCCTGCTCTTTGCCGGGGATGAGCCGGCAATTGAGGACGCTCCGCCCCCGTCTGAGGCCAGCAGCCCGGTAAAGGACATCTATGTACCGGAGCCGGAAGAGATTGAAGAACCCCCGGTAGAGGCCTCCGCACCAGCCCCGGTGGAGGTAGAGATCGTCCCCGCCATGCCGGAAGTGCCGGTAGACGATACACCGGTGGTGGCGGAAGCGCCTCGCCTGATCGTCTCTCCACTGAAAGGCGAAGTGCTGATGGCTTTCTCCGTAGACCAGCTCGTCTACAGTCCAACACTGGCAGACTGGCGCACTCATGACGGCGTGGATATCTCGGCCAAGCCCGGAACCACCGTTCTGGCCGCCGCCGCTGGCACAGTCGCTTCAGTAGAGGATGATCTTTTGATGGGCACCACTGTAGTCATTGCCCACGATGACGGCTACGAAACCACTTACTCCAATCTTCAGTCCACTCCCACGGTGCTGCCCGGCGACCTGGTTACAGCCGGACAGATTATCGGTGCGGTAGGGACCACTGCCGCCGCAGAATCCGCTCAAAGTCCCCATCTGCATTTTTCCGTTACCCGGGATGGCAGCGCCGTTGATCCTAACGAGTTTTTAAGCCGCTGATCCAGCGGAAATACAATGTCCCGTCTCGTGCCTCAGCGGCTGCGGACGGGACTTCTCTTTTTCCCATCACTCACGGCCTTGTCCCTTCCCCCGTAAAATATCCCCCGTCTGAATCCCTCTTGCCTTTTTCCTGCTTCTATGCTATGCTGTATAAAATACAGCCTGCCGGCGCGGCGGCTGAAAAAGGAGTCTCACCTATTATGAAAACCTATACTTTCCAGCCCCACGGCGTTTGCTCCCGTGAAATGCAGGTAGACCTGGACGACCAGAACATCATTCAGGGATTTCGCGCCGCAGGAGGCTGCCACGGCAATCTGCAGGGAATCGCAGCTCTGATAAAAGGCATGTCTGCCGAAGAGGCCATACAGCGCCTGAACGGCATCCACTGCGGCGCCAAAGGCACCTCTTGCCCGGACCAACTCGCCCGCGGGCTGGAACAGGCCCTGCACCAGCACTGAGGGGCCGGCGCAAGCCATGAAAATCGTATTAGTCATCGACCAATTTGATGACGCCAACAACGGCACCACCATCAGTGCCCGCCGCTTCGCCGCGGCTTTGAAAGAACACGGAAATGAAGTCCGGGTGATCGCCACCGGCAAACCCGCAGATTATAAATATGCGGTGCGGCAAATGCGTTTCTTCCCCATTGTAGAGCACCTCATCACCAGCCAGGGTATGCGTCTGGCCATTCCAAACAGGCACGTCTTTGAAAAAGCGGCGGCCTGGGCGGACGTAGTCCATTTTATGATGCCCTCCCCCCTGTCCATTATGGGCCTGAAACATGTGGAGCGTCTGGGCATCCCCCACACGGCAGCGTTCCACTGTCAGCCGGAGAATATCACATTTACCCTTCACATGGGCAACAGCCGCCGGGTCAATGACTTTGTTTATTTCAAATTCCGGGATACTTTTTTTAACCGTTTTACCCATATTCACTGTCCCAGCAACATGATTGCAAACCAGCTCCGGGATCACGGCTATACCGCCCGGCTCCACGTCATTTCCAATGGCATCAGTCCCCAGTATACATATGGCCGCAGCCCCCAGGAAGACTGGATGCGGGGAATGTTCAACGTGCTGATGGTCGGGAGATACGCCGGAGAAAAGCGGCAGGATGTTCTTATTGACGCCTGTGCTCAATGCCGCCACAAAGACCGCATCCAGGTCATTCTGGCAGGCAAGGGTCCTCTGGAGAAGAAATACCGGCACCTTGCTCAAAAGCTTCCCAATCCTGTCGTTATGGAATTCTATGAACCAAGCCGTCTGCTGGAAATCCTTCACATGGCGGACTTATATGTTCATACTTCGGACGCCGAAATCGAAGCCATGAGCTGTATGGAAGCTTTTGCCTGCGGTCTGGTTCCCATAATCGCCGATTCTCCCCGGTCTGCTACGCCCCAGTTTGCTTTGGATGAGCGGAGCCTCTTTCCCGCCGGAAATCCCGCCGCTCTGGCTGAGAAAATCGACTGGTGGTTTGAACATCCCGCAGAGCGTGAGGAGATGGGCAAGCGTTATGCGGTCCATGCCGAACAGTATGCCTTGGACCGCTCCATTGAGCAGACAGAAGAGATGTTTCGCTTGGCTATTGCCGAACAAAAGAACACTTGACCCAGGCCCCGCCGGATGGCGGGGCCTTTTTTCAATAGGGGAAACCCTCAAACATATCTGCCAACTTTTTAGGCCTTGTTTAAAAAATTTCAAAACGCCATCTTGCAGCATCCACTCCCAAAACCGTCCCCATGCATAGCGGCATGACTTCGAAACGGCTGAAAGAAAGCCGCTCATGCGGCTTGCGGCACTGAAAAGAATCCTTCGGATTCTTTTTAACTGTGCTGACAAACTCCCATTGCCAACCATGCCAAAAGCAGAATAAATATTGCCGGGCAAATTGCCCGATTTTGCCGGGACCGCTGTCACCTGCGGTCCCGGTGCTGCGTATGCTGTACCAGCGACAAAGGAGGAATTCATATGGCATATTCCGACCGGGAGCTGCTGGCGCGCCTGATCGAGTGCGAGGCGGGCGGTGAGGGAGAGAACGGCATGAAGGCCGTGGCCGGAGTGGTAATGAACCGCGTTCACGCCACAGGGGGTGAATACGCCCGTGTGGGCCAAGGCAGCATACGAAACATTATCTTCCAGCCCTACCAGTTTGTCTGCGCCAGCGAGACGGAGGGAGGCGCTTACAACCCTCAAAACATATACAACATGCGGCCCGAGCAAATACACTATGACATTGCCGACTGGGCCATCGCCGGAAACCGCCTGCCTGTGGTAGCGGAGTCGCTCTGGTTTTATAACCCCTTCGGACCCGACTGCCGTCCTTTCTTCCCCACCGGTGTCGGCTACTGGCAGACCCGTATCGGCGATCATTGTTTTTATAATCCAACAAACGCTTACTACCAAACTTGAGAGGTGTCCACTATGCCTAATACACAGCGTATGTCTCAACCCATTACGGACTGGTCCACTGAGATCAGTGCTCCACAATCCATGCCCATCCCAGCTGCCGTGGAATCCGGGGCCCCCGCAGCCTTCCAATACCCGGCAGCCTCCATGCCCCCGGATGCTCCTCCGGCCTTCCAATTTCCTCCCGCCCCGGCAGCGGCTCCCTCCATTCCATCCTCTCCTGCCGCTCCGGTCCCTCCCTCTGTCCCGGCAGATTCCTCCACCCCTGCCGTTCCGGCAGTCCGTCCGGCAGCCCGTCATCCCGCCCACAATGAATTTGCCGGAAGCACCGGAAATCTGGATCTTCAGAACCATCAGCCCGCTGAGGTCATCGAGGCTCCCACCAGCACCGGCGAGGCTTTTCTCGGTTCTCTGAAAGCAATGCTTCTGCGGAACCGGGGAAATTTTGTGGCAGCCACCCTGCTGATTGGTACACAAGGCACCATGGTCTGGGAGGGTATACTCCACGAAGTTGGCAATGATTACTTCATCATCTATCAAACAGGCCGCCAGCGCTATATCCTCTGCGATATCTATGCCCTGAAATACATGGAATTCTATGACACCCGGCAGCATGAGCTTTGCGAGCACCTTCTCCAGGAGAACGGGGAAAAGGGTTTCTGCTGAACGCAAACGCAGCGGAGGCCATCAGGCCTCCGCTGCTAAGCCAGGCAAATTATATGCCTTAGCCCCTCTTTCTATTGAACCGTAAATAGAACCCCAAAACTCGATTTTAAGGGTTATGCACCCCGGATGCACCCCAATTATTCTTATTTCATTTGGCTTTACTTTGTCAGACTTCGCCGCACGGAAAAACCCCGGAACCGTTGCGGTTCCGGGGTTTTGCAGAAAACTCAGCGTTTGGAGAACTGGGGGGCGCGGCGGGCGGCCTTGAGGCCGTACTTCTTGCGCTCCTTCATGCGAGGATCCCGGGTAAGGAACCCAGCTTTCTTCAGGATGGGGCGATTGTCTTCGCTGGCCAGCAGCAGAGCACGGGCAATACCATGGCGCAAAGCACCGGCCTGACCGGTAACACCGCCACCCGAAACAGTAGCTACAATGTCCATCTTGCCAGTGTTGCCAGTGGCCTCCAGAGGCTGACGGACGACCATCTTCAATGTCTCCAGGCCAAAATAATCGTCAATATCCCGGCCGTTGATAGTGATGCTTCCTGTGCCGCCAGGGAACAAGTGGACGCGGGCGACGGAGGACTTCCGGCGGCCGGTACCGTACAGATAGGGCTTCTTAGACTGATACATACGTTTCCTCCTCCTTATTCGGCGTCCAGGGCGACGGGCTTCTGAGCCTGCTGCTTATGCTCGGCGCCGGCATAGATGTGCAGACGCTTCAGAGAATCCTTGGAAACAGTGTTCCGGGGCATCATACCGCGGACAGCAACCCGCATCGCAACCTCAGGCTTCTCCTGCATCAAAATACGGTAAGGAGTCTCTTTGAGACCACCCACCCATCCAGAATGGGTGCGGTAAATCTTCTGGACGCCTTTCTTGCCGGTGAGAACAGCCTTGCCTGCATTGATAATAATAACATGGTCGCCGCAGTCGGCATGGGGAGTATAAGTGGGCTTGGTCTTGCCGCGCAGCAGATCGGCAGCCCGGACAGCAGTCTTGCCCAGAGGCTTCCCGGCGGCGTCCAGGATGTACCACTTGCGCTCAATGTTGGCCTTGTTTGCCATAAAAGTGGACATGGTCTTTCCTCCATCAGTATATTTTCCATTTGGTCTAACAAATCAAACGTTCCTTGCGGAGCAGAACTATTTATACCACGACTTTTCGCCAATGTCAACACAGTTTTTAATTATCGCCATAAATTCTCCGATTTTTTCTCATTTTCTTTGATTATCTTCGAAATGCTAAATATTCATTTTAAATTATTTCCTAGGGCCTGTTCACATAAGACAAATGCGCAGATTTTCGAGCAAATTTTCGTCGGCTGCAAGGCAAAAATTTGCAGGCGCACTGGCGTGCATCAAAAATTTTTAACGCCGCAGACGGCAAAATTTGCCGGAAAGATGTGTGTTTGGCCTTATGTGAACAGGCCCTAACATAGAAGGAACAATACACGTATTTGGCAGCAACTCTATTCCGCTCTCTGAGCGGCAGAATGTTTCGATACAGACTGTCTCCCCGCGGCCGAAGAAACCAGGCCTTCCAGGCGGGCGCCTCTCAGGAACATCCACCTATCAGTTATAAAACAATAAAGACCGCCGTCTCCGGCGGTCTCTGTTCGCGATTCCTTCCATTTCCCGGCAGTCCATTTCTCTGCGGCCGCTTATTTTTTCGGCCGGTTTTTCCACGGCCTCCGAAACCGCTTCTAAACCGCCGCAGCCGAAAAGAGTTCAACAGATTTTTCAGCGCAGCGCTCTTTGCGGGTGGTCCATATGCCTGCCGGTCAAAATGGAACTGCCGCCTCTTTTCAAGTGCATAAATTGTATGTACTCTACAACACCCACTGCACCAACAGCAGCAGTACAAAACCGGGAAGCCCCAGTACTCCAATCACCAGGGCATTCCAGACATTTATCCCCAAAGCAACCCCTGTCACTCCGGCGGTGGCATTCACCGCCCAGAGCGCCAGAAAGCCCAGAAGCGTATTTACCAGCAGCTTCACTGCCAGCTTCAGCGGTGCGCTGAATACTCTCAAAAGGGCTATGAGGAAAAAGCCCGCCAGCAGAGCGGCAATGATTTTCTGATTTAAGTCCATACAGCCTCACTCTCCAGCCGCAAAGCGGCAAACCCTTCCGGACTTCTCTCCTTAATTGCCCGAATAAGATAGTTGCACCGCGCTTTCTCCGCCTTGATCTGATAAATGCAGGATTCTACCAGCTCCGGGTCCACTGCCTGGTCAAATTTCCGGTAGGCTAGAGAGAGATCACCTTGTGCGCTCTGCAATTCCGCTTTCAGAGCTATCAGCTCCATGTCCGGACTGCTTTTTTTGAAAAAAGTGGTTTTCATAATGTTGCTCCTCCTGTATAATACATTATATATTATGGGAAGTTTGGACAAATATGCCAGTTTCCATACAGGAGGACCCCCATGCAGGAAATTTTTATGAGACAAGCTCTGGCCCTGGCGCAAGAAGCCGCTGCGGCTGGGGAAGTTCCCGTAGGCTGTATCATCACCAGAAAAGGTGTGGTGGTAGGCCAGGGACGAAACCGTCGGGAGGAAAAACATTCCGCCGCCTCTCACGCCGAAATGGAAGCCATCTTCCAAGCCAACCAAGCGCTGAACTCCTGGCGCTTGGAGGGCTGTGAACTCTATGTCACTCTAGAGCCCTGCCCCATGTGCGCCGGGGCAATTCTGAATGCCCGAATCAGCCGGGTCTGGTTCGGTGCCCGGGATCGTGCCTTTGGTGCCTGCGGAGGAGTAACAAATCTCTTTATGGAAAATTTCCCCCACCTTCCCGCCGTGGTGGGCGGCGTGCTGGAGGAGGAGTGCCAGGCTCTTTTATCCGGCTTCTTTTCTGCTCTCCGGGAAAACGGCAGCAAAAGCCTCTAAAAAATTCCCGGTGCTTTAAAGCCTGTTTAAAACATGTTAAAGCACCCGGCGGAAAATTTTAGGCTGATACTCTGCTAACTCTCCCCGAAATCCGTCCATATAGATTTCTTATCAGCTCAGACAGCTTTCAGCAGAAATTCCGGCAGATTCCAGGCCAAACTATGACACTCAGCGCAAAATTCCTTCCAATTCAGCATAATGGCAGGTTCTATCTGCTTCTGTTCCTGGTTGACATAAATGATTTAAGACTTTTGTAACAATTGATGCTGGTTTCCTTAACATCTTCCCTGTATCTTAATAATTGCAAGAGACAAAACTTCTTTTCATCCAATCTTCCAAACAATAAGGTTCAGGGCCAGCCTCACGGCTGGCCCTGTTCCGTTTTTTCTCGTCCTTCCCCCGGCGGTCCGGCAAGTTTCCCAGCAGATTTCATAAACTGTTCACCATTTTCCCAGCCCCTTCCTGTATATTATAGGTACGAACGCCACTCCACTACGACCCAGGCGGGACGCCCCGCCCATCAGAAATGAGGCATTACCGTGAACATTGCTTATCTTCTGACTCCCAAACACCGCGTCGCTTTCCTCTATGACGATAACACGATGCGCCAAGGCCTGGAAAAACTCCGCCATCATGGCCGCAGTGCTGTTCCCGTCATCAACCGCAAAGGCCAGTACGTAGGCACTGTCAGCGAGGGAGATTTTCTCTGGCGGCTCCTGCCTGACGAGGGCGCCTCTTGTCCCTGTACCATTAAGGAACTGGAACGGCTCCATGTCCGGGACATTCTGCGGGAAAACCCCTCTGTCCGTATTACCGCCTCCCTGGATGAGCTGCTGGACAACATTGTCCGCCACAATTTCGTTCCTGTGGTAGACGATCTAAACAGCTTTATCGGCATTGTCACCCGGCAGGATATTATCCGCCGCCTCGCGGAGGAAAAAGGATCAGCGCCACCCCTTCGGAAAATTGTATAAACCTTCAAGCGGGGCCGTTTCTTTCGGAGCGGCCCCGCGAATCAAGCCCAGCGTCTATTTTGAAACCGTCAAAACGCCGTCTGGGACATCCTTTTCCTCCAGGACTGTGTCGATTTGAAATCTGGCGGAGAGTTTCTCGATAGGTTCAACAGCTGTAATGAAAAAGAGGTTGCCGTATGGAAAAAGCAGAGCTTCAAAAATGGTATGATCAGAATAAGGACCGGTATTCAGATCTAAAAACCACCTTGGAAAAGCTGATTGAAACGCTTTTACAGGAAAACCTCATTCCATATCACAGCGTCAACGGACGGGTAAAGGAGCGGGACAGCTTCCTTCAAAAATTCGGTCGAAAGCCTTATACCGCCCCCGAACAGGTAATGGACTTTGCAGGGCTCCGCATCATTACATATACGACCGCCGAGGTAACGCAGATCTGTGAGATGATTGAGCGGGAGTTTTCTGTCGACCGGGAGAACTCAGGAAATAAGGCGGCAGATATGGGTGTGGACAAGGTGGGATACCTTTCCGTTCATTATATCGTAGAAATCGCTTCTAACCGGGCGCAGCTCTGCGAATATGCCAGATTCGGCGGCCTCCGCTGTGAGATTCAGGTGCGGTCCCTGCTTCAGCACGCATGGGCGGAAATTGAGCATGACCGTAGCTATAAATTCGCGGGAGTGCTGCCAAAAGAGATTCAAAGGAAATTCTACCTGGTGGCCGGAGCCTTGGAGCTGATGGATCAGGAATTCTGCGCCTTATCTCAGGAAATTGACCGTTACGGAGCCCATGTAAAGGAACAGGCAGCCCAGGGACAGCTTGAAGGCATCGCTATCGATTCAACATCCCTGCTGCAATTTTTAAACGATTTTTTCAGCGAATGTGATACCGGAATGCTCGCAGAGTATTTTCAGCTCAACAGCGGTGTGGTTATCGATGAGCTCTCAAGCTTTGGAATCAAAACGCTCCAGCAGTTAAAAAGCCTGCTCAGTCAGAAAAAGCCGGAGGAGTGGCTGGTAGCAGAGCCCTCTTATATCGGAATCCTCCGGGACGCCATGATTCTAAAGAATCCCCAAGTCTATTTTGAATCAGCATGGCAAGAGCATTGGGGTATCCTTCCTTCGGATTTTGAAGACTGGCGCAAATTGGGAGTCAATATGAAAGAGCTTGGAAAATATGTGGATATCACTTCATTCCAGGAAGAGGATGAAGCTTTTACCGTAAACAAACCATAGCATAAACTCAAGACGCCGGCACAGTCAATACCGGAAGCGGGAAAACCGCTTTCGGTATTATTTATTCTATACGGAGTCCTGCCTCACACCTCCGTCAAGCTTGTGGGTCTGCATATAATCTCTTCCTTTAAGAGGATCCGTTTTGTGCAAATTTCCCCTCTCCTCCGAAGCAGGCTTGATAACTTTCACAAAATAGCTCCCTAATGCAAGTATATTCATGGTAACTTGCAAAAATTATTTACTGCGTTAAAACATTTTCTTGAAAAAGCAAGCATTTTGTGTTATAGTATCTCCATACTTGCAAGAGTCTTATCCAGCCTTTGCAAAATCCAATCCTAATGAAATGAGGAAGAACGATGAAAAAGACATTCTCTCTGCTGATGGCCATTTTGATGCTGGCCATGCTCCTCTCCGCCTGCGGCGGCGATAACAACAATTCTACCGGTGCCGGCGGCACAACGCCTCCCGCTGATGCCAGCGCTCCCGCTGATTCCGGTGCCTCCGCCATTGCCGAGGACACCAACACCGTAGCCGTGGGCGCTGTGGTCATTGCCCGGGACGATGTATCGGAAGATGATGTCTACAACTTTGTCTCCACCATTTTCGAAAACATTGACACCATCACCGAGCAGCACGCCAAGGGCGGCGAACTGGACCTGGCCTTCGCCTCCTCTGTCACCTCCGTGCCCTATCACCCCGGCGCGGCCAAGTACTTCAAGGAGAAGGGCATTGACGTGGCAGTCAAAGACGGCGCCGGTACAGGCGAATCCAAATCTCTGACTTTCACCACCGGCGGTTCCACCGGCACCTATTATGCTTTCGGCGGCGTGCTGGCCAGCTATGTCTCCAGCAACTCCGGCGTTTCCGTCACCGCTGTAGAGGGCAACGGCTCTCAGGCCAACGTGGAAGATCTGACCGCAGGCGATGTGCAGCTGGCTTTTGTTCAGTCCGACGTTATGAGCTACGCTTACAACGGCGAGCGTCTCTTCGACAACAAGATCGATAATTTCTCCGTTGTCGCCGCTCTGTATATGGAGCAGGTCCAGATTGCCACCACCAATCCTGACATCAAGTCTGTGGCCGATCTGGCCGGAAAAATTGTCTCCATCGGCGTCTCCGGCTCCGGCGTGTACTTCAACGCCATTGACGTCCTTGGCGCTTACGGCCTGACTGAGGATGACATCAGCCCCGTGTTCCAGAACTTCGGCGACAGCGCCGATAACCTGAAGGACGGTAAGATCGACGCGGCCTTTATTGTGGCCGGCGCTCCCACCCCGGCAATTTCCGACCTGGCGCTGTCGAAGCCCACCTATCTTGTCGGTCTCGACGAGGAACACACCAATGCCCTGCTGGAAAGCTCCCCCTTCTACTCTGCCTATACCATTCCCGCCGGAACCTACTGATTTCCAAGCTCCGTTTGATTTCCTGGGCAATGGCCGCTTTTCAAAACAAGCTTTGAAAAATTTTCATTAAAAACGAAAGGAACCCGGGAGGGTTCCTTTCGCGGCTATCTTCCTTCCCGGCATCCAGCTTCTGTCCCCCTTTTTTGGATGTTTCCGGCAAGGGCTGCTTATGCGGCCCTTGCCGCATTGAAAGGACAGCCTCCTCCGCCGTTCCTTCAATACGGCAAGGACCCTTTCCCATTGTGTTTATTTTAATAAGGAGTACGATTCTATGAGCGAGAAAGACAAGAAGAACCTTCCCGACGTGGAGATCGGCACTGCCGCAGATATGGATGAAGTCATGCGGAAGTATGACCGGGAATCTGCCACCCGCATCTGGGAAGGCACTCCCAAGCTGGTGGTTCGGGTGGTTATGGCCCTGTTCTCCCTATACTGCATCTGGTCCACTCTGTGGAGCACCGCCGATATGCCCATCCGCCTCAGCTCCTTCCTGGGACTCATCATTATCATGGGCTACCTCACCTATCCCGCCCGAAAGGACCATGTGAAAGCCAATGCCATGCCCTGGTATGACATTATTCTGATGCTTCTGGGAGCAGGTTCCTTTTTCTACTACTGTCTGAATTACAAAACCCTGGCCAAGCTTCTTACCAGCGCCGCCAAGATTAACCCTTTCGGCGAAGGCTCGGTGGACGGCGCTTGGTTTTATATCATTCTGGGCATTGTGGGCATTTTGTGCCTGGCGGAGCTCTGCCGGCGCTGTGTGGGGCTGCCCATTCTATGTGTGGCGGGCGTGCTTCTGATTTATACATTTGCCAGCGGGCAGAACCTGGCCCGGGTTATTTACACCTTATTTTACGGCACCGCGGGCGTTATGGCAACGCCTATCCAGGTCTGCGCCAAGTTCATCGCTGTCTTCATCATCTTCGGCGCCTTCCTGGAGCGGACAGGCATTTCCAACTTCTTTATTGATTTGGCCAATTCCTTGGCGGGCAGCACCTCCGGCGGTCCCGCCAAGGTAGCGGTCATCTCTTCGGCTCTTTGCGGCATGGTTTCCGGTTCTTCCGTTGGCAATACCGTCACCACCGGTTCCGTCACTATTCCCATGATGAAGCGCACCGGCTATCAGGGTGAGTTCGCCGGAGCTGTGGAGGCGGCAGCTTCCACCGGCGGGCAGATCATGCCTCCCATCATGGGCGCAGCGGCCTTTCTCATGGCGGAATATATGGACACCACTTATGCCAATGTGGCTGTGAAGGCCATTCTCCCCGCCCTCCTCTATTTTACCGGCATTTTCATGGCCGTTCACCTGGAGGCCCGCCGCCTGAATCTGAAGGGAATCTCCCGGGACCAGCTGCCTAAATTCGGCATTTTGATTCGCAGCATCTATCTGCTCCTGCCGCTGGTAATTCTGGTATGGATGGTTTCCACCGGCATCCGTACCCTTCAGTACTCGGCCTCCATTGCCATCGTGCTGGCAATTCTGGTGAGCCTGCCCCACATCTTTGCGGAAAGCCGGGCCCAGCACAACGAGGGTATTCCGGTTCGCTTTGCAAAGGACACCGCCGATATGATCGTCAATGCTCTGGAAGCCGGGGGCCGGAGCTGCATCACTGTGGCCGTAGCCTGCTCCATGGCAGGCATTGTGGCCGGCTGCATCACCGTGACCGGTCTGGCCTCCAAGCTGATCAACGGCGTCATCGGCATCAGCAGCATGATTCCCATTCCGGCGCTGTCTCTTTTCATCGCGCTGTTCCTGACCATGCTCTGCTGCATTGTTCTGGGCATGGGCGTTCCCACCACAGCCAATTACTGCATCATGGCCTCTACCTGCGCCCCCATTTTGATCCAACTTGGCATCGGCAAAATTCCCGCTCACTTCTTTGTTTTCTATTTCGGCATCGTAGCGGACATTACGCCTCCCGTGGCCCTGGCTGCTTACGCCGGCAGCGCTATCGCCAAGTCCGATCCCATGAAGACCGGCATTAATGCCACCAAGCTGGCAATTGCCGCTTTCATCGTTCCCTATATCTTTGCCTATAGCCCGGCGATGCTGTTTGTAAATGTGACCAGCGTCTTCCAGATAGTGCAGATTGTAATCAGCGCATTGCTTGGCATCTTCGGAGTAGCCGCGGCACTAAACGGCTTTTTGTTCCGTCCCATCCCGAAGCCGCTGCGTTTTACTCTGGTAATTGCGGGATTAGCTATGATGGTTCCCGGCTCTGCCACGGATGTGGTGGGCTTGGCTGTCTTGGCCGCTGTACTGTTCTATCAAAAGACAATGGCAAAGCGGACTGCTTCCAAAGCCTGACTTCTTTGAAAACCGCCCCTTGCAGGGGCGGTTTTCAGGCTGGCGAAACTATGCTTTCGCCAGCCTGAGCAAGTTTTTCAGAACCCGTGGAACATTCTGAAAAACTTCTGATTAAAAACGAAAGGAACCCCTCCTGGGTTCCTCTCGTAACTCTCTTCCTTCCCGTCCTATGCAGTCTTCTTCCTCTTTTAACAAGCTGGAAACCGCCCCTGCAAGGGGCGGTTTTTCCTTAGACAGCCGGCCTCTGGAGCCGTTCGTTTAGCAGAACTCCCCCTGTCCGGCCGATATGCCTTCTTCGCATCAAAAGGCCATACCCAAAAATATTTACCTCTGCCTCCATATGTTGTATATCATTTTGTGAAACCTCTTGGGCCCTTTATGCGTCTAAGCATTAAAGGGCAATGTTACAAAAACTTCAGAAAATCTTAAGAAATCTGTAACCGTTTTGTTGTTGTTTTCCACAGCGAACTGTTCTAGCATAGATGATACAGTTTTGATGCCATTCCCTGTTACATTGTTCCAAAAGCCAAACGGCGGCAGCATCCGGTAACAGCCGCCTCAGGAATCTCATTGAACCGGTGAAGGAGAAATCATATGTCAGAAGTCATGGATCGCGAGAAGCAGGCCGAAGCCGTTCAGACGGTTTCTGAGACGGCCGCTCCCCCTGCAGCCGAAGCCGCCCAGCAGGCGCCCACAGAAAAAGCATCTCTTTTGAAGAAGTGGAAGGGATTGCCCCGGAAAAAACGAAGGAAAATTGTCCGCCGGTTCATTATCCTCCTGATTCTCATTGCCGCCGGCCTGGGTATTCGCCATTTCCTGGCGGGCAGGAGCAGCGAGGGGGAGACGGAGGTCCTCACCGACATAGTGCAATACAGCTCCATCACTTCCACGGTGGAGGGCAGCGGCCTGACCAAGGCCAAGGACAGCGAGACCATCACCATTGCCACCACCGGCACGGTGTCCGAGGTCTTTGTCAATGAGGGAGACACTGTGGAGCCCGGTACGCCCCTCTTCGTCATTGACTCCGACGCGGCCCGCAACGCTGTGGATAAAGCCCGTCAGGATGTACTGGGATTTGAAAAAACCCTGGCTACCCTTCAAAAAGACATCTCCGGCTTGAATCTCTCCGCCGGTTATCCCGGAAAACTGATGGAGACGGTGGATCTGAATCCTGGAGACACCATCAGCAAAAATCAAAAGGTGGCCGTTTTGGCAGACGACACCCGTCTCCGCCTCACGCAGTATTACAGTTACGCCTACGAGGGCATGATTAAAACCGGTCAAAGCATGGATGTTTCCATTCCTGCCCTGATGAGCTCTATTCCCGGCACAGTGGAAGCGGTACATATGGTCAGCCGTATCACCCCAGAGGGCACCAAGCTCTTCTCCGCCGACATTCTGGTGGATAACGAGGGTGCTCTCAGCGCCGAGATGGCCGCCTCCGCCACCACGGTAACGGCAGACGGCGAAACCATCTATCCCTATGAACCCGGGAAACTGGAATACTACCGCACCGGCGATCTCCTCTCCACGGTCAACGGCACCGTTATTTCCAGCAGCCTGGTGGACTTTCTCCAGGTCACTGCCGGACAGGTGCTGGTCCGCATTGACGGCGAGGACAGCGAAGCGGAAATCTTCTCCGCCCAGCAGAGTCTGGATGAAGCCCGAAAAACTCTGGAAACCGCTGAGAAGAATCTGGCCAACTGCAACGCCGTGGCCTCCATCAGCGGCAAGATCATTGGCCTGACCATGAAGCCTGGCGACGAGATTGCCGCCAACACCACCGTAGTCACCATCTCCGATACCTCTTCCCTCATTGTCAACGCCACCGTGGACGAGCGGAATGTCGGCTCCGTCCAAGCAGGCACTATGGTGGAGCTGAATCAGTGGGATACTCAGGCCATGGGCATCGTAGAAAGCGTCAGCCTCTCCAGTACCATCAACAACGGTGTGGCTACCTACCCCATGATTATCTCCGTGGACAATGCGGAGGAAACCCTCCAGGTAAACGGCTACATCAACTATAGGCTTACCGCCAGTGAAAACGACAACTGCCTGGTGCTGCCCCTCCAGTCTGTCCGCACTGTCTCCACCGAGGAGGGGGAGACTCTGACGGTGGTCTATGTCAAGGGCGACAGGCCGGAGAACGTGGTGGAGAACATCATGGCTGACGAAACAATTCCGGAGGGCTATTGGCCTGTAGCTGTGGAGATCGGCATCTCCGACAACTACAACGTGGAAATCAAATCCGGCGTGGAGGAAGGCACCGAGGTCTTTACCCAGATTCAGACGGCCAACCCCTGGGGTTATTGATATGGCAAATCTGATTGAATTAAAAAATATTTTCAAGATTTACGGCGAAGGTCTTGAAAGCGAAGTCCGGGCCCTGGACGGGGTGTCCCTCACCATACGTCAGGGAGAATTCGTAGCCATCGTAGGTCAGTCCGGCTCCGGCAAATCCACCATGATGAACGTGCTGGGCTGCCTGGACATCCCCACCCGAGGGGATTACCTCCTGGAGGGCACAGACGTCCGGGAACTGACGGACAAGGAACTCAGCCGCATCCGTAATAAGGAAATTGGCTTTATCTTTCAGCAGTATAACCTCATTCAGACCCTGACAGTATTGGAAAATGTGGAGCTGCCCCTGATCTACCAGGGCATTAGAGCTGACGACCGCTATGATATGGCGCTGGAAGCGCTGGATAGAGTGGGTCTTGCCAAACGTGTGAAGCACAAGCCTACGGAAATGTCCGGCGGCCAGCAGCAGCGGGTGGCAATTGCCCGGGCCATCGCCACCAAGCCCCCTATCATCATGGCTGACGAGCCTACCGGCGCCCTGGACTCCCGGACGGGTCACGAGGTTCTGGAATTTCTCCAGCAGCTGAACCGGGAGGGGACCACCGTTATCCTGATCACCCACGACAACGGCATCGCCGCCACGGCCCGCCGCTGCGTGCGCCTCCAGGACGGCAAGGTCGTCTCGGACCAGGAACAGGAGGTGGATTGGTTTTGAACATCCGTCAGGCAGTGAAAATGGCCTGGAAATCCATCATCGGCAAAAAGGGACGGTCCATACTGACCATGCTGGGCGTGATTATCGGCATTGCGGCGGTGATGACCATCGTCTCCGTCATGAGCGGCTATGCGGCGAAGACTATGGAACAGTTCTCCGCCATGGGCAGCAACAAAATCACGGTGGAGATCTACAGCTATATATACGAGGTGGACGAAAACGGAAACGCAGTCAACGCCAGCCCGGACTACTTCCCGGACATCTACGCTTACTGCAAGTCCATGCCTCAGTATGTCGTAGGCGTGACGCCGGAAGCTTACGCCAGCGTCAATGTGGTCTACGGCACCAAAAATTCCAATAATTTTGAATGGGACTGGGAGACTCAGAGCGGCCAGCGCGCACCCACTGTGTATTACGTCAGCAGCCAGTACAGCGCCTGCAACAATCTGATGATTACCAAGGGCCGGGACATCAGCGAGCTGGACGTGGAGCGGTACAACCAGGTCTGCGTCATGGGCTCTCAGGCAGCGGAAGCGTTCTTTGACTCCGCGAACCCGGTGGGCAAGGTCCTCCAGCTCAACGGACAAAGCTTCGAGGTAGTGGGGGTCTACGCCCCGCGGCTCACCGGAAGCGACGCCCAGAGCAGCTTCATCGACAACATCATCGTCCTGCCCTATACCGCCCGGCGGCTTCTGGGCGGGGAGAACATCTCCAGCTTCATCGTCAAGGCCCAGGACGGCGTCTCCACCACGGAGGTCGCCACCCGTATCCGGGGATTTTTAAAAGGATTGGTAGACCAGTCCACCGGAGATTCCTGGGTCCAGCCTGACGACCGCTGGCAGCAGAGCATGAACGAGCAGATGGGCATGATCTCCCTGGTGCTGGG
>CAJTJA010000030.1 GCA_910576845.1 uncultured Oscillibacter sp.
GAAGTAATTGCCGCTTCAATCAATCTTTCATTGATATTCATCGTATCCGGGCGAATGTCCACAAATACAATCTGCGCGCCGCGCAGCACAAACGCGTTTGCCGTTGAGACAAACGTATAGGACGGCATAATCACCTGATCGCCAGGCTGAATATCGCACAGCAGCGCCGCCAGTTCCAGAGCATGGGTACAAGAGGTGGTCAGCAGCACCTTGCCTGCCTGAAAGCAGCTCTCCATCCATGCGCAACACTTTTGCGTGAAAACCCCGTCCCCACAGATTTTATTCTGCTCCTGCGCCGCCTGACGCATATATGTGAAGGATTTCTCCACAACCGGCGGACAATTAAACGGTATCATTGCAGCCCTCTCTTATGTATACATCATTTTGCAGTAGGTTTGAAATTCCTGGTCCGCCGCGGTTTCCAGCCACCGCTCATTGGCCAGATACCACTGCACCGTGCGCTCCAAACCTTTCTCAAACGAATAAAGCGGCGACCAGCCAGTATGCCCCTGCAGCTTTGTATAGTCCATCGCATACCGCCTGTCGTGGCCGGGACGGTCCGCAACAAACCGAATCAAGCTCTCAGGCCGGTCCAGCATGCGCAAAACCGTCCGAACAACATTCAGGTTGCTCTCCTCCGTATCCCCGCCGATATTATAAACCTCGCCAATCGTTCCTTCCCGCATGACACGGCACAACGCTGAACAGTGATCCTCCACATACAGCCAATTCCGCACCTGTCGGCCATCTCCGTAAACCGGAATTTCCCTGTGGTGCAGCGCATTATAAATAATGAGCGGAATCAGCTTTTCCGGGAATTGATAGGGCCCAAAGTTATTTGAGCAGCGTGTAACAACGGCGGGGAAGCCAAATGTTTCGCAATAAGCCCGCACAAACAAATCCCCGCCGGCTTTTGAGGCGGCGTAAGGACTGTTCGGCGCAATCGGCGAATCCTCGCAAAACTTCCCTTCCATGCCAAGGGAACCGTAAACCTCGTCTGTGGATACCTGAATATAGCGGACGCCGGGCCTATAATCGCGGCAGTTCTTGTCCCCCGGTGCCAGACTCCAATAAACCCGAGCGCACTCCAACAGTCTCTGGGTTCCCATCACATTTGCCGACATAAACGCATCTGGTGTCAAAATGCTTCGGTCAACATGGGTCTCTGCGGCAAAATTGACAATACTGTCAACTTCAAACCTTTCCAGCGCTCCGCTCACCTGCGCCGCATCCGCAATATCGCCCTTTATGAAAGCATAGCGTTTATCCTGCTCCACATCCCTCAAATTCTCCAGATTTCCCGCATACGTGAGCGCGTCAAAATTGACCACCTTAACGTCGCAGTTTTTCAGCAGATAATGGATGAAATTGGAGCCAATAAATCCGCATCCTCCGGTCACCATAACAGTTCTCATGTTCATCCGCCTATCAATGACAAAATATATTTACCGTAATCCGTGGATTTTGCCGCCTGCCCAATCCGCTCAAGCTGCTCCGAGGTGATAAAGCCCCGTCTCCATGCGATCTCTTCAATACAGGAAATGTAAAATCCCTGCCGGGATTGGACCGCCTCCACATACTCCGACGCCTTCAGCATCCCCTCCGGCGTACCCGTATCCAGCCAAGCGATTCCCCGGCCAAGAAGCGTCACTTTCAGCCGGTTCCGGCGCAGATACTCCTGGTTTACCGCCGTGATTTCCAATTCCCCCCGCGGGGAGGGCTGAATTTGCCTGGCAATCTGGATGGCGCTGTTTTCGTAAAAGTAAAGCCCGGGCACCGCGTAGTTTGACTTTGGCTTCTTCGGTTTTTCCTCCAGAGACAAAACGCGGTTCTCCCTGTCGAATTCCACCACACCGTATGCCTGCGGGTCCTTAACCGGATAGCCGAAAATAGACGCGCCCTCCAGGCCGCTCCAAGTGTCTGTCAGCACGGACGTCAGGCTGTGGCCATAAAAGATATTATCTCCCAGGATAAGGCAGATTTGATCTCCATCAATGAAACGCTCACCGATCAGCAGGCTCTGCGCAAGGCCCCGGGGCTCCTCCTGGACAGCGTAGCAAATGTTGACGCCCAGCTGGGAACCGTCCCCCAACAGCTGCCGGTACATCGGAAGAGCCTGAGGCGTTGAAATCAGCAGGATATCCCGCAGGCCCATCAGCAGGGGAATGGACAGCGGATAATAAATCATCGGCTTGTCATAGACCGGCAGGAGCTGTTTCGAGATTACGGTCGTCATCGGATACAGCCGCGTTCCCTGGCCTCCCGCTAATATGATCGCTTTCATTTATCTCTCCATCCCCAAATGTAGTAAGGTGCATCATCGCCCACATTGAACAAAAGATCTAATATGGACACCTGATGGTTAAACGGCTCGAAACACTGCCGGTACATGGGATACCCAGAGTAATCCTTCCATCTCACGTCTATTCCGCAGTCACTGTATTTTGAGGTGTCCATATAATTCTTCGCGGCCGGACCGGAAACGTATATACCGCATCCAATGCTCTGCAAAAGGCTCAGCAGTTTCTCATCTTTTTCTCCGTGTGACGCAAACTCCCGGCTGTCCCGAAATTCGGCGTCAAGATTCAGCAGTTCTTTGGAAATTGTCTGTATCAGATACCTGTTCAGCTGATACAAAAATTCCCACCGGCACTCCAAATACACATATTCCAGCAGCTCCCGGTATTTTTGAAAAAACGGGGCCCTTGCGTAGGATTCGGAAATGCTTCTATAGTGTTTCTGCTGCCAAGGCAACTCGTTTTTTATCTTGACCTCATCAATCTTTCTTTTGATATCATAGCCACAGGGAACCGTCAGCCATTTTGGGCCCCCCACCGTCTGAATACGATTTCGGTTCCGCCAATCTCCCACGGTGTATTGGACCTCATCATAAAATACAAACATGTCAACATCATGGATGATATCAAAATACCCTTTCCAGGGGATATAATTTGATTGCAGTACAGCGGCCTTCAACAGCAATCCCTCCTACGGCTTCAATTCCGCAATCATATCTCCATAGCCCCGCCAGGTTTCCGTCCGCTGAAACGGCCAAATCGTCTGTCCGCGGTCCGGGCAGCTTTCGCAGTGCTTAAAAACTTCAAATTGATCCTGTAAATGTTCCTTGCGAAGTGCGGCATAAGTTTCTCCATTCCAGATTTCGCGAATGGAGTGTTCCGAATAGTTGAACTCGAAATTCGGATCGCTTTCCCATATAGCCGGACAGTACAGCATCCGCCCAGCCTCGTTTATGCTTATCCGCTCCCACGGATATACGCACGGTTGAACGCGGCCCGCTTTGGGGACGCTGAACATTTGGCCGCCGCATGAATGCAGCTTACGGAAAATCACATAGTCCACACCCTGCTCTTTCCAATACCGCTCAAAGTCCGCTCTCTCGTGCTCGTTCTTTTCCTGAACAACAAAGCTTACTACAATCTTAGTCTTAAAATTTCCTTCTTTCCTTTTTTTCAGCATAAATAAAATATTGTTTCGAACTTTTTCCAGATTGCCATTCAATCGAATCTCCTGATAAACCTTTTCGGAATAAGCGTCCAGGCTGAAATCGATTAAACCGATTCCCATCTCCAAAAGCTGAACCGCTCTTTGCTCGTTCAGCAAGGAGCCATTCGTTGTAACGGACACAAACACACCGGAATTCTTAACGGCATACTCCAAAATCTCCATTACTTCCGGGTGCAGGAACGGTTCCCCAGACGCTGAATAGCGAATTTGCTGCGTTTTGTTCACACCGTATTGCCGCACTTCATCCACCAATTTCTGATTCAGCTCTTTTGAAAACTGAGTATCCGTCAGCTTGTTTTCCTTTGCCAGTATAGAATGCGGACAGTGAATGCAGGCATAATTGCACCGTGTGGTCAAGTCCACATTAACCTGAGACGGGAAGTCTTTCGTCAGGCGGTCATAAAATCCGTATTGCATCTGCTATCTCCTCCTTTTCAACCTCTGTCTCCTTTTTGCTCACTTTCTGCGGACAATACAGCTCTGTCTTCCAATGCCTCAATCAAATCCTTCCAAAACTTCTTCTGCTGTCCCTCATAATGCAAAATGCGATGGCGGAACTTATCACTTTCTCCGGCATAAAAGCCCGGATTCCGCTTCATTGCCAGCACATAATCCATCACCTGCTCATAAGTTCCCTCTGTCATATATTCCAAACCGACAACCTTTGCCTGGTCGCAATCCATCCGCACCATGGCGAGCGGTAAGCCGCACATCGCCGCCCATAAAACG
The DNA here is from genome assembly GCA_910576845.1 of uncultured Oscillibacter sp. GTDB lineage: Bacteria > Bacillota > Clostridia > Oscillospirales > Oscillospiraceae > Oscillibacter. The sequence continues at coordinate 4,255 of CAJTJA010000030.1, forward strand.
CTTGCCACACCGCCTTGGCGCTCCGGGTTCAAATATACGTCGCAGATTTGATAGAGCGCCAGCAAATCGTGCTCGTAAGGAATGTATACAATCTTCCCTTCCCTCAGACAGTTCTTATATTTTTCATTGATATACACGCTCATGCTCCCTACGATCAGCCATTTCAGCCCCGGCTCATTTAAAAGAGCGCCGCACACGCAATCTATAAATTCTTCCGACATTTCCGTATCCAGGCGGCTCCCTACCGTAACCAGCACAAAATCATCTTCCGCCAGCGAATATTGTCTTCGGCTGTACACAGCCTGGGACGGCGGCGGGCTGATGAACAGCGGCAATTCCATAACCGGCTCTTTTTCAACAGAATGATAAATGCGGTTTGCCTTGTTAAATACGCTCCGCTCTCCTGTGACAAAATGCGTAAAGCAGGAGCTTGACTGATAGCCGCGTATTGGAAAATACAGAGTTTTGAAATACTGACTGTAGATAGGGGAAAGAACAGACCACTCATCGGAAACATCAATGATCAAATCGGGAGAAAAATCCATGATCTTATCCAACTGACACTGCATCTGCTCCCGAATGTCCGCCCAGCCCGTTGTATACTCAATTGTCACTTCCGGCCGGTAGGCCTTTTTATGATACTCCGCAAACTCCTCCGAGCTGCTGTAGGGCCAATTAACGAATGTACGGAACACTGGCGTATCCGCCAGCATATAGCTGAAAATATCCAGCGGTATGACTCTGACCTCATACCCCAGGTCCGCCAGAATATTGCACATCTGAACGGAAAAAAGCGTAGAAGCCGCTTTTTCCGTAAACAGCGTATGATTGAGAACGCAGATCTTTTTTATTGCTTCAGCCCCGCTTTTTGGAGCGAAGCCCGCCTTGACCTGAAAATCGTACATCCCGCACATCTTTCTCAGAAATGTGCGCCGCAGCGTATAAAAATCCGGAAAGAGATATTCAGGGTGCATAAAACACATGGTAAACGTGTCGTTGAATATCATATGCAGAAACTGCCGGAGCTCAGGCCGATGAATCTTCAAAGCGAGTCTTATCAGCCGTTCCATCAGCTCCGCGTCGAAAATATCCCCCAAATATAAAACATACAGGAAAACAATCTCTTCCAAAGGAGCCAATCCATAATCCGTACATTTTATCTTCTGCAGCAAGGCATTCCGTTCTTTCTTATGGGCCTTCAGCGCTTCAATCAGCGGTTTAAAGTACCGCAGATCACCATATTGGCGCTCAATAAATTTTTCAATCTCCCGCTTTACGAAAGCAGGCCTGCCGGTAACATCCTCAAGCAGGAGGGTGGATGCGGGTCCTGCATAGATATAGGGTGCGGCAATTTTCTGCTCCTCAACGCCATTTTTTAAAATCAGCCGGTATATTTCCGCCCCCACGTCCTGATTCAAAACAGTAATTACGATTTTGTCGTATTCCTCCGGCGGAATCGTCCTCAGCTGTTCCGGACAGTATACAGCAACATCACCGCCATCCATGATATCCGCATTTTGATCCACAAATCCAATTACTTGGAAGTGATGGCTTACTAAGTAGTGATAGATTCTCCAGCCATTTCTGCCCCGGCCGTACAGCAGTATCCGGTCTTCCTCTTGAACGCCCTTTACAAGACAAGCACGCTTTTTCATATCCGTATGTCCTCTCTCTCCATAACGCATCCAGCATCTGCTATAGCCGGGGTACATGAATCTCTAACCACCTCTTCCCTCGCGCGCTAGCAAAGGATCTTGTTTCATGGCTGCGCCATGAAACAACAGTGGTACCACTGTTGGCCTTTAGCTTTTTATTGGTCACATTATATTATAAACGTCAAATCTTATCAATCTCTGCAATTTGCATTACCATATATTCGTTCAGCTAAGCACTGTTTGAAAAATGGAAATATATCCAGCGGCGAGGAATTTCAGTCTTTCACAAATTCAAAAACAATATAATCGCTTAACTCCCGGTCCTCTAAATTCGCCCGCCAGTGCGCGTCCAGTCCCTTGGAAATAAAGTCATACTGTTTGTGCTGTCCCGGCTTTTTATTTAAAAGCCAATAGAGCAGATTTCCCATGCCATACCGCTGATAAAACCTGCACTGATACGCTTTCATTCCGCACCGTTCCGCAATCCACTGGAAGCTGCCTTTTCCCAAAACCCATGGATGCTGGGTGCTGAACAAAAAGGACTCATAATCCGCCCCCAGCAGCTCACGCATAACCGGCGCATCCGTCGGGGTTCCAATAAAGGCTTTTCCTCCCCCGCTCAAAAGAAGATACGCCTCCTCCACAAACTTCAGAGGGTCTTGAACGTGTTCAATCACATCGAAGGAAACGACAATATCAACTTTTCCCGCATACTCTTTCAGCGCCTCCGACACATAGGGAAAAGCATCCATTCCCTTTTCCGCCATAGCCTTTCGGTATGTCTGCGAAGGCTCAATCGCGATCACCTTTCGCGCTACCGTATTTACATAATCCAAAAACGCCCCGCCGCCGCAGCCAATATCTGCCGCCACCTTTTCTCTGAAAATATCTGTTCCAGTGTACTGAAATTTTGCAAGGCTCTCCGCGTCATGCATACGATAGAAATCTTCAATGGAAGAGGTTCCCTCCAAGCTCCGGCGGTAAGCCTCACTCTCATAAAAGGATTCGCAATCCTCCTGCAAATCCTCGTGCCAAATCGTATGGCAGCTTCCGCACTGATACATCGAAACCGCGCTCTTATAAAAATTTCCGACTCTTCCGTCCCGTATAGGGCCCTGATAGACAACGCTCACCTCGTCACAGCCGCATAATCTGCATTTCACTTTTCTCACATCCCTCTTCCAATATCCACTCAATAAACTCCCGAACCGCTCCATGTCCCCCCGTATATGTGCTGGTAAACACGCACTGCTTTTTCACAGCATCCGCCGCATCCGCCGGGCAGCCGCAAACCCCGCAGAGCCTCATCATGGGCAGATCATTTTCATCATCCCCCATGCAGGCGGCCTGCTCCAGCGGTATGGAAAGTTCCTCCGATACCCTCTTAAGGCAGGCATCCTTCCGCTCAACGCCCTGATATAAATATCGAATTTCCAGCTCTCTGCACCGATTTTCTACGATGGCCGATGTCCGGCCAGTAATAATCACGGGAATGATTTGTTTTTTAGGAAGCAGGTTCCGGATTCCGTAGCCGTCCCTCACATGAAACGCTTTCATCAGCTCCCCTTGGGCCGACATATAAATCTGTCCGTCCGTCAAGGTTCCATCCACATCCATAACCAGCAAACGAATGGGCTTTTGGCTTTTCATGGTCTGTTCACAGCCCTTTCCAGCATACGCTCCGCATAAGCCATATCCTGCGGAATATTGATATCCACCGCCTCAACATCTGAAACGGGCAAAAACTTGATGCGGTCCCCATACACGGAACCATTCCTCAGGGCTACCTCCCTTTTAAACACAAAGAGTCCCATCTCCAAACACACCGGTTCGATATCCTGGGAACGCTTCAGATCATCCCGGTCAAAATTGATAGGGCGTCCCTGATACCATCCATATGTATGGTGCTCCGTCACTCCAACCGCGCTGTCATAGCCGTCCGCCGCCACCGCATCAATCGCTGCTTGGATGCTTTGAGCGGAGAGAAACGGATTTGTAACGTGAGCATACACATAAATATCTGCGGAAATATCCCGCAGCACGGAAAAAACAATCTCCTGCCGCTGCACAGAAAAGCGGTCCAGTTCCGCGCTCCGCTTGAAAAACCTCACACCCTCGGGGAGATAGGAGCATATTTTTTCATCGCTGCAGTATACGGTAGTTTCCAGGCCCGGCATAGCGGACAAGGTGTCAAGCAAATACCGGCACAACGGCTTGCCGCGGAGATCCGCCAGATTTTTATTGGGAAACCGCTCGTTATTTAATTTAATCGGTACAACCACCTGAATTTTCATGCAGCATCAACCCTTTCTATACAGCCTCTTCAAAGCGGCTCGGCGTGATAAAACGAATATCAATATGTCCGCGGTTACTCTGCGCAAACCGGCGGAGGTGCTCCTCCAGCTCCCGGTTTACAACTTCAAACTGCGCCCCGCATCTAGGCTCCATATCCGAATCGTTAAAATAATTCGCCGTCTCCATGCTGAAACCATCCATGCCAGCAATTCGTATTTTCCCCGTCCCCGTGCAAGACAGCAGGTTCAAAAGCATCAAAGCGGAATTATCAAAATAATTCCCCGATTCTGCGATACATCTTGTGTAGTTAAAGATATGCTCCGCGCCTGTCCGCGCCTCCACATTTGATGTCAGAAGAATGTCCATTCCCTTCGGGATATCCGGCAGCTTCTGGTACCTCCGGTCATTGCCAAAAAAGGCGTATCCCTCTTGGGAAAAAACAAAATTCACTGAAATAATGACGGGATTCTCGCGCTGAATATAATTTTCAATATTTTTTTTGTGTGTAATGACGGTATTGCCTGCCGCAATCAGCAAAACCGGTCTGCCGGAAAGTTGCTTTTTCAGCCAATCTATCGATTGATTGTCATCGTAAGGCATGGAAAAATAGTTTTTATATATCCTTTGAATATTATCGTAATCGTAGCGCTGTCTTTTCGGTTCCTCAATCAGAGAAAGAATCTTTCGAATATCCTTGGAGGCCAGCCGGAATTTGCTGGTCAAATAAATCACGTTATTCGGATGCGCCTGATAAATTCCTGCCATAAAGGCCGGGAGAGAGTAGCCCCACGGATGGTCCTGCTTAAACCCTCCGATAAACTCATCCGCCGCGTCTAAAAGCTGATCAAATTCATAATTTCTGCCGTGCTTTTGATTGAGATAATGCGCAACCAGCTCCGTCCCCAGATTACCCGCACATTTTCCCATTCCCTCCAAGGTGGCGTCAAGAATCAATTTCCTGCGGCCCTGGCAGAGCTTTACACAGCGCTGCGCCAGAGCAAAGGCCATCTGCATATTATTATGGCCATGAAAATCAATGGCAATATGGCGGTTCAGTTCTGAATCAACCAAGGAAAAAATTCGATCCAGATCGTCCTGGTACATGGAACCGTAAGTATCCACAATTCCAAAAGAAACCGGCAGAATCTCATTGGCCAGCGCGATCAGAGACAACAGCTCAGAGACAGAATATCCCACTGTGTTCACGCATTGGAAGTAAAGCGGATATCCCCGCCCTTTAATTTCCAGCATTTCCCTTTTCAAGGTTTCCCGATTTTCCAAAAAATCTTTTTTGGTAAAACCATAGCGGATTCCAACGTTAATCTTTTCCGGTGCCGCCGGGAGGTCTTCCGCCGCATAATAACCGTAATCAATAAAGAGGGTATATCGCTGCCCGGTCCCCTCCGGAAGCAGGGACTCCGCCTGTTCTATCCGGCGGAAAAACGTGCTGTCGCCTGACCAGGCGGCATTTTCACGCAAAAAGCCGATTTCAATGATATCAATCCGGGCACTGTTCAGCCTTCTGACAATGCCGCTCACTTGGCCGTCGCGGAATGCGCAGTCAATCAGCCGTCCCCCATCCCGCAGGGTACAATCTAAAATTTCAATCTGGTTTGAATTTATGTCCTGTATCATGGTCCTTCCCTCCGTATCGGAACCAAACAGCTGTCAAAGATAAAGCCGGCAATGACTAAGGCTTGTTTAAAAAACAGCAGAATGCCCACAAGCATGAGATTTTTTGCCAGGCAAGGCAATTTCCCGTGAAAATTCTAACAGAATTCAAAGGAGCATCCATGAAACGCCAGCCGGCAAGGACGCTTCAAATCAACCTCACCCGCTCAAATAGAAGCCGCTTGGATTTTCAGCGGTCAAACATCTCGCAAAAGCGTTTTGGATCATAAAAGAATTCAAAATTTGCATTAATTTTCTCTACAGGCCAGTCCCACCATTTAATTCTTAAAAAGGCGTCAATCATCTCTTTTGGATAACGGTAACGAATCACTCTGGCCGGCACACCGCCGGCAACCGCATAGGGTTCAACATCATGTGTAACCACTGCGCCGGCCCCTATAATCGCACCGTCTCCAATATTCTTGCCTTCTATCAGCGTAACGTTCGCTCCGATCCATACATCATTTCCAATTTCGGAGCGTTCACCCTTCAGCTTCACCTTGCTTTCCATTGAGAATATTTCCTCATTCGCAATTATAGGCGCCAAATATGCTATTGGATACGTCGTCACAAAATCCATCTTATGATTTTGCTGAATCCTTGCCGTTCCATTAATCGAGCAATACCGGCCAATCCTACTCACGCATTGTCCAAGCAGGTCGTCATCCCGAAGAGTGTCATATCCATAGGTCCCGCGGCCTACCCAGCAGCCGTTATATTCCATGTCCTCGTGCCATATCGAATGATCAAGCAAACGCGTGTAGTCCCGGTTGGCCTCAAAGCCGCTGTTTTTCAAAAAAAGCCTGACCTCTTCGGCCATAGTCGTAACAATTACATAATGTTTCTTTACGTCCAGCGCGTCCGGCGTACAAAGCGGCTTTCCGCAGAATGTATCGGTCCTAGGCCGTGAACTGACAAAAAATCTGCATTGCAGGCGAAAGGATTCCAGTACCTCCCGGGCAATGGCGGCCTGATCCCTTGTCCCCCATATTACAAGCTCTCTTCCTTCAATCCAAGGAATCGCGTCTCTCATTTGCAGCAGAAATGTTTTCCTCATAATGTTCATTTCTTCTGTTTTCGATATCTCCATGCAAAAATAATATCCTTCTTTCCTTTTATCCGAACAAGGTGTCAAAATCCACCCTCTCGAAGATTTCCAGACGTCCTCCCCTGGTCGCGTTGTATATCCTAAAGCCGCGTTCTTTCGCATACTGTCTTGCCGCAGCGAGGGAAACCGCCGTCTCGCGCTCCTCCTGTTCAACCACGGAAGCGGTCACATATTCATCACCGTTTTCATTTGAGAGATACCCCGCGGAAAAATGATTATTCTGCCCTTTATAGCTGAAACTGTTATCCACACCGTACAAATACACTTCAGAACAGCCCAAATACGCGGCAAGCTGTATACACGTATACATAACGTTCCCGCCCACATAGGCGCCGCAGGAAAAGTCCCTGCTGAAAGCGGGCGGGCGGTCTTCCCGCACGTCCAGCATCGACAAATGGAATTTCAGAAACGCCGGGTTTGAATCGTCCGCCAGGCAGCCGTCCGCTATCAGCATGCGGTCAACCTTGCTGCTGCCCAGCAGGTCATGCTTCCATTCATCAAAGCCATATTTGTATTGACATACATAATAATCCGGCCGCCATACCGTCATCTTAAATGCTCTAATAATCCCGTTTACGCTGATACAGATCTCATGGTTTTCCGCCAGGGTATCTAAATCCGCAATCCGCAGGCTGGGACCCGTGCCAAGAATAAAGCAGCGTTTCCCTTTATGAATATTCTCAAGCGCCTTTATGTCCGGGCTGCGGTATTGCGGAACCTGGTACAAAAAGTCATAAAGATTCACCAAATTTTTTTGAGGCAATTCTCGGAAATCATACTTGTCGCTTGTCAGGTACAAGCTGTTTTCACGGAGCTCCTCCAAATTTCCTATGCAGTCTGCATAGCGGTCCTCCAAAATCTTTATCAGCCGCGCCTTCGCCGTACTCTCCGGGATAATCTTAACCCTGCGGTCCCGGCGGCCGGCAAAATAATCCAGCAGACAGATACTGAGGAGATTCAGCCCATATAAATAAACCATCCCCTCCTTGTGTATCCGTCCGGCCGCAATGGTCACAAGGTCCCGAACTCCGTCATAGGTAATTTCCTGCGGCAGTTCTCTCAAAGACAGATACGCCGCGTTCATATCCGATAATCTCTGTTCAATTTCCGCATAACCAAAGTATGGTGTAACAATTACGACGCATCCCGGATATTTCTCCAGATAGGTTTCAAAACTGACAATCGGAATATCCTGATACCGTTTTCCCTGAAGTTCTGGGTTCATGTCGATAAACGCTCGAACTCCCTGACCGTTCAGGAAACGATGAATGAGCTTCCCTCTGGCTCCGCAGCCCCAAATGCAAAAATCCAACCGCATATGGCATCTCCAGTCCTGTCAGTTTTCACTCCTTGTGCAGAATCCAGCCGTTAAACAGGCCATCCTGTACGTGGTCGTTATAAGACAAATTTTCCCGTATCTCCAACCGGAACTTATGTCGCGCCGCCAGCTCCGCGAAAAACGCATCGTCGAACCACTGCTCCCACTCCTCAACTTCCAGCAGACCCTTCGCATGGCGGTTCTTATCAATGACAATCACCTTTCCGCCGGGTTTTGTTATGCGCAGCAGCTCCTTTACCGCATTTTCAGCGCAAATCGCGTGTTCCAGCGCTTCCGCCACATATACGATCTCAAACATTTCATCCTCATAAGGGATTTGGAGCAGGCTTCCCTGCCGCTTTTCCACCGCCGCAGGAATCTTTCTCATCACTTTTTCCGAAATGTCCGCACAGCTAAATTTAATCGTTCTCTCCGCAGTATCCTTCAACAAATTGCGGAGATAACAGCCCTTGCCGCAGCCAACATCGCATACATGCAGAGCCGGAGCCTCCGCATTCAAAATCTCCTCCAGCACCAGACGGTAACGGCCGTCCTCTCTGCCAATCGTCTCATAAAAGGAATCCGCCTGCTCCTCAAATTCCAGCCGGCAGCGCCAGGACAGGGCGTCCAGGAAATACTTCACCGCCCAGCTGATCTCACTGTCCACAAAATAAGCGGGATATTCTTCCGCATCTGCCGCACTGACGTCCCCTTTGACCGCATAGCTGCCGTACCAGCCGCCGGACTCGTTTTGCAGGGAGCACGCATATCGGAATGCCCGATTTCCCTTTTCCAGCTCCCCCAGCTTATACCACACAAGCGCAAACTGGAAAAGGCCTGTGGAACACACCCAATTTACATTTTTATAAGCCGGTATGCTCCCATCCGCACGCTGAAGCGCGGCAATCTTTTCCATCGCTTCCCTGGCCAGCCCGCTTTCTCCAATATCGCACAGCGCTTCCAGCACATACGCATAAAAATGGGACAGAAGGCCGAAATTTAAAATTTCTTCCCTGCGATTTTCCAAATAATAGCGCTTCACCCGATCGGCTGCCTCCGCATAGCGGGAAACATTATAAATTTCTGCCGCCGTATACAAAGGCTCCAGGCAGTACAAATGGATCAGGTCCGAGCATTCTTCCGCAGGCCACATTCTCTGATCCGGCGTGGTCATGCGCCCATCTTCTTCTATGTTGCGGAGCAGCCAGTCACATCCCCGTTTAATGGGCTCATCGACAGCAGGGTCCAGGCCCCTCACCGCCAGCAGGCCTTTCAGCACCTGCGCCGTATCAAACACATAGGGCGCGGCGTCTTCCGTGTCGTACCAGGAACCGTCTCCCTTTTGTATGAGGCAAAGCCATTTGGCGTAAGACAACGCTAAATCCCGATAGCCCCAGCGCAGCAATGTTGGGATATAATACCCCGTCACCTCCGGATAGGATTTTGGCAGAGCGGTATTGTTGATAATACCCTCCCCCGGAATGGAATGGTTCAGCATCCAGGCTTCCGCTTTTTGAAATATCTCTACATAATCCAGGCTTCCGCTCAGGGAGCCCTTGGTTATCTTCTGAAACATATCCATAAACAGAAAAAAGTCCTGAATTCCCGCATCCTCCAGCTGCTTTGCCAAGACCGCGGCAATTCTGCTGCCGGTAGAAATGACAATCTGAAAATCCTTGTAAATAGCCTTCAGCCGCTCAAAGGAAATGACCGGAACGCCGTCTATCAGAGTCCCTGTCAAAGCCCCGTTGTTGTCAACAAAGCAATGAACACGTTCCTTTCCGAAATACTCCAGCGCCTTGCGGCCATATACCCCTGCGCCAAATAAAATTATTTGTTTACTGCTATCCAACTTGAGCTCTCCTCTCGCAATTTTATCCAACCAGTGCAGGTATTTAGGCAGGACGCCTCCCGGAAAAAACCGGCCGCGCCGCTTCCACATATCCCAGCTGGAATATCTCCACATATCCAGGAAGAGCACTTCCTTTTCGTGGACATCCGCTCTTTCCAAAAGAAAATCCAATTTCCGCAGCCTCAGCCGGTGGCGCTGAAAAGCCACCTCCCGCTGCTTGGTCACAGTCAGGCTGTTTCCGTGAAAACGGTATTGATAAACACATTTTGGAACATGCAGAATGGGATATTTCTGGCTGATGCGCAGCCAGTAATCGTAGTCCTCCACCAATATCATATCCGGATCATACTCGCCCACCGTATCCAGAATCTCTCTTCGGTACAGAAAACAGGCTCCAATGGGGTCTTCCACATACAGCCGGTCTAATTCGGGAGACTGATGCGCCAAAGCAATTCCATCCTCATGAATGTAATCCATGTCACAGTATACCAGACCGTAACCGGGATGGGCGTCCAGCGCCCGGACCATAATCTCAATTGCCTCCGGCGCGTAACGGTTATCGTCCGAACTCCATGTAAGATATTCTCCGTGAGCGTGCTGAAAGCCCCTGTTCAAGGTGCGTGGAAGCTTTAAATTGACCGGATTTGTAAGGACGTGAATCCGGCTGTCCATCTCCGCATATTTCCGCATAATCTCTGAAGAGCCGTCTGCGGAGCAGTCGTCCACCAGCAGCAGTTCCCAATCCGGAAATGTCTGGTTCACCACGCTCTCTATAGACTCCGCCAAATATGCTTCCCCATTATAAACAGGAATGACAACACTTACCTTTGGCATACCTTGATTATTTCCCCTCTCTCCGACACAGAGAAAGCGCCTGCCTTCTTATGCTTCATACAGCGCTTCCAACACCTTCGCCTGCTGCCTCACATCATAGCCGGCCGCTTTCGCCAGCTCAACTCCGCTGAGGCGTTCCCCGGAACCCTCAGCCGCTTCCTCCAGTGCGCGAAGCCACCCGGGAATCTCCAGGGGAATGCGGCAGACCTTGGAGGAGATCTCCACTTCCTCCGGTACATGCTCTGAAACAACACAGGGCAGCCCCGACGCAACCGCTTCTATCACCACGATGCCGAAACCCTCGAATTCAGAAGGCAGCAAAAAGCAATCCATCGCGGTCAAATAATTCTCCACATCCTGTCTCCATCCCAGAAAAAGCACGGCGCCATTCAAGCCATTTTTCCGAACCTGCTCTGTCAGGCTCTCTCTTCGCTCGCCGTCTCCCAGAATGATCAGCCTGCTGTTTTGATGGCTCCGGTGGAATTCCGCGAACATATCGATCAAAAAACTATGATTTTTTTGATAGGAAAGCCTTCCGGCAGTTCCCAGGACCAAGGCGCGGCTGTCGATTCCCAGCTCACGCCGGACTTTCTCCCGCTTTAAAGGATCAAAACGGAAGCGTTCCGCTTCAATTGCGTTTTTCATGATTCGGATGCGCTCTCTTGAAATCTGCCCGCCGAAAAGCCAGCCGGCCGCTTTCCTGGAACAGGCCCAATAGTCGGTGGCCAAATCCGGAGAAAAAACCCGCTTTATCTCCTCATGCCGCTTGACCAGCATCGCCTGCTTCTCTTCATCCTCTTCATCAACGCCGGTGGAATGCGCATGGACAATCACCTTGGGAATCCCAGCCTCCTTCGCAAGCTCCTCAAGCAAAAACCCGGTCCAGTAGCTGGTGTGCAAATGAAGGGCGTCATATTGATTCTGAAAAACATGCCGAATGTTTTTGATAAAGCCGTCCCTGTCCTGCGCGGCCGTCACCGGCAGAGGCCACACTTTATAGGAAAGGCTGCGGTATGGCTCCGCTTTCTCCAGGCCGGTGTTCTGTGTCAGGAACTCAAACCGAAACCTGCTTTGATCCATATGGCGGTAATGGCTGAATATATAAGCGTCAATCCCCCCAAAACCAGGAGGCGTCAAATGAAGAACTCGAACGGGTTTCATGTCGTTACTCCAATCGGGCAAGAAACTCCCCGAATTTCTGCCGCGTTTTTTCTCTTTCCAGCGCCGCCTCCCGGCCCAGCCAAGTGCCGCTGAAATGGTGAATCGCAAACGTATTTTGAGTGACGTGGGTCTCTCCGCTCATATAATCAAAGGGCTGAAAAAACTCGGCGGCATAAACGGTCATCTGTCCGCCGGCAATCAGCTGCGTCTCCCCATTGGGCCGCATTCCCTTTTGAAGCAGAGGCAGCGTGTCATAAAGGCCGCTGCTTATCCGGTTTTCGCTGCCGTCCGCGTATAAAAACAATTTATCTTCCCGATCGTCCAGCATCGCCTGAAGCACTGGATTTCCCGGCTGCGCGCCGGAAACCCCCATATTGACAATTCCCCACTTTTCCACGCCGCAGAATGCCGGCTGGTACAGCAGCGGGTCCAAGCTCCTCAACAGCTCTACGTCCGTATCGAGGTAAATTCCTCCGCAGCGATGGAGAATAACCAGTCTTGCTACATCCGGAATATAACCCCACCTACGGCGCTCATAAGCCTGCTTTGTGTATAGAGTCTTCTCAACATCATAATTGCTTTCATCCCATCGGATGATCTCATAATCCGGACAAGCCCTCTTCCACGTGTCAATGCAGCCCTGCAGCGGCGCGGGAATGGGGTTCCCGGAAAACCAGCAGTAATGAATTTTCTTGGGAATCAATGGCTGGCTGCTGCTCTGCATCACGCCAATTTTTTTGGGAGCATGCGCCGCGTCCAGCAGCATCACCGGGAGAAAATACGCCTCAATATTCCGGAGCTCGTCTATCTGCTCCAAAGCCCGCACAACGGATTCAAACGCACTGACGGTGATCAGGATTACGCAGTCTCCGCGCAGCTCCTTTAGGACCGCCGGAGACGCCACCGGAACCGCGCAGGAGCCGATTTGAATCGTCTTCCCATGCTTGTGAGCGTCCGCGTCCACATAGCAGAGCACATTCATATCCAAGCCGTATTCATGCAGCCAATACGGCGCGGCGGCCTCTCCAATTACGCCGGCCCCATAGACAATCACCCGCTTATTCCCTGCTTTCACCCTCCGCGCAAAATCGCCGAAAGCTCCCTTTTTCAAAATCACCTCGACCGCTCCTTCGTCCGCACGGACCGTCTGTCCTCCCGTTTCATCACCGGAGAACTCCTGAAGTTCCGCTTTAGGGAACAACCACAGCCATGCTGCATCCGTCGCCATTCGGCATTTTGCTCAGCGCATGACCGATCTCTTTTTCAAATGATTTCACAGCCTCCCGAACGCCCGGCAGTTCGAGATTAAAATAATCGTGCAGCAGAATCACGCCGCCCGGGCACATCTTCTCATAGAAAAATCTCAACCCGGCAAGCATAGGCTGATATAAATCCATATCCAGATTGACAAAGCAGAACGGTCCGTCAATTCCAGCCGCCGTTTCCGGGAAATACCCTTTCCTCAAAACGCATTTCTCAGGATGCAGCATCCGCGACAGCGTAACCCTTTCATTGCCTGCCGAAAAAAGCTCTTTGTCATTGTATTTGCTTTTTAGAAACTCCTCATGGCCCTGAGAACATTCTATCTGTAAATCTCTGTCGTCAAAACCGGAAAAGGTATCGAAGAGATACAGCATCCTATCCGAAAAATATTTATTGATGAAGTAAGAAAACTCTCCCATACAAACACCGCATTCCGCGACGCTTCCGCTGAGCTTCTCCTCTTTTGCGTAATTAGCGAAGCTGCGCAGCCAGGAAACGCGGGAATCCGATAATTCATCATATTGATTGTAATGAGACAGTATTTTAACCGCTAAATCCGAATCCTCCAGCATAACCCGCACTTTTTCTCCGGGCACGCGCAGCTCATCCAACTGCCTCTTTATCTCCGCAATCTGCGCGGGCCTGCCATTGCTGATCAAAATCTGATCGTAGGGCAAACGCTCCGCTTCTTCCGGGCGGTAAACGAATACCCCCCCCCCGTATCTTTTTCCGGACGTCTTATGGGGATCGTTATCCAGGAAACCGATTAGCTCATCCTGCGTAAACTTCTCAATATATGCCTGGCACGCCTTGCCATTGGCGCCCGCTCCAAAAACTAAAATTTTCACAATGGCTTCTCTATCCTTTCATATAAAAGCTCTGCGCACACGCTTGCAAGGCCGGTAAAATGATCCATTCATTTTTTTATGCCCGTGGAATAACCGCGTACAGAACCGTTTCACCGGCAGCATGATCATGAAGCCGTACATACAGCTTATACTCCGGCACCAATTCCTTGATGTAAAGCGGAATCTCCGTCATGTCCTCCGGCTTGTGGTAAATGCAGATCGCAAGCTTGGGCTTATCCCGCTGAATGGTATTCTTTGCGCCTTTTAACGCCTCCAATTCGGAGCCTTCCACATCCATTTTAATCATGGTAACCCGCAGCTTGGAATCTACCACCTCATCAATAGGCACGGCGGAAATTGTGCAGTCCCCCTCTTCCGCTACTTTGGATGAACCCGGAACCTCCGGACTGAAGTGAAGCGTCGTACGTTCGCTCCAAGCGCCATAGGGCAGAATCTCCGCCTCTGTAAATCCGGTCTGCTCTTTCCTGGCAAGACAGTTCTGATAAGCTTTGGACTCCGGTTCAAAAGCATAGACTTTTTTCACATGCCTGCAGTACTTCCTCAAATTCAGGGACGTCCCCAAATCGAGGCATCCCACATCGACAAAAACCTCTTCATCTTCAAATTTCATAAAGGACGGATCGAAGTATTGTTCCGGATCCGCAGTATCCTGAAAATCAGGTATCGCAAAAATTTGATCCTCCGGATATCCTCCATCCCGCAAAATTTTCAAAATTTCCTCCCGGAATGTGGTCGTACAGACCACAACGGACAGCTCTTTTTGAGCCAACAGCTGCTCAGGACTCATGACGGAGTATTCCAGATAACCATTTACCTGCTTATCCTGTGTATTGCAGCAAAAGCCTGCAAAGCGCTCATCGCATCTCCAAAAAGGAATGACGTACTCAGCGAGTTTTCCCGCCCCATACAGTACAAATTTCCTGTCTTTTGGCATGGAATCGCGCATCTCTTTTACTATTTTTCCGATTCCGTAAGTAACCGCCTCTTTCATGGACGCCGTCACCATATTGCTGACATATTTCCAATCCTCTGAAATCAGCCAATTCAGGCGGTTCATATAAATATCCCTGGACTCTTTGTCCTCCAACAGCCGGTATACTTTCTGATAATCTTTAAGCATACGTTTCATCACCAGCTCCTTCTTACTTTTTCCAAGCTCTCAGAGCTTTCTTTATTTTGAAAACCTGTCATTGTGTTTCTTTCCTGTCCCGCGGTAACATTTCTTCTATTTTCCCACCGGCTTTTCCGTGAAAAGCAGCTTTTAAAAACCAATCTTTTTTCTCCTATGGGCAGCCTGCAAAATGATAGAATATCCGGCAGCGAGAAATTTTTCTGCTGAGCAAAGCGGTCTTCCACGGAAACCCTGACGGACTCAGGGGAAATCAACGAAGCACCTGCGGAAAAAAATATCTTCCGGCTGGCCGTTTCAGCATTTTTCAATCAGACCCCAGAGGGTGTCTTCAAACTCCAAGTCACCCGTTCATCTTGAGAATAATCTTTCCGAAAGCCTCGGTCCGGTTCTTCATAAGTGAAAGGCCATTCATCAGCGATTCCCTTCCCAAAACATGAGAAATAATGGGAGCCGTTTTCAGCTCTTCCAACTCCATGGCATGCGCAGCCGTCCGCCAATCGTCCCCCTCACCGCCATAAGAGGAATTCCATGTCCCAACCAATGTCAGCTGTTTACGCAAAATCCGCCAATAAATGTCCTGAGACAGCGCCCGCGCCCCATCCGGATTGCCCATCAAAACCAGCCTTCCGCCAGGGGCGGTCAGCAGCAGGCTCTCCTCCAGCGCCCGCGCAGAGCCTACAGCCTCAATTACACAGTCAAATTCCTCGCCCGCATAGGGCTCCACCACATATTCCAGCCCGCATTGACGGACAATCTGCCGCTTTGCTTCGCTGCGCCCCTTCACCACACTTCGGCCTGCGCCCAGGATTTTTCCCCATTGACCGGCCAGCAGGCCAATCGCCCCGGTTCCTACAACGCAGACGCTGGCTCCGGGAAATATCTCCGCCCGCTTCGCCGCATGAAGGGCCACCGCCGCAGGCTCCAGCAGCGCGCCCTGTGTATCGCTCACCGTCTCCGGCAGCTCAAGCAAATTCCAGACAGGAACCGCCGCAAATTCGGCAAAGCCGCCATCCCGCCTGGAACCGATATAATCATAATTGGAACAGGTCTCATACCGTCCCTTTTCGCAGGACGGACAGCTTCTGCATGGAATCAGAGGGAAAATTCCAACCCGCTTCCCTATCCACCCACGGTCGCTTTCGCCGGCCACAGCCTCCACCCGTCCGCTGAACTCATGCCCCGGAACCGTAGGAAAGTGATAGGTTCCCTTCTCAAATATTCTGGGTACATCGGAACTGCAAATTCCGGCGGCCAGTACCCGGACCAGCGCCCACCCGGGACGCAGCTCCGGAAGAGGACAGTCCTCGTAACGGAGATCGCTTATTCCATGGAGCACATACGCTTTCAAACCGGCCTCTTCCTCTCCAACAGTTTTCGCTCACATATCTCCAAGTCGCCAGGATAGGTAATTTTAAGATTTCCCGGGTCGCCAGGAATCATTTTCACGTTCCAGCCCTTATTGTAGGGCAGCTGGCAGCTTCCGCTCGTAGCGGCAAACGCCTCGGCAGACGCTTGCCGGTAAAGCTCTAAATACGGCTGATAATGAAACGCCTCCGGCGCCTGTCCGGAAAAAAGCAGGTTTCGATCCAGCAAACCGTCTACCCATTCGCCGTCCCGGCTGGTGTATGTCGTATCTGTCACCGGCAAAACCGGCATCACCGCAGGCGCCGCTTGTAACCCCTGAATCAGCCGTGTCAGAAGTTCCTGCGATGTCAAGGGCCTCGCCGCGTCCTGCACGATTACGCCGCCCTGTCTCCCCTTCATAAACGATTCCGCCGCCAGCAGGCCATTTCGAATGGACAGCTGGCGGTTACTCCCGGCAGAGGCGACTGCCTGCACCTTAGAAATGAAATATGCCGCTTTCCACTCCCAAATCCGCGCCTCCCACTCCGGCGACGCCACAATAATCACAGTGGAAACCTCATCAAACTGTTCAAATTGTTCCAGTGTATGCACAATCACAGGCTTACCTGCAATCGTACAATACTGCTTTGGGAGCTCTGCGCCCATCCGCGTCCCTTCCCCACCGGACAGCACCAGCGCAATATTCATCAAAATTTCAACTCCCTGATGTCCTGCAAAATATCTCCATAGGGCCGCCCCTTGCCGAACAGAAGCGTCGTCCCCAATACAAATCCGCTTATGCCCTTTGGCGCGTATTCCAGAATCTTGTCCGCGCTGCACGCACCGTCCCAGTAAATTTCAAAATCCATATCCTCTTTGATTGCCAGCAGACGAGTAATTTTCTTTCCAACGTAGGGCAGAAACATCTGCCCCGCGTTGCCTGGGTTCACTGACATCACCAGCACTTTCTTCACAATCCGCAGCATCTCCGTAATCGTCTCCACTGACGTGCCGGGGTTGATGGCAATACCGGGAACCATTCCCGCATCAATGATGGCCTGGAGCGTTGTCGAGGGATGATATTCCGCTTCCGGATGAATGTACACGGTGTCGCCCGGTCTCAGGTTCTCCAAAAACAAACCGATACGGTTATTGGGATGCTCGATCATCAAATGAACATCCAAAGGCTTAGAGGAAGCCTGCGCAATGTAGCGCATATCATTCAGGGACATGGCAAAATTAGCGACAAACCGCCCATCCATAATATCGATATGGAACGAGTCGATTCCACCGGCCTCCAAATCCCGGACTTCCCGTTCCAGGTGTCCGCAATCCGCGCACATCATCGACGCCATCAGTTCAAACTGCATACCCATCTCCTCATTTGGAAAACCAATCCAATTCCAGTTCCCACGCTGTCAGCAGATTATCCGGCTTATTCTTCTCCCCGTGGAAGTCGCTTCCTCCAGTGACATGGAGGCCGTATTTCTTCGCCAAACGAAGATATTCCGCCGTCTGTTCCTGCGTATGCTGGGGATAATAGCACTCAATCGCGTCCAGTCCACAGGCGGCCAGCCGCTTGACCAGATCTTCCAGCTTATCCTGTCCAAGCACCACCTGGTAAGGATGCGCCAGAGATACCTTTCCGCCCGCTGCCTTAACGGCCTTTACGCATTCCTCCGCGAGGGGCTTTGTTCCCCGCTCAATCTCCTGGAATTCCGGCGTATCCAGATACCGGTCAAACGCTTCCTTGCGGGTGGCAACAATTCCATGCCGCAGCATTACCTGGGCAAAATGAGGCCGCCCGATCACGCCGCCTGTGGCGGCCTCCTCCACCTCCGAAAGAGGCACATCCACACCGTGATTATGGAGGAAGCCGGCGATTCGGTACTTCCGGTCATCCCGCCCCGCCTTCAATCCGGTGGTCAGCTTGACAAGTCCTGGGTCGTCCAGCGGAAAGCCATAGCCCAAAATATGAAGATTCAAATAGTCGTCTGTACTGAACTCCACACCCGGAATCACCCGGAGGCCCTGGGCTTTCCCTGCCTCCAGCGCCTCCGCCAGTCCGCTCAGCGTATCGTGATCCGTCAGCGCTATGGCATGCAAGCCCTTTTCCTTCGCCAGCGCCACAATTTCCGAGGGCGTATACTGCCCATCCGAAGCGGTGCTGTGTATGTGCAGGTCCGCAAGAACGCTCATTGTCCCAAATCCTCCCGTTTACTTCATCTCATCCAGGCCCAGCAAGCTCCAAACCCGGTCCACAATCATCTCCGGCGCTTCCTCGCCATCATTCTGCACCACAACCGTCGAGTGTTCCGGTTCATCATAGGGCAGGTCTACTCCTACCACGTTTCTCGCCCCGGAGGAATACAGCTTCTTCTGGTCCCGGCGGTAGAGGGTCTCCCGGGTAACTCTGACATAAATCTCCCGGTAGTTCTCTATATTTTCCCGGTTCCACCGCCGAACGTCGGAATACATGGAGATGCTGCACACCACGACATCCCGTCCCTCCTCCGCCAGGTCGCGGCAGAACCGGAAGAGCACAAACGCCCCTACCCGCCGGGCCTCGGTGGTATACCGGTCCTCTATAAGGACAGCTCCTGTATCGGGAGAACTGTGCCCGGCGGCTCCCCGCATTTGGTCTCCATCCAGAAGAACCGCCTCCGGCCGCAGCGCTTTCAGGCGCTGATAAAACAGTCCGCCAATGGTGGTCTTCCCCGCCCCGGCCAGGCCGGTGAAAAAGTAGACTGTTCCCTTTTTTCCCACTCTTCAATGTCCTCCTCGTTGGTCTTGTCCCAAACTGCCCGGCCTATCAATGATACAGCGGCTGCTCCAGCAGCGCCGGGTCCAGCTCCAGCCTCTTCATCATCCGCAGGGGACGGCCGTCCTGATTCACAAGCCTGGGATTGCGCAGCAAAACCCTTGCGATCTTCAGCCGTTTTTCCTCTATCTCCCGGATATGATGCTCCATAAGCTCCTGACGCGCCTGCTCCATCCCCTCGGGAGGAATTGTCTCGCCGTCCTTCTTGATGACCGCCACGGAATCCGCCACCTTTTTCCATGTCTCGCGGATATATCCGTTTAGGGTGGTAAATCCGGAAATCAGCTCTTTAACCCGCTCCCCGTCTACCGGCGCGCCGTCGTAATAGTGGAAGTCATAACCATAGTATTCATACACGTCCCGCATGAAATACTCAATGTAATACCGCTCCGCATCGTTGGCAAAGTCGTCGTAAGCCTTGTAAACCGGGGCCGTGTCAAATCCACCGGCAATATATCCTCCATAGCTCAGCGGTTTGCCGCCCTGTGTGCACTCCGTCATACTCTTTGTATAGGGCAGGTCCAAAAAAGCCGCAAGGGCCGTAAACGCCGCTTTTGGATTCAGCTTCGCATCCTCAAAACGTACCAGAACACTGTCCCTGAACAGCCGCTCTCCCGGGTCCACCATAAAGCTGCGGTTCAAAACCCGATCCGAAATCTCATCTCCCACCACAGTTTTCTTCCGCTTCCGGTCTTCCGCTTCCGCCGCTTCCATAAGCTTGGACATCTGATACATATAGCGGACGGTAGCCCCATAGCTGCTGGTCATCCGGCGCATAGGAGTGAATGTCTTGATATAGGGGAACTCTTTTAAAAAGCGGCAGCGCCGGAGCTCCTTCGCCGTCTCCGCGCTGACAGACGCCCGGCCTTCTCCGTCTTCCTTCAGCTCGTAGTTAATATCCACAAAGTGGGGCTGAAAAAATACCGCCGGGGCAACGCGGGCGCTCTGGTCCAGGCCGGATTTTGCAACATTGTTTGACAGGTAAATCCCCACCAGAATATCCTTGTCCGTGGGATTCCCCATACGGTAAAGCTCCAGCAGGCGGGCCCGGCCCCCCCACTGCCACTGGCTCAAAAACTCTTCCTCGCTCCCCGATTCTTTCAGCAGCTCCCTCACAGAGGCCAGCGTCTTCTCCATTTCCGTAAACAGAATGGAGGGCAGGGCCAGCAGATTGGGATGACCGTCAAAAACCTCGTTGAAAAAGTCGCCGCCGTTGTGGGCCGAGAGCTGGGTATGCCAAATCAGCCGCTTGACCTCCCGGATGGCGATGGGCTGCGGTTTATACTGACTGTAATCAATACCGAAGCGCTCCTTAAAGTCAATCGGATAAAGGCCGATCTCCTCCCCAATCAGAAAGACCAGCTTCTTCTCCTCCAGCAGCGGGCGCAGGTTCCAGCACTGCAAATAGGCACAGAAAGTCCCCCAATCGCTGTAATGGAGGTAGACATGGTTTTCACGTCCGACACGCGTACTGTCCCGGACGTTATCGTTCAAATATTCCAATTCATATTGGGAAATAACGCCGTCCGCCAGAATAGGCTTCTCCAAATCCTTGAAAAAGTTCCGGCTGACGACGGGATTTTTAAAGTTCAGATAATCGCCAAACCGCTCTTCCTCCGTGTAAAAGGGCACAACCCCCTCGTCGTCATATGGATAAAAGCGGATAGGCAGTTCCTGGAAGGGCAGGAAGTCCTTCCGAAACAGATACGGATATTTCGCCAGCAGCTTGCAGTTCTTTTCATAGCGTTTTTTCCGGGCCTTTACATTGGGCTCGTAAAACGCCTGGGTCATCATCGCGAGGGTCTCCTCCCGGAAGTGCCCCTGATTATAAAGGTCCCGGAAGCAAGTATAAGAAATCCGGTAGTCTCCGCCGGATTGAAAAATGTAGACCGCCGCCTCCAGCTTTTCAGCAGGGTCCGCGGTCTCTCCGATTACAAGGGTGTAGGCGTCCTGGGCTTCCCTTGCCTGGCCAAGCCCGGCCAGCCGCCGGGCCAGCTCTATTGTGTCCATAACAGCCGTCCTTTCTCTTTGGAAAGGGGGCCGGGCAAGGTGCCCGGCCCCCTTCGCGAGTCATGTTCTGAACAACGTCAAGCTGTTTTCTCAGGCTGTGGATTAGCCAAGGAGCTGCAGCACGCCCTGAGGAACGGCGTTGGCCTGGGCCAGCATCGCCTGAGCGGACTGGATCAGGATGTTGTTCTTGGTGTACTTCATCATTTCCTCGGCCACGTCGGTGTCGCGGATGGTGGACTCGGCGTCCTGGATGTTCTCGGCCATGACGCTCAGGTTGTTGGCGGTGTGCTCCAGACGGTTCTGGATAGCGCCCAGGTCGCCGCGGACAGAGGACACGTTGTTGATGGAGTCCTTGATGGTCTGGATGGCCTTCTGAGCACCCTCAATGTTGCTGATGTCCAGGTCGTCAATGCCCAGAGCCTTGGTGTGCATATCGCCAACGGCAACCTTCAGCTGGTTGAAAGCGTCGGCGGTGTCGCCGATCTGCAGGGTCAGGCCCTTACCGTCGCTGACAACCTCTTCGGCGGCGGCGGAGTCCTCGGCCTTGGTCACGGAGACCTTGCCCAGGCCCTTGGACCAGGCGGCGGCAGTGGTATCGTCGGCGACGGACTTCTCAACAGAAATCTTGGAGTTGCCGATGAAGTCCACGCGGCCATCCTTATAGCCCATGCTCTGCAGGGACTGGTTCAGCTTATCCGCATCCTTGAAGTCGGCCAGGGTCAGCTTGCCCTGAGACTTCTGGAGGTCGGCCTTGTTGGGATCGTCGTCATACTTGTCAATGATCTCAATGGTCTTGTCGCCGATGGTGATCTTATCGCCCACGGCGATCTTGCCCAGATTGTAGACGGCCTTGGCGTGCTGGCCGGCGCCGGGATTGGCGCTGACCTCGGCGGGCTTGAAGTCCACGGTATAAGCGCCGTCCTGCTGGAAGTCCTGAGGATCCTTGAAACCGTTGGCGGCATAGCCCTTCGCGGTGGAGGTGGCCTTCAGCACGAAGTCGTTCAGGTTGCCGGTGCCGCTGTTCTTGCTGCTGATCTTGAAGTCACCTCCGAGAGTAGCGGTGACCTTATCAATGATGTCCTTCTTCAGCTTCTTAACATCCGCTTCCTTGCTCAAATCCAGGTCCTTGATGTCAATGACCGCATTCGCGTCGCTGGCGCTGCCATTACCGGCGGTGGCGCCATCCGTGACAAACTGGAAGATCTTGTTGCCGATCTCAAACTTGCTGCCGCCCTGGATCTGGGACAGATCCTTGAAGTTCACCGTGTAGACGGCCCGGGTGCCGCCGGCGGTATCGCTGCCGATGTTGGTGCCGTCCGTTCCGACGACATTGCCCGCGCCAATGGCGCCGCCGCCGGCATTAACAGCCGCGAGCTTGGTCGCCAGAGCGTCCACATTGGTGGTGGAGCCAGCCTGATCCAGCGCGCCCTTCTTCTTAGCCACCAGGGTGATGTTCACGGCGTCACCGGTCTTAATCGCGGTGGTATCCGTCAGGTCGATCTCGTTGCCATCCTCATCGAAAGCGTCGAACAGATCACTGACCGTGCCGCCGCCGGCGAAGGTGGTAATGTTCGCACTGCCCAGGCCGGACAGGCTGGCGCCGGTCTTCAGGGTAATCACAAACTCCGCACCGGTAGCCTCGGTGGGCTTCATGCCGTCCTTGGAGGCGTTGGTGGCGGTCTCGCTGTTGTTCACCGCGAGCATATCCAGGGCGCTGCCGTTCGCGCCGCCGACGGTGGAGGCCTCACCGGCCAGGGAGCCGTCCAGCAGCTTGATGCCGTTGAAGTTGGCGCTGTCGGCAATACGGTTAATTTCGCTCTTCAGGGCGGTGACTTCCTTCTGGAGGTTGGCGCGGTCCACCTCGTTGTCATAGGTGCCGTTGGCGGACTGGGTGGCCAGATAGTCCATGCGGTTGAGCATGTCCTGGATCTCCTGCATGGCGCCCTCGGCGGTCT
>CAJTJA010000031.1 GCA_910576845.1 uncultured Oscillibacter sp.
CTTCTTTTTCTCTTTTGGACCGTGCACGGCCCGTTTTCTCTTTTTCTTCTGGCAAGAAAAAGAGAAAATGGGGGGTGCAATGAACCAGCCATCGCTGGTATCCAATCTCCCCCGCCCGAAGGGCGAGCAACATTCCCCGCTTTGCAAAAGCGCCATAATAGCCATATTATAAATAAAAGGAGATCACACATGAAGTACGATTTCACCGCCATCGAAAAAAAATGGCAGGCCAAATGGCTGGAATCTAATCCCTTCGCCGCCGTCAACGGCGACAAGAGCCGGGAGAAATTCTTCGGCCTCATTGAGTTTCCCTATCCGTCCGGCCAGGGCCTCCATGTGGGCCACGCGCGGCCCTTCACCGCCATGGACATCATCTGCCGCAAGAAGCGGATGCAGGGTTATAACGTCCTCTTCCCCATCGGCTATGACGCCTTCGGCCTGCCCACGGAGAACTACGCCGTGAAAAACCACATTCACCCCGCCAAGGTTACACACGACAATGTGGAGAACTTCCGCGCTCAGCTCCGTATGCTGGGCTATTCCTTCGATTGGGACCGGGAGGTCAACACCACTGACCCGGACTATTACAAATGGACCCAGTGGATTTTCCTCCAGATGTTCAAGAAGGGACTGGCCTATAAAGCGTCCATGCCTGTAAACTGGTGCACCAGCTGTAAGATCGTTCTGGCCAACGAGGAGGTTGTGGAGGGCGTCTGCGAGCGCTGCGGCGGCGAGGTCATCCGGAAGGAGAAATCCCAGTGGATGCTGGCCATCACCAAATACGCCGACCGGCTCATCGACGATCTGGACGACGTGGACTTCATTAACCGGGTGAAGATCCAGCAGCGCAACTGGATTGGCCGCTCAGAGGGCACGGAGGTGGACTTCACCGCCACAAACGGCGACAAGCTGACGGTCTATACCACCCGGTGCGACACGCTGTTCGGTGTGACATATATGGTCATCTCTCCGGAGCATCCCTTCCTGGAACAGTGGAAGAGCCAGATCAAGAACTGGGACGAGGTAGCCGCCTACCAGGCCGAGGCCGCCCGGAAATCCGATTTTGAGCGGGGAGAGCTGAACAAGGAAAAGACCGGTGTCCGCCTGGACGGCATCGAGGCTGTGAATCCTGCCAACGGCAAGCATGTTCCCCTCTTTGTCTCCGATTATGTGCTGATGGGCTACGGTACCGGCATTGTCATGGGCGTGCCGGGCCACGACCAGCGGGACTGGGACTTCGCCACGGCCTTCGGACTGCCCATCGTGGAGGTGGTCCAGGGCGGCGACATCACCAAGGAAGCCTTTGTCCTCAAGGACGACACGGGCATCATGGTGAACTCCGGCTTCTTAAACGGCATGACTGTCAAAGAAGCCATTCCGGCCATGAAGGAGCATGTGACTAAAGAGGGCTACGGACGTCCTAAAACGAATTTCAAGCTCCGGGACTGGGTGTTCAGCCGTCAGCGCTACTGGGGCGAGCCCATCCCCCTGGTGAACTGCCCCAAGTGCGGCTGGGTTCCCCTGCCGGAGTCGGAGCTGCCCCTGCTTTTGCCCGAGGTGGAGAGCTATGAGGTCACCGACACCGGCGAGAGCCCCCTGGCGAAAATGACCGACTGGGTGAACACCGCCTGCCCGAAATGCGGCGGCCCCGCTCAGAGGGAGACGGATACCATGCCACAGTGGGCGGGCTCCAGCTGGTATTTCCTCCGCTATATGGACCCCCACAACGACAAGGCTCTTGCTTCCAAGGAGGCTCTGGACTACTGGTCTCCCGTGGATTGGTACAACGGTGGTATGGAGCACACGACACTGCACCTGCTCTACAGCCGCTTCTGGCACAAGTTCCTCTATGACATCGGCGTGGTGCCTACCAAGGAGCCTTACGCCAAGCGGACCAGCCACGGGATGATCCTGGGCGAGGGCGGGGAGAAGATGTCCAAGTCCCGGGGCAACGTGGTGAACCCCAACGATATTGTGGCCCAGTACGGCGCGGATACCATGCGCCTGTATATCATGTTCGTGGGCGATTTCGAGCAGGCGGCCATCTGGTCCACTGAGGCGGTGAAGGGATCCAAGCGGTTCTTAGACCGGGTGTGGAACCTGGCGGAAAATGCTGCGGACGATCCGAATCCCTCTCCCGCCAACGAGGCGGTTCTCCACCGGACCATCAAAAAGGTCACCTCAGACATCGACAGCCTGAAAATGAACACGGCCATCGCCTCCATGATGACGGCGGTGAATGAGCTGACGGCCAACGGGGTCACCAAGGGGGACATGAAGGTCCTGATTCAGCTGCTGAATCCCTTTGCTCCCCATATCACGGAGGAGCTGTGGGAGCGCTTTGGCTTTGCCGCCGAGACGGGGAAAATGTGCTGCCAGAGCGTCTGGCCCGTCTACGACGAGAGCAAGACGGTGGCCTCCACGGTGGACTTCGCCGTCCAGGTGAACGGCAAGCTGAAGGGCACTGTGTCCATGCCTACGGACAGCGAAGAGACTGCCGTAGTAGAGGCGGCCCTGACCGTGGAAAAGGTCCGGAAGGCCACTGAGGGAATGAAGGTAGTCAAGACCATCTTCGTCAAAAACCGGCTGGTGAATTTGATTGTGAAGCCACAGTAACGGCTTGGGGATGCGGCCATCATGATGGCCGCATCCTTCTTTTTTCGTTTATCTCTCATTAAGCCTTGTTTGAAAATTGGCGGAATGCCGGATTGGGGCAGATTTTTTACCCAGAGGGCATGTGATATCTGTAAGGCGGCAGAGCCGCCAACGGCTGTCCAATCGCCAGGCAAGGCGATCTGATGCGGGAATCCTGACGGATTTCAAGGGAAATCAACACAGTTCTGGTGGAAAAAGATGCTGCAAGATGGCGTTTTGACATTTTTCAAACAAGGCCTAAACGGATAAGAAATGTTCTTTTAGAAGAAGAAAAAGAAAGGGGTGCCGCAACGCAAGCGAAGCGGCTGCGGCGAAAGAGAAGGAATGAAGTGGGTGAGGCCTTCGCCGAAGGCGAGGAAAAGCTGATTCTATTTCAGCGGGGAAGCGAAAAAGAATATAGGATTTTGGATGCGGAGCAGCTGTACACCTGTAAGGCGAAGTGAACAACATGTCCGGGAGGGTTCCGCTTTTTGTGAATTGTTACGAAAATGAAACACTATTTTCTGCGCTGGCATGCTATACTGTAAGTGAACGGAAAGCCCGCGTTTGGAAGGAGGCGTTTTATGAACATTTTGATCTGGTTGTGGTTAGGAGCCATTGTCCTCTTCGGCGTGGCTGAGGTGATGACAGACGGCATGGTTTCCATCTGGTTTGTTGTCGGCTCTCTGGCCGCCCTATTTACCTGTATGTCAGGCTGGTCTCTGGGCGGCATATCCCAAGAAGGGACCCAGGTACTGGTGTTCGCCATTGTATCCGCCGCAGCATTGGTGCTCAGCCGACCGTTGGTCCGCCGGTTTATGACAAAGCCTAACATACCGACGAATCTGGACCGGGTTCTTGGCATGGTGGCCAAGGTTACGGAAGCCGTAGACAACGAACGGGCCTCCGGCGCGGTCTATGTGGATGGTAAAACCTGGACTGCCCGGAGCGACGATGGTTCCGTTATCCCCGCCGGGACCCAGGTAAAGGTGCAGAAGATCGAGGGCGTCAAGCTCCTGGTCCATATATCTGAGAAAGTGGAGGTAAGAAAATAATGCTTTGGATTCCAATTTCCGCCGTTATCATTTTGCTGGTTATCCTGATTATTTCCAATGTCCATATTGTCCAGCAGTCCCGGGCCTATGTTGTAGAATGGCTGGGCCAGTTTCACACGGTTTGGAACCAGGGCCCGCATGTCAAGGTTCCCTTTGTCATGCGGGTGGTAAAAAAGGTGTCCTTAAAAGAACAGGTAGCGGATTTTCCGCCCCAGCCCGTGATTACCAAGGACAATGTCACGATGCAGATTGACACAGTAATTTACTTCCAGATTACCGATCCCAAACTCTATACATATGGCGTGGAACATCCCATGAATGCCATCGAGAACCTGACCGCCACCACTTTGCGGAACATCATTGGTGATATGGACCTGGAACAGTCTCTGACCAGCCGGGACATTATTAATTCCCGAATGCGCTCCATTCTGGACGAGGCAACGGACCCTTGGGGCATTAAGGTCAACCGTGTTGAGCTGAAAAACATCATTCCGCCGAAAGACATTCAGAACGCTATGGAAAAGCAGATGAAGGCCGAGCGGGAGCGCCGGGAATCCGTACTTCAGGCCAAGGGCCAAAAGGAATCTCAGGTTTTGGTGGCCGAGGGCGAAAAACAGGCTGCTATCCTCCGGGCCACTGCTGCGAAGGAAGCCGCCATTCTGAAGGCCGAGGGTGAAAAAGAAGCCCGTATTATGGCCGCGGCGGCAGAGGCCGAGGCTATCATGAAGGTGCAGACAGCCCTGGCGGAATCCCTGAAACTGCTGAATGAAGCCGCGCCCAACGACCAGGTGGTGAAGCTGAAGGCGCTGGAAGCCATGCAGAAGGTAGCCGACGGCCAGGCAACCAAGATTATCATTCCCAGCGAGCTGCAGGGATTGGCGGGGTTGGCCGCCAGCGCCAAGGCAATGTTTGAAAACGAGGAACCGAAGAAGTAAATTGAGACGATAGACCGGGGCCCCGTCCAGCCGGACGGGGCCCCTGCTGTATGCGCCGCCCGGGGGGGCCGCTGCCGTTCAATTCTTTGCGCTTTATCAGAGCTTAACATCCAGAAAATAAAATAAAATCATACTTGCTCAGGTAAATGACGATCTCCCCATTTTTTCATATAGCTGAGTACATCTATGAAGCTCCCGCCTAAATCGGACAGGGTGTATTCAACCCGGGGAGGAATCTCTTTATAGTCATGCCGGATCAAAAAACCATCAGCTTCCAATTCCCGAAGCTGTTTTGTCAGAGACGACTCTGTTATTTCACCAAGCTGGCGGCGCAGCGCTCCAAACCTGTGGATGTCATGGAAGGCAATATAGTAGAGAATTTCAAGCTTCCACTTGCCGCCTAAAATTTTCTGAAGTGTTGACATGGTTTTGCAGCGTTGGACTGCCGCGTTGCTTTTTCTCATCTTTCATAACCTCCTGCCGGCATTATAACGCTGCTGCGTGAAAAAAGAAAGGTACTGCATAAAAGTACAGTACTTTTTATTTTTTTGTGCCATGATATAATGGCGAAAAATCAAGGAGGTTATACCGTGCGCTACACAGGAACGATATGGAGGCCGCCGTATGAGGCCGCTTCACTGCTGTTGGAGGCAACAGCGGGCTGTACTCACCACAAATGCAAATTTTGTACGCTTTATAATGATTTGCCGTTTAAATTTAGAATGTCACCTCTTGAAGATATAGAGAGCGATCTGCGGGAGGCGCAGCTTTTGAGCACAGATCCCATTTCGATGCTGACGGTGCGCCTGCGGGGAATGCCCAGGCCGGAACCCGCCCGGCGGGCTTTTTTGGTGGGGGCAAATCCGTTTGTATTGAAGTATGACCGGCTTATGACCATCGCTGACATGACCCGCAGATACATTCCGTCCATTAAAACGATAGGATGCTTTGCGAGAATTACAGATATTACACATAAGTCGGATGAGGAATTGGCTGATCTTCACCGGGCCGGATATGACGGCTTGACCATCGGAATGGAAACCGGTGATGATGAAGCTCTGCGTTTTATGAACAAAGGCTATACCGCCTCCGATATTGTAAAACAATGCGGCCGCCTGGATCAGGCCGGCATCCATTACAGTTTCTTTTACTTAGCGGGCATCTCTGGCGCTGGCCGGGGTAAAATCGGCGCAGAGGCAACCGCTGGCGTCTGCAATCAGCTTCGTCCTATATTGATTGGCGTGAATATGCTGACGATTTACCCGGAATCGGAGCTTTATCAGGAAATTCAGCGGGGAAGATGGAACGCGGAGAGCGAGATTGAGAAATACGAGGAAATGCGCGCCCTGCTTGAAAATCTGGAAATACCTGCCCAATTTGCTGCATTGGGCGCGTCAAATGCTTTTCAGTTCCAGGGAACTTTGCCGGAGGATAAAAAGACCCTGATGGCGGCGCTTGATAAGATTATTGCAGCCGGGCGGGAAGATGATTTGAGGGAATACCGCAGGAATCTTTCCCACTTGTAAAAATATCGGCTTTCATGCACCTCTTACAGTGTGATGGCAACTGAAGACAATTATAAAAACAGATAGAAATTTTTCCTGAAGATACAAGGAAACGTATAGGACCAACCGCCTTCGTGGTCCAACATTTTTCAAGGGAGTTGAAAACCCATACAGCACCTGTTATACTGAGAAAAAAGACTGCATAAACCCTCATGTGCATTCTTATACCGGAAATCCCCCTGATCTGCGTCAGGAAGCCTTGAAAGCCGTCAGGATTCCTGCGGGGCCCTTCCTTGACAGGAGGAATTTCTGCCGCGAATCTGCGCGCATTGATTGAATCCGTTCTCCCTTAAATAAATTTCAAAAGAAAAGGAGGGACCCGTTTTGACCCTGACGATTCCCTGTCTGCTGGGGCTTGAGAGCTTGGTGGCCGACGAAATAAAGCGCCTTGGCTTAAAAAATGTACGAGCTGAGAACGGCCGGGTCCACTGTGACGGTTCCTTGGCCGATATTCCCCGCCTGAATATGAATCTGCGCTGCGGAGCGCGGGTGCTGATGGAGCTGGGGTCGTTTCCCGTTCCGGATTTTGAGGCTCTGTTTCAAGGCGTATTATCCTTGCCATGGGAGGAGTTTATCCCAAAAGACGGGGAATTTCCCGTAAAGGGTTACTGCCTGAGCTCCGCGCTTCATTCCGTTCCTGCCTGCCAGGCTGTCGTAAAAAAAGCTGCTGCCCGGCGATTGGGAAATGTATATGGCTGCGAGACTCTGCCGGAAACAGGCGGCCGGTATCAGATTCAGTTCGCCATTATTAAGGATCAAGCGTCGCTGTACCTGGATACCTCCGGCGAAGGTCTTTACAAACGAGGCTATCGGGCGCAGAATATGGGCGCGCCCCTTCGGGAGACATTGGCGGCGGCTCTGGTAATCCTTTCCCGTTACCGGGGAAAAGATCCATTCTGCGATCCTTTCTGCGGCTCCGGGACGATTCCCATTGAGGCGGCTCTGATTGCAAAAAACCGCGCTCCTGGCCTGGACCGCCGTTTTGCCGCACAGAGGTGGAAGTCCGTGGATTCAAAGCTGTGGATGGATGCGGCGGATGAGGCGCTGGACAAGGAATTCCACGGGCATTATGATATCTGGGGCGGCGATATTGACCCGGCGGCGGTGGAGCTGGCCCGGCACAATGCGGCTCTGGCGGGAGTGGAGGACTGCATCTGCTTTGAAAAGGCAGACGCGGGGAAATTCCGGCGGGGGAGCGAATACGGACAGCTGGTGACAAATCCCCCCTATGGCGAACGTCTTTTGGAAAGGCGTGAGGCGGAGGAATTATACAGGGCTTTCGGAAGGGCTTTGGAATGCCTTCCGCCCAAATGGCGGGTGCTGGTGCTGAGCTCCCACACGGAGTTTGAACGCTGCTTTGGGCGTCCGGCAGATAAAAAGCGGAAATTATATAATGGCATGCTGAAATGCGATGTATTCATGTATGGAAGATAAGCGCTTGCAGTGTCTGGCGGCAAAATCCCTCGCCTATTTGGCATTCCCAGCTTATGGATACAGGTTCTAAGACATAAAACGGCGGCCGGCAGAAAATTTTTGCCGGCCGCGTCCTTTTCTATTGCAACAGGAGTGAAAATGTGGCATAATATACAAATGAGCAAATTATGGTGTTGCGTACGGATGATGATGACTTCCCAAGGGGTATTGCCGGAAAGAGAATATATGGAGATGTACCCAAGTGGCTGAAGGGTCCGCACTCGAAATGCGGTAGGCGTCTAAAAAGCGCGCGGGGGTTCAAATCCCTCCATCTCCGCCATGCCGGAGCAAGCGTTATATCGCTTGCTCCGGCTTTTTTCAAAAGCCAGAGCGCGCTCACTGCGCTGCTCCTTTCCAAATCGAACCCGCTTCGCCGGACGGAACGCCGCAGAAAAGTAAATGGAAGAACGGCGCTTTACCGCTTTTCGATCTCCGACAGAAAGAATGCCAGCCCAAATCCGGCGGCACAGCAGACGGCGGAGAGCGCCATTTCTCCAAAGCCTGAGTAGCTTGTAGGGATGATGACCAGGGTGGAAGCGGCCACGAACCCCAGAATGCCATGGAAGGCGGCAGCATAATGGCGGCGGAAAAGCCACGTTACCAGCCTTGCCAGCAAGGCGATGGTTAAAAACATCCCCGGCAGAGCGGCGGAAAGGACGAAAATGTCTAACCGTGCCAGGCCCTCCAGCATAGGCCGGTACAATCCCAGAGCCATCATTACCGAAGAGGACGTCATGCCTGGGATGACGATTCCCATCCCCCACAGGGCTCCGCAGAAGTTATACCACCAGAAGCCGGGGGTCACCTCCGCATGAATCACCCGGCTTACATAAAAAAGCCCGCAGAAAACTGCCAGGGCGCACACGGAAAAGCTCACCCAGGAGGAAACGGAGCGGCCTTCCTTTCCGGCTTCCCGGAACAGGGAGGGCACAGTGCCTACAATCAGGCCGATGAAGAGCCAGGTGGTCACTGCGCTGGACAATGTAATAGCGGCGGCAATGCCGCGGGCAAAACCCATGAAACCCGCGCACCAGCCGATTCCCAGAGGTATCAGCATTCGCCAGTATTGGGGAAGGGCTTTTCGCGGCTGGGTGAGAATTTCCATAAAAGGGCGGTAGATATCAAACACCACTGCAAGCACGCCGCCAGATACGCCTGGCAGGATTGCTCCTGCGCCGATTAAAATGCCGCAGAGCAGGTTTCGGAGCCAGCGTATCCGATTTTGCTTTTGCTTGTCCAATGCGGGCCTCTCCCTTCTGAAAATTTGAAATGCAACGTGAAGTATAATACCAGTTTTGCCGGAGGCTTTCAATCCAATTCCTTCTTTTCCGGGGAAAATTCTCCCTTTTTTCAAATGGATTTGTGCGCTTTTCTGGTATTTCAAAAAGGCGTGCGCCACTTTTTTGTGCGGTTTGCCATTGACAGAGAGGGCAAAACCGTGTAAACTACAAAGCACTTCAAACAATTTCATAACCGTAAAGACGATGAAGAGAAGAGTACGCCGGACGATACGTCAAAGAGAGCCCCGGTTGGTGAAAAGGGGTGCGGAAGGGCTGGCTGAACATGGTCTCGGAGTTGCACGGTCGACTGCTTTTTGCATAGGCCGCGACGTGAGCGCACGTAACAGCGCAGGGGTGTGTCGGCACCCTCAAAGGCCGTCTTTGTGAGAAGACGTGCGAACCAAGGTGGTACCACGGCGCTGTTATGCGCTCGTCCTTGAAGCAGATGCTTCAAGGGCTTTTTGTTTTTTGCATTACATTCCTGTAAAGGAGCAATGATACTGTGAGTGAATCCATTATTCAAATTCAACATCTGAGTAAAACCTTCGGCGGCGGTTCGGACGAAGTGCATGCCTTGGAGAATATTAATCTGGATATCCGGCAAGGTGAGATTTTCGGCATTATCGGCCTGTCCGGCGCGGGAAAATCTACATTGGTCCGGTGCATGAATCTTCTGGAGCGCCCTACTTCCGGCAAGGTGCTGGTGGATGGGAAGGACATGACGGCCCTCTCCGAAAGAGAACTGCGGCTCCAGCGGCGGAAAATTACCATGATTTTTCAAAGCTTTAACCTGCTGATGCAGAGAACCTGCCTGAAAAATGTCTGCTTTCCTATGGAAGTTGCCGGGGTGTCCCGGAGCAAGGCTGAGAAGCGGGCGGCGGAACTCCTGGATATGGTGGGTCTGGCAGATAAGGCCGGCGCCTATCCTTCCCAGCTCTCCGGCGGGCAGAAGCAGCGTGTGGCGGTAGCGAGGGCTTTGGCAACGGATCCGAAGGTTCTTCTGTGTGACGAGGCCACCTCCGCTCTGGATCCCACCACTACCGTTTCTATTCTGGAGCTGCTGAAGGATTTGAACGCCAAGCTGGGTGTTACCGTGGTGGTGATTACGCATCAGATGAGCGTTATTGAGGCCATTTGTTCCCGGGTGGCCATTCTGGACGGCGGATCCGTAGCGGAGCTGGGTCCAGTGCAGGACATCTTCTCCAATCCCTCCACCGACGCCGCCCGGCGGCTGGTGTATCCTGGAGGAGTGAGCGTCTCCCAGTATCCTGTGGGTACCCGCGCCGCCCGGGTTTCCTTCAATGGCGGCACGGTAAATCAGCCGCTGATTGCTTCCCTGGCGATTGACTGCGGCGTAAAGGTCAGCATTTTGGGAGCGGATACCCGCAGCGTCGGCGGAAAAGCTACAGGAACCATGCTCCTCAGCCTTCCCGACGATCCCAACGAAGCCGCCAGGGCCCTGAGCTATATTCGTTCCCAGCCCTATATCACTGCGGAGGAGGTGGAGTACCGTGGCTGAGATTTTTACTGCCGCTTTTTGGGCGGAGTATAGCGGCATTCTGGCAGAAGGTGTCCTGGATACCCTGGTAATGACCGTTGTCTCCACTCTGGTGGCATACCTCATTGGTCTGCCTCTGGGCGTGGTCATGGTGCTGACCCAATCTCACGCCATCCGGCCCAACAAGCCTGTCAACGCGATTCTGGGCTGGATTATCAACATGGGCCGATCCCTCCCCTTTATCATTCTCATGGTGGCCTGTTTCCCTTTTACCAAGCTTCTGGTGGGAACAAAGCTGGGCGTCCGGGGAGCGGTGGTGCCCCTGGTGATTGCCGCCGCGCCCTTTGTGGCCCGGATGGTGGAAACCTCTCTCAATGAAGTAGACGCCGGAGTCATTGAGGCGGCCCAATCCATGGGGGCTTCCACCTTCCAGATTGTCTGGAAAGTCTACCTGCCCGAGGCTATGCCCTCGTTGGTCTTGGGAGGCTCCATTACTCTTATTGCCATCATCGGCTACACCGCGATTGCCGGCACCGTGGGTGCCGGAGGACTGGGAGATATTGCCGTCCGTTATGGACACCAGAGGGGAATTACCTCTGTTATGTGGGTGACGGTGCTCTTCCTCATCATCATGGTCCAAGTGGTTCAAAGTGTTTTCAGCCGCTTGTCGGTGCGCATCGACAAGCGTTTGAAATAAAAGGCTTCTGCAAAGGCGGAGGTCTTCCAGCCCCTCACGCGCGCAGAGAGGACGGAGGCCCTGCCGGAAAGCGGAAAGCCGCACATACCGAAGACATTCGGAACAAGTCATTGTTTTTAAATTGGAGGAACACAACATGAAAAAGAAGATTTTTGCTCTGACCTTGGCCCTTGTTTTGGCCTTGTCCCTGGCCGCCTGCGGCGGTAAGAAGTCTACCACATTGAAGGTTGCCGCCTCTCCCACCCCCCATGCCGAGATTCTGAATCAGTGCGTTGATATTTTGAAGGAACAGGGAATTGAGCTGGTAGTCACCGAATACTCTGACTATGTGGTGCCGAATACTGCCGTAGAGGATGGCGACGAGGATGCCAACTACTTCCAGCATGTCCCCTATCTGGATGACTTCAATGCCGAGCGCGGGACCCATCTGGTAAGTGTGGCCGGCGTCCATGTGG
This sequence comes from uncultured Oscillibacter sp., assembly GCA_910576845.1. Classification (GTDB taxonomy): domain Bacteria; phylum Bacillota; class Clostridia; order Oscillospirales; family Oscillospiraceae; genus Oscillibacter. Next base: position 11,593 of record CAJTJA010000031.1, read on the forward strand.
AGCCCATGGGCTTATATGCGGGGAAGAGCGCGTCTTTGGATGCTATTCCTGACGGCGGCAAGGTGGCCGTCCCTAACGATGCTACCAACGAGGGCCGGGCTTTGCTGCTGCTGGAGGCCCAGGGCATTATCAAGCTGAAGGACAGTTCCAATCTGGCCTCCACTCCTAAGGACATTGCCGAAAACCCCAAGAACCTGGAGTTTGTAGAATTGGAAGCTGCTCAAGTTCCCGCCGCTCTGGATGAGGTAGACATTGCCGCGATCAACTCCAACTATGCCCTGGGCGCAGGCTTGAATCCTGTGGAGGACGCCTTGGTCATCGAGGCTGCGGATTCTCCCTATGTGAATATTCTGGTAGTCAAGGAGGGCAATGAGAAGAACGAGGCCGTTCAGGCTTTGGTTAAGGCTCTCCAGTCCGACACAGTCAAGGAATATATTAACAATACCTTCGGCGGCGCTGTTGTCCCCGCATTCTAAGCAGCCTTTTTGAAAAATGGATAGAAACCCTTTATGTGCTCTGATGGGCCGGTAATCAGCCGGATCAAAACGGCAGCCCAGACAAGCAAGCAGGCATAAGAAGAGGCCCGGGAGTATCCCGGGCCTCTTCGCTGTTCAGCGCGTGGAGGTTTTCTCTTTATATGGGGATGGGGAATGGACTCTGTAGATACCGCCGCGTATTTTATACCAGCCGCTCCCGGAGGGTCAATACGGCGCACATACAGAGCAGCAGGGTCAGTGACGCCTGTCCCCAGAGCAGGTTATAACTGACGGATTTCTTGTCCAGGCGGCGCCCCGCCGCGATAGAGACGAAAACATAGAGCGACACAGCGGTAAAGAGCAAGGCCAGAACATCAGCGGCTGCTGTCCACTCCAGGGCGGCCGCCCCCAGATACAGAAGAAAACCCAGCCCGGAGATAACGGCCCCCAGGTTCATCTGCCGGATGGTGTGCAGGAGGAGGCGGTTCTGCTTTTTCATTTGTATACCCTCCGTTGAAAAGAGATATATAATTATTATTAGTAATCGTTTGGCCGCAGCAGGTCCGGCCTCATTTCCTCAATGGGGTTTTCAATATGATGCTTTTTCCGGACATCCGGTGGGAGATTGGGGTAAAAAGTCAGAGCGGCGTACTCCGTGGCGGGCACACCCCACCATTCCTGGGTGTGCAGGAACAAGTCATAGAAAACATCAAAATCCCGGCTCTGGAGGGACAAGGCCAGCTCCTGAATGAAGCGCAGCCGCAGCGCGTCCTCTGCCGCCAGAGGCCCCTGACTGATAATGGCTTCCCGATGCGATTCCAGAACCATCCGCCCCAGCTCCGGCGGCGGGCAGTTCAGCACCGTCTCCATGGCGGCATCCAGAAAAGAGCGGAGGGGCTGTCGCTCCAGCGGGTTTTCAAGGGGCAGATGTTCGATGCCGTATTTATAAAGATGCAGTGCTGTCCGCATAAAATAGATGAAGATTCGGTCCAGCTCCCCGCCGCTCCGGCGGAGGAGCAGATTTTTCCTGCTGGTTTCCATTGCGCCTCCTCTCAGTATCCGTTGACGATGATATCCAGCACCTTCCCGGCGGCGGTGCCCGCCACGCTGCTGCCGCCGCCGCCGTTTTCCACCAGGACGACAAAGGCGTAGGGGGATTCCTCATTCCGCAAAAATCCTGCGAACCAGGCGTGGGGAGCTTTTCCCTCCCCTACCTCGGCGGTCCCGGATTTCGCACAAAGATCCATATGCGGGAAACGGTCTCTGCCATAGGTTTTTTCCACATTTCCAGCCATCAGCTCCTCTATTTTTTCCGCCGTGCTCCGGGAAACCAGCTCCCTGGTTTTGCGGACATGACGGGGCAGGGAGGAGATGCCAAGACCGTTCTTCGTCTCTAAAATCAAATAGGGAATGGCGGCTTTTCCTCCGTTGGCAATGGCGCCCATGTAGACCATCAGGGCGCAGGGATTTACCATGTCCCGGTCCTGTCCCACTCCGGCCCAGCCCAGGCGCCCGTCGGGAAGCTCCCAGTCAAAGGACCCCTTGGCAGAGGAAAGGCCGTCCAGACTGTAGCTGGAGGTCAAACCGGCTTTTTCTGTGTACTGCTGAAGGATATCCGCTCCCAGCTCCACGGCAATGCCGGCAAAAGCGGCGTTGCAGCTGTTAGCAAAGGCGGCCGCGATATCCTGCTCTCCGTGAACGCCGGAGCAGATGATGGTTTCGTCCCCGATTTGGAGGGAGCCTTCGCAGGTCCATGTTCTGGTTTCCGCATCCGGCAGCTTCTCCAGCGCCGCCGCCAGCGTCACGGTTTTATAGACGGAACCGGGGATAAATGTGGAGGAGAGGAAGCGGTTCAGATAAGCGCCCTTCCACCGGTCGCTGGTTTCAATGTCGTCGGGAATATTCAGAGGATCATAACTGGGCGAGGAGACCATGCAGAGGATTTCTCCGGTCCTGTAATTGTAAACCGCTACGGTTCCAGCTTTGCCGTTCAGGGCTTGATACGCCTCGTAATTGTAACGGGCGTCCAGTGTCAGAGTCAGCTCACCGCCCCGGTCCGCGCCAAAGGCGCCGTTAATCAGGTTCCATCCGGTCAGCCGGCCGGCAAAAGCGTTCAGCGCTCCGGTGCCAATATTCCCCTGGAGGTCGCCTACGGCGTGCAGGGTAGCCTTTCGGACGGTCTCATTATCATAATAGGTTCGCTTGCCGTTTTCAGCAGAGGTAAGAATATCGCCGTCCCGATCCAGGACCGTCCCGGCAGTGAGCTGGCCTTGGCTGTTGTATAGGTGCCGGTTGAAGGCGGAAGAGGCCCACCTGCCGCCTTCGGCAAGATAGCGAATTAGAAACAACGCCATTCCCGCCGCCAGGACCAGCGCCAGCAAAAAGCAGACAAAAGCCCGTTTTTCAATTTTTTTCAACGCGTTCACCTCGAAACAAAAATCCCTGTTCAACGTCTTCCGGTTTAGGCCTTGTTGATAAATGACAGAATGCCCGGCGGCTTACTAAGACGGCAGAGCCGTGGTGCAGCTATGCGTCAGATTGCATAATAGATGCCAGGCAAAAAAATTTAACACAGTATGGCGGAAAGATATCCCCCGATTGGCTGTCATGCTTTTTTCATACAGCCCCTGAAGGAGGCGGATCAAAGGTGTGGGCGCAGTTTCTGCCAGGGCTGCGGATGTGGAAAGAGCTCATCAAATTTTGCGGCGCCGAATGGCGAAGCTGGCGTGCTCTCTCGTATCAGTGGCCTTTAAAAATGCCAGCAGTCCCCAGGCCGACATCATGGCGGAACCGCCGTTGGACACAAAGGGAAACGTGACCCCGGTGAGGGGAAGCATATCCACGGAGCCAAAAACATTCAAGCAGGTCTGAAATACCAGCAGAGACCCGGCGGCACAGGCGGCCAGACAATAAAAGCTGCTTCGTGCCGCCCGACAGGCCCGGACTGTGAAAAAGGCCAGGGCGGCAATGGACCCCGCCGCAAAAAGCGCAATAAGGAGTCCCCATTCCTCGCAGATCATGCCAAAGACCAGGTCTGTATCTGCCGCCGGAACCCGGTGAAGCCAGCCCTCTCCGGCTCCCATGCCCAGAAGGCCGCCGGAAGCCGCCGCGGACATGGTGCGGGTCTGCTGGTATCCGCCGCCGGAGGCATCCTCCCAGGCGTGCCCCCAAGCGGCAAAGCGGCCGAGAATATAGGGCTTGAATTTTACGACGATTCCCGCTCCAAACACGGCTCCGCCGCAGATGAGAGACAGCGTGGCGAAATCCCCGGAGCGGAGGTAGGCAATGACCAAAAAGGTGACAAAAAAGACAGCCGCCGTCCCGAAATCGCTCATTAGTCCCAAAAGCCCGATGCAGATGCCGGTAAGGACGATAAACAGCGTCAGATTCCGGCGGTGGAAAAGCCGCTCCAATGTGGCTGATCCGGCAAATATATAGCATATTTTGGAAATCTCCGAGGGCTGAAAGGAGAAAGGGCCAATCGAAATCCAGTTTACCGCGCCGTATTTGGAATGACCCAGCAGCAGCGTGGCGGCAAGAAGGCCAATCGCCATGACCGCCATTGTCCAGCGGTTCCGCTGTACCCGGCCCAAATCCCGAAGGAACAGCCCCAAAGTCAAAAACAGCAGCAGACCCAGGATAATGGCCAAAAGCTGCTTGTAGAGGCTTCCCGGCGCACTGGAGGCCGTGACCGCCAATGACAGCGTGGAGAGGAAAAAAGCGATGGTCTCCATCTCAAAGCCTACGCAGCGGCTGAGCCTTAAAGCAATGGCATAAAGCCACATCACTCCTGTCAGCCCCAGAAAGGCAAGAGGAATGGCTGGAGATGCCGCCTCTCCGGCGGCAATCATCAGCTGTGTGCAGGCCAAAAGCTGAAACAGCGTCAGCCAGAGAAAGGACGGCCACATAGCGGCCGGGCGCTCGGAGCGGCGCTTTTCCTCCAGCTCCTCCCGCTCTGCGGTGGTCTGAGGCAAAAACAGCAGAGGCACACCGCCAAGTTCAATGGTATCTCCTAATTGGACAACAGCAGAATTTTCAATCTTTTCGCCATTGAGAAGAACGCCCCCCTTGGAATTCAGATCGTAAAGCATCCACTCATCGCCTTCATTCCGGCAGAGGGCGGCGTGCTGGCGGGAAACGCTGGGGTAGTTCAGCCGCACATCGGCGCTGTGCCCCCGGCCAAGAATGTTTTCCCAGTGCGTGAGGGGAATGGAAGCTCCGTTTGGAAGGCTAAGCTGCCCCCATGTTTCCGGGGTATGGGGGATCCGGAGCAAAGACCTGACGGCCCGCCAGAGAATGACTCCCGCCAGAACAGGAAAGAGAAACCGCACAAAAGCGGTGTAGAAGGTTCCAACGCCGGGATATACCGAGAGCAGCTCAGGCAGGTTCATGAAAACACCTCTTTTCGCTTCCTACCAAAAGGGCAATTTGTTAAAAAATATTTTTGAAAGCGATTTTTATAAAATTTCGAAATATTTCGTGAAAAACCTACGATCAGCGGGCGCCAGACGGCGTTTGCAGAGAATTGGATTTAATCCATATAATTTAAAGTGCGTTCACAAGAGCTGATAAACAGAGTGTCTCTCGAGTGCCTCGGAGATGATATTCGCACGGCACCCCTTGTGTGAAACGCAAAAATACAAGCGTAACAGCGAGCTCGCGCTTTTCAAAAAAATTTATACTGCCCGGCATGGTTTTTCTCAGTATACCATATGCCATATAAATTCTCAATAAAATATGCGTTTATCAGGATCAAGGGCCTAAAATGTGCTCCAAAAATTTCCTGTCCCGCCCTTCACTTTTCAGCTGTTCTGCCGATACTATAAGTATAGGATAATTAAGCCCTGTTTGAAAAAACCATTGAATTTGCGCGAGTCCGGCGGCGCAGTGTGCCGCCGGAGCCGCAAAGCGGCTTTGCTTAGGTTTTATAGTGAAGGCGTGGGTAAAACCCATCCAGCAGGCCCTGTAAGGATTGGTTGGGTAAGAACCTACAGATTGCGGATTCTTGAGTATATCAACTATACTGCACGGCGTGGGAACAGGAGGTCTGCTATGGGCAGCATGCAAGTGAACAGTGCCTCTACCGCGGGATCTTGGCAGACGCAGAGTGCTTCGGCCATCCAAGCGGCGGAGAAGAAAGACAGCAGCCCCGATCTCTATGAGATGATGCGTGACGCGCGGAAGAAGGCCGAGGCCACCCGGGAAAAGTTCGACAGCATTAAGCCGAAACCTCGTTATGGTGATGTGCCGCTGGAGGCTTATGCACGTCTTGCCAGGGCCAGACGCCCCTCCGAGGTCAGCGCTGCCGCAGGGTTTGCCCGCAGACAGATCGCACGTTTGAAGGCGGCTAAACAGGCAGACCCGGACAACGCCAAGCGCATACAGGCCGCTATCAATCAGCTCCAGAAGGCCGTGGTCCGGGCGGGGAAGAAGACCCGGGAACTGAACCGGGAGAAAGTTGCGGAGAACCGGCAGACCAAGCTGGCGCGGGAAAAAAGGACCAAGGAGGCCCAGCGCCAGCGCCAGGAGCTCCGCCGGAAGCAGGCGGCCCGTATGCTGCGGGAGTCCGGTTATATCCGGGAAGCTGAAATTGACAACCGAATGCAGTCTCATATTGCGGCGGTGGACATGGAGCTGCGGGAACAGGCGCAGCGCCTGTCGTCTTCCATTCAGCCTTCTGTGGAAATGGCGGCTAGGCAGTATGCCGCAGGGGATGCTGCGGCCGCTCCCGAGGTCTCCGGGGGCGGGGAGCTGGATATACAGGCTTAAGGAAGGACTGATTAAACCAACGTGTACAGATTTGCGCCAGAAATTTTCGCTGGCAAGGAAGGAAAGCACAGGAATCCTGACGGATTTCAAACTTTTCTGACGCAGATCAGCGGGAATTTATGGCGTAAAGATGTGCATGGGGATTTAATCAGTGGTTCCTCAACAGGTACCGATGGGTAAAGGACGAAACGGGCGATACTGCCTCGTTTAATGAGGGCGGAGGAAATACAAATGCTGAATGTATTCATAAGCCACAATTACAAAGATAAGCCCATGGCGCGAAAAATTGCGAAGGAATTGAATCGATACGGAATAAAAGCGTGGATTGATGAATCGGAAATAAAGCTGGGTGACTCGCTGATAGAGAAAATCAGAGACGGCTTGGACCATATGGATTTTCTGGTTGCGCTGATCTCAGATAATTCCATTCATTCGGAGTGGGTAAAAAAAGAGCTGGATATCGCTATGAACAGCGAAATAGAGGGGAAACGGGTTGTTACGATTCCCATACTGGTTGGGAAGTGTGAATTGCCGGGCTTTCTGAAGGGAAAGCTGTATGCGGACATGTCGACCACCAGGAAATACAATGAAAATATATCCACATTAATTAAACGGTTTGATATTAATGAAATAGCGGATGACGAAAATGAATTCACGGAATTTAAGCTGAATGCCGTTCAGGTAATCGAGAAGATAGAAAACGCACAAAACGAGAATGAGATTGTGGAACTTCTTGAAAGCTTCAGCTATTCCGAAGGGAATCTTTTTCATAGAGATACGTTTATTCAGGCGGTCAATAAACTGCTGGAAGACAAGGGGACTTCTTTGGATATCTTGGCTTCCCTGCTTGACGCGTGCAGATACTGCCCTGACGGCGTGCTCTCGAAACTGAGCCTGACGCAGCTGCTTGACAGGCCGGAGGAACAGATTCTTCAAGGCACAATGAATGTTCTCCAGAAGAAGAGCTTAAAGATACAACAGAAAAAGATATTGAAGCTGCTGAGGGAATGCAGCTCTGCCGGTTTGGAAAGAATCATTTGGGACTACTTCTTAACGGCTGAATTGAATTATGATATTGCGCGGGATTTACTGGAATTCATTCTGGAAAATCTGAAGACCCATTACAGCGATAAAATGATGATGTGCATGTGCAAACTGTTTAACGCAATAAATGAGGACGCCATTCTGGAAGAATGGTATGCGCTCTGGTCAAGGGGAAGTGAGGAGGAACAAAAAAAGCTGGCTAATTGGCTGTGCAGATACGGCTTTGAATCAGGCGAGTTTTTTATAATGAGCCCCAGGATGCGGGACAACATCCAGGAAGCGCTGCTTCACTCGCTGGGAGAAAAGGATACGGAGAATGCTGAGATTATGATTGCGCTGTTAGTCGGCGACAGTAATCTGGTTGAGGACAGGAAAGAACTATGGGATATGCTCATGTCTTTGGATGAGTATTCGGTCCTGCTCACATTGGAAAAATTGAGAGATGATTATAATATTGCATATGTCTTCAATTCGGTACAGGATATTGAAGCGCTCAAGGGCTTTGTAAACTCAAAAAACAGGAATATCAAGAAAGCTGCGTTAAACATCATTGCGGAGATCAACCTGAAGGAATCCCTGGAAATCATAAAAAGCGAGCCTGAATTTGATTTGCAGAGCTACAATGCGGGTTCTCTTTTGTATACCATTTTAAAAGAGTCAAATGTGGAAGAATACAGGGACCTATTTGAGAAAGTAAAAGAAAAAGTTGAAAACAGCTATTATATCCAGGCAGACAAAAATTTGATTTTTTATGGCGATTATCTGCTGGGCAATGTGAATTTGGACGATATGATTGCCGGTATCCAAATAGAGAAGGAAAACCGCGGGCGCCAATACGATAGGAGGAGAAAGAGCAAGCTGCTGGCTGAAAAATTGGAAGGTCTGGTTGACAAGGGAAACGAGGCGCAAGCAAAGAGGCTCCGGCAATTAATAGAAAGCGCCAAGAGCATCCGTCATACCCATTGAACCGACGCGGGATACTCCTCCTTTTATCAAGCGGCCCTAACCGAATACCCGCATAAAGAATGTCTGGCTGTGAGACCGGATATCATTGCCGGCAAATGTATTTAAAGCCTCGGTACTGCCGCCGCATACTTTATGTTTTAGATTTTTGCAGTATGGACGCTTGAAAGGGCAGGACAATTTCAAAATGGCAGGCCCCCGGCAAACAGCCGGGGGCCGTTTTATACTCACGCCTCTGGTTCGCCGGCCCTCAGGCTCACGGAAAGGCCATTGAGTTCCACGTCTTCTCCGGCAGGGATTAGCAGATATTTCCGGCCGTCAATGATGCGGGTTTCCACCAGATAGCCGTATTCCGGATCTATGGAAATGGCGGCTTGTTCGGTCTTGATATCAAAGTGCTTGCTGTCAATCAGATTTTCCGGGTTCAGCACAGCTTTGCCGAAAGCCATGCCGCACTGTTCCCGGAAGGCCTCGGCCCGCTCCTCCGGTACGCCGCAGTCCCGCAGGATGCCGCTGATGTCCCCAACGGAGAGGGACAGCGGTTCGGGGTCCCCGGACTCCCTGTGGTCCTCAATCTTCTCCAGAAGACGCCCGTGAAGCGTCTGAATTACTTCTAAGCTGCAAGCTTCCTCCAGCGCCCCGGTCAAAGCGCTCTCGAAGGCTTCCTTCTGCTCAGGTGCGGACATAGGAGGCTCGGTGTGAAATACCGCGTCAATGAATTCCTGGTGAATAGCGCCGGCCTTCTGGGAGTAAAAGAGAGCGTTATATATATTGGCGGCGCGGCCGTCAAAGGCGGGAAAAAGAAACCCCAGCTCCGGGGCGGAGACAATCTGCCCGGCGGCACAGCTGTGAAACTCGTTTTCGCCGGGGAAATATCCCAGCTCTATTTTGCGGTTTTTGACGGGACAGATACAGCATAAAATGTAGGAAAATACTTCGTCGGAGGCATCCTGGTCTGTTTCACCGTCCTTTCTTCGCCGGGGGACGTCATAGGCGTCGTGAGCCAAAAGGATGAGATAGTTGCAGCCCTCTATATCCAAGGAGTTGATGACCGTTTGGTAAAAGGCCTCCCGGGCTTCTCCATCCTTCAATTCCGACAACCGCAGGGCGGAAAGAAGGCGGTGCTCGTCGCTGTCCGCTACTTGGGCGGTGGAAAAGACCACATCGATCAGGTTCTTCCCCAGGGAACCGGAAAGAGACTTTTTGAAAAGGCTCAGGTATTTTTCCGCCTCTTCTTGGGGCATAGAGCCCAGGGATTCATCCAGATAGGAGATGATTTCATGGCTTCCGCCATTGACATAGCAGCCGTATACCCGGCTGAGGACGCTTTTTCCCGGGCGAAAGCGGCGGCGCAGCTCGCCGAGTTCTTTTTGATTCATAAATTACCTCGTTTTCCGGCGGCAGGTCCCGCCTGGAATTTTTGCCTGTCAAACATTTATTCTACTAGAAGAACGCTGAAAAAGCAACCGCTTTTCTTAAAAAAGCGAAAACCCACGTATGCCTTAAAGTGCGGGTCCTGTAAAGTTCTTGTAAAAAAACGGGCCTTTTCTTGAAAAATACGGTATATATATGCTACTATAAATATCATAACAGCGTTTTACTCTGACGGGAGGTGACAGCGTGAGCAGTTTTGGACGCTGGCGGGATCAGGTGGGGCATACAAAGACCATCCTTGGGGAAAAGGTTCGGGAGGCCTTGGCTTCCGTTTTGCCGATTACGGCGATTGTATTGGCGCTTTGCCTTACCCTTTCCCCTCTTCCTGTGGATATCCTCCTGGCGTTTTTGACCGGGGCTGTCCTGCTCATTGTGGGCATGGGCTTTTTTACCCTGGGGGCTGAGGCCGCTATGACCCCCATCGGCGAACAGGTGGGGTCTCATATGGCGCTGTCCCGAAAGCTGTGGGTGGTGATTTCTGTCAGCTTCCTGATCGGAACGGTAGTGACAATTTCTGAGCCGGATCTTCAGGTGCTGGCTACACAGGTTCCCGGAATTCCAAACGCTGTTCTGGTGGGTACGGTCGCTGTGGGTGTGGGGGTTTTTCTGGTGGTAGCCCTGCTGCGGATTCTGTTCCAAATTCCCCTTCAATGGCTTCTGATTGGTTCCTATATCATAGTTTTTATTCTGGCAGCATTTTTTGTTCCAAAGGATTTTTTGGCGGTAGCCTTCGACTCCGGAGGCGTCACCACCGGGCCGATGACCGTTCCTTTTATTATGTCCCTGGGCTTGGGCGTCTCCTCAATCCGAAGTGATGAGAACGCCGCGCAAGACAGCTTCGGCCTGGTGGCCCTCTGCTCTGTGGGCCCAATTCTGGCAGTGCTGCTGCTGGCGCTGAAATATCCGGCCTCCGGAACATATATTCCTGCCGTCATGCCTCGGGCTGCGGACAGCCGGCAGCTCGGAGGGCTGTTTTTGGCCGCTTTTCCTTCCTATGCCTGGGAGGTTTTAAAAAGCCTTTTGCCCATTGCCGCATTTTTTGCCATATTTCAGATTGCTGTTTTAAAGTTAAGCGCAAAAAAAGTGTTGAAAATTGCCGTGGGTCTTTTGTATACTTATATTGGCCTGGCCCTGTTTCTCACGGGAGTAAATGTGGGTTTCCTTCCGGCAGGGACTTATTTGGGCCGGCAGATTGCCGCCCTGCCCTTCCGCTGGCTGCTGATTCCCATCGGCATGCTGATGGGCTGGTTCATTGTGCAGGCGGAGCCGGCGGTCCATGTTTTAAACCGCCAGGTAGAAGAAATCACTTCCGGGGCAATTCCCGGCAGTGCGATGAGTACCAGCCTGTCTTTGGGCGTGGCCCTATCCATAGGACTTGCTATGGTTCGGGTTCTGACCGGGATTTCCATTTTCGTTTTTCTGGTGCCGGGATATCTCATTGCCGTTGCGCTGTCCTTTTTTGTCCCCCGCATCTTCACTTCCATCGCTTTCGATTCCGGCGGAGTGGCATCCGGGCCGATGACGGCGACATTTCTGCTTCCCTTCGCCATGGGAGCCTGCGAGGCTCTGGGCGGCAATATAGTCACCGACGCCTTCGGCGTAGTGGCTATGGTGGCAATGACGCCGCTGCTGACCATTCAGCTGCTGGGTCTTGTCTATCAATGGAAGTTGAACCGGGCCAGACTGGCCCAGGAAGCGGAGGACGAGGAGATCATCGATTTGTAAAACGCCATGTTCATTTCAAGTTTTGAGAAAGGGGGCCTCTCCTATGGCTGGAGCCGTTCTCATAATCACCATTACAGACCGCAGCCGGGGCGGAGAGTTTGCCGCTTGGTTTCAGGCTCAGGGGGCTTCTCTGGTGCTGACGGCCTTGGGCCGGGGGACGGCCACTACGGAGGTTTTGGACTGTCTGGGCCTGGAAGCGGCGGAAAAGGTGGTGCTGATGCTGGCGGCTCCCCGCTCTTCCCGTCTGGTGCGGAAAGCGAGGCGGGAGCTGTGGCTGGATGTGCCGGGCCGGGGCATCTTGATGACGGTCCCCATTTCCAGCATCGGGGGGGCCAAGGCAAGGGATTATCTGCTGCCATGGGAAGCGGAGGAAGAGGATATGGAAAAAGAAATCACCCACGAGCTGGTTGTGGTCATTACCAACCGGGGCCATACCGATCAGGTAATGGACGCCGCGCGCTCTGCCGGCGCCGCCGGCGGAACAACGATTCATGCCAAGGGCACCGGAACAGAGCTTGCCAGGAAGTTTTTTGGCATGTCCCTCGCGGCGGAAAAGGAGATGGTTTTCATTTTGGCTAAATCCGAGGACCGCAAGCCCATTATGAAAGCGGTTATGACGCAGGCGGGGATGAGCAGCCGCGCTCAGTCCGTGGTGTTTTCTGTGCCTGTGACGGATTTGGCAGGACTGCGTCTGCTGGAGGAGGAAGGAAACGCCTGAGGAAAGAGGTTCGGAAAAGCGCCGCTTTTCCGAACCTCCTTTCAATTATGCTGAACCTGCCGCCGTTTCAGCGAGTCCGCCTGGCAGCTTGGCTCAGGGAAACGGTCAGGTTACCAGCAGTACTACGTATCCCGCATATAGCCCCAGCATCAGCACTCCCTGCCAACGGTAAAACCGCTCCGCCGCCAAAGGGGGAATTACCGCCGTGCAGCACAGCAGAAGACAGGCCGGCATGTCCAGCAGCGTCGTCTGGGTCCCGATGGTCAGCGCTCCGCCGCTGACAGCGGAGCACACGGGCAGAATCATGGTCAGATCTATGACATTCGCTCCAATAATATTTCCGACGGACATGGAGGCTTCCCTTTTGGCAATGGCCGTTAGCGTTGTCACCAGTTCGGGGAGGGATGTGCCAATGGCTACCATGGTTACGCCGATGATGCTGGCAGGCACTCCCATCAGCAGGGCCAGCTCGCTGCCATAATCAATCAACAGCTTGGAGCCGGTGACGATAGCGGTGATACCCAAGACAAAGAGAAAGAGCTTCTCTACCATTTGCCGCCGGGAAACGGTGCGGCCCTTGGAACGGCTTTCCCTGCTTTTTGACATGCCGCTTTTGGCGTCCCGAAGATTGCTCCACAAGTAGGCGCCGAAAATGATGAACAGCAGCAGTCCCGGCGGTGTCTGCAGCACGCCGCCCCGGCAGAGAATCATCAGCAGCGCTGCGCCGATGACCATCAGCAGCGCCTTAAACTGGAACTGAGACCGTTTGACAGCCGACGGAATACACACCAGAGAGATGCCCAGAATCAGCCCCAGATTTGCGGTGACAGAGCCTACCGCATTTCCAACCGCCATGTCAACCTCTCCCTGAAGAGTCCCGGTGACGGAGACTGTCAGCTCCGGCAGTGTGGTTGCCAGGGAGACAATGGTCGCTCCGATAATGAACCGCGGGACACCGGTGGCCTCCGCAATCCATACGGCTCCGTCCAGGAACCAGTCCCCGCCTTTGATGATCAGCAGCAGGCCCAGCAAAAATAAGAGTACCGCAATCCAAATTTCCATACAATCCACCGCTTTCCAAAAAATCAGCGAGACTTTTATCCCATGGAACAACACCGGAACCCCGGCAGTTGTCCCACGGGATAAAAGTCTCGCTTTTGAAACCGTATATACAACCGAAGCATATTGAATAAAAAGATGCTTTTCCGGCATTCAAGGCGGGTTTTGTTTAGAGGAAAACTCCATGCAAAACAGCGAAAAGCCGGCTTGAACAATATGCGGCGGCAGAAAAATACAATTTCCCGGCGTGCCCGGGTGACAAAAATTATCACCGTGATGACGAGCGCGCCACGTTTTCCCGCCGGTCGTCCGAAGGAGCCCCGGCGTTGTTCGTAAGCTACTCTCTTTTATGAGACCATGAGCTGTGAGACCACTATAAGGAAATCATACACGCTTTGTCAACGCTGTCTTTGTCAAATTCGGGCGGCGGATTAGCGATGAAAAAAGAATTTACAATGTCTTTACAGGCTTGGGCTAAATCTCCGGATCAAACCCAATGTGCTTTACCAGCAGTTCCCGGCCTTCCGGTGTCTGGCCCTGTGGAAAAAAGCCGCAGTCCAGAAAAAAATGTCTCGCAGGAGAGGACGGCGGCGGGGCGGCAGATAAGGATTCCTGTCCTTGGCTTCTGGCGTATTGCACTGCCTGACCAATTAATTGGACGCCAAAGCCCCGCTTTCGGCAGTCTGAGCGGATATGCGCCAAGACAATCCGCCCGGTCTCTGGAATGAACCGGAGCAGCCCTACCGGCTCTTCCTTCAGGAAGCCCTCCAGGGTCAGGGGGGCAAGGGGAAGAGGACCGGACTCTCCCGCCTCCGCCCAGGCAGCGGACAGGCGGGCCTCCTGTCCCTCTAAAGGCTGGAACCAGAGGCCGGGTTCCAAAGCAAAGGCACGCCGGATAGGCTTTTCCTCCACCAAAAATTCCGGCGTCTTCAAGTGGCTGTTGTCGTTTTGATAAATTACCCGAAGACCGGCTTTATCGCCCTCCAGCAAGGAGACTGCTGTATTGTCTCCGGTGGGGGATTTTGCTCCGGTGTCCCGGAGTGAAATGCCCTGGAGATTTGCCAGCAGCAGGCGGATGGCGTAGCCATGGGAAAAAACGGCGACGGTTTTACCACAGTTTTCTTCAGCGATGTCTTCTATGGCAGTCCGGAGCCGGTTCAGTACTGCTGCTGGGGTTTCTGCACCGGGAATGGACCAAATGTCCATCCGGCTGCCAAAGGCGGCCATGGCTTCGGGTGTGCGGCGTGCAATGTCGCCCCACGTTCGCTGTTCCCAGTCGCCTACGTAAATTTCCCGAAGATCGCGGCGGAGCTGCAGAGGCAGGCCTTTAGGCTTATAAATAGCGGAAGCGGTGGCTCGCGTACGGTAAAGGTCGCTGGCGTAGACGGCATCAATGTGGGTTTCGGCGAACCGGCGAGCTAGCGCCTTCACCTGCCGCCAGCCCCGATCCGTCAGGTTGCTGTCATGCTGCCCTTGAGCAATGCGGTAAAGATTGCCCTCTGCTTCGGCGTGGCGTATAAGATAAATGGTGGTCATTGTTCTGCCTCCTGAGACGCTTCATGACGTAAATGTGAAATGAGGGTTTTGTTTTTCCATAGTATAGCGCGTTTCACAGCTTTTGGCAAATACCGGGGCGGTTTTTTCTTCTTTACTTGGGTATACTGGAGGTGTGCTGAAAAGGAGTGAGTAATGTGAAAAAGAGTACCGGATTTTTAATCGGTATGGGTGCCGGCTTGGCGGCCGGTGCAGCGGCGGGAATGATGGCGCCTCACAGCAAACAGGCCATGAAAACGCAGGTGGGTCAAGGAATTCACAAACTGGGTGTTGCGGTGGATCAGGCTGTGGACAACATTGCTTCCGAGATGCGCTGACAGGGTGGGGCGGGAAACTTTCCCGCCCCGCTTTTGTGAAAAATGAAAATATAAAATTTCTAAAAAACCCCTTGACATTTTCTGCGGCCTTTGCTATTATAATCAATGTTCTGATGCGGAACACCTGATATGGGGGTATAGCTCAGCTGGGAGAGCGCTTGAATGGCATTCAAGAGGTCAGCGGTTCGATCCCGCTTATCTCCACCAGGAAAGAGAAGAGCCTTGGAACTTTGGTTTCCAAGGCTTTTTCTTCGACTTGCTTTTGTGAATGTTTGAGTTCGCAGCTCAGTTGGGAGAGCGCACGGTTCGCATCCATAGTGAGACACATCCGACCCGATTTTCCGTTCCCCGTTTTCCTGTCCGATTTGTTGGACTTTCCCCTGAAAATCGAATATTCCAGAAATCCAAAATTCGCAACTTTTTTCGCACGAAAAGTGCCGATTTGGGCTCGTAGCTCAGCTGGGAGAGCGCTGCGTTCGCATC
>CAJTJA010000032.1 GCA_910576845.1 uncultured Oscillibacter sp.
TGAGGCAATCGACTACATCCGGGAAATGAAGCGGCGGGCTAACCGGGAAACGTCCTTGGAGCATCTGCCCCAAACGGCGATGGACAAGCTGTGTTCGGCGGATGACTATCCCAGCGACAGCTATGTGTTCTCTTACTGTGGCTGTAACCTGCCAATCAGCAGCGAACGGATTGCCGATGCCTTTGCCAGTCTGTTGGAGCAGGAGCAAAGTATTTTGATTTTGCGCCTGGTTCTGGATTTGACAGATGGAGAGATTGGCAAGGCCCTGGGACTGTCCCGGAGTGCCGTCCAGCGGCGCAGAACAAAATCGCTGAAAGTCCTGCGAACAAAATTGACAGCGAGGAAAGGAGGTTAGCGCCATGAAGCGCCGCAACTACAAAGGCCGTGAACTGCTGCCGCTGGCGATGAGCGATGCGGCCCGCGCTGGGGACGCCGACGCTATGGAACAGGTCTTGCGGTACTATGAGGGCTACATAAACAAGCTGTGTACCCGGACGGTCTATGACGAAAGCGGCTGTCCCCATGCCTGTCTGGACGAGTACATGAAAAGTCGTCTGGAAAACAAACTCATCCGTGCCATTCTCGGTGTGAACTGATAACCAGCCCCGGTGGGAGGAACAGCTTACCCTTTCCCTGTTTCTCCCGCCTGTGTGCCTTGTCCTGCGTTATGGAAAGGGGAAATGTCTTTGCCAAAAGAGCAGTCCAATAAAACAGACCGTGAAATTGAACTTCCACCAGCCATTATAGAAACCTTTGCCCGCTTTCTTGTTCCAGAGATACGAAAATACTATGACAACGAACAAGGCCAGCGGGAGTTTGCGGAGTGGCAGGAAACACAAGGCAAAATCGAATAAGTGGATAGAAACAGCGGAGGCCAAGGTTTTTACACCTTGACCTCCGCTACTCGTTTTGACATCAGAGCCACACCATTACGGCAAAACCGCCCTTAAAATAATAGGTGTTCGTCCAATGTCCATCTGGTGGAGGTGGCGGGAGTTGAACCCGCGTCCGAAAGCACTTTAACGGGACTTTCTCCGGGCGCAGACGATTATTGCGGAGGCCTCTCTCCTCCCGTTCCCATCAAAGACGGCAAACCGTCACGCCGTCAGGTCAGGTGAGCTTCATGATGTGTGGCACAGGCAAAGCTTACTGTACGCACATTTACCGCTAAACGACGCCCTTCCCGGCTCGCGGTCCTTCCGGGTCGGACGGCTGCCTTTAATTAGGCAGCAACAGCAACAGTGTTGTTGTTATTTGATTTATAATTTGCCCGTTTTATGGCGGTCAGGCGCCGCCGCCCGCTGGTCCCGCCTCCATACCCCCGTCGAAACCCTTACACCCCCCTGTCATCGGGGCGAAATCCATTCCATTGCTCCTTCTCTTTTCAAGGGAGAACAAGCTCCCCCTTGCGCATCCCTCACCCCTGCGGGGAACGAGGCCGGAGAATGAAACACGGAAACCTTGCACAGAGCTGATCTCTGGGAATTTACCGGCAGACCTGTTAAATTAGTATAGCATAGATTTAGGTAAGTGTGTGTTACGATTCTGTGACATTTGGAGCGGGTCTTTTCCAAGGCCCGCTCCTTAATATTATGCTCAGGTTTTTACAAATCTAACCAGAAGCTGAGAGGGTACCGCTTTAGCCAAGAGACGATAAAATTTATAAAAGAGCTTGGGAGTATAAATCGTGCGGCCCGCTTTCGCGGCCCGAAGGGCTCCGCCCGCCACCTTTACCTGGTCACAGTAGGGCAGGAACTCGAAGGTGCTGGAATGGCCCGTGATGCCCGCCAAGCTCAAAAACTCCGTCGCCATGGGACCGGGGCAGACGGCGGTGACACTTACCTTCCGGCGGCGCAGTTCCTCGGCAAGCCCGACTGTAAAAGAGGATACATAGGCCTTTGTTGAAGAGTAAACCGTCATCCGGGGATTCGGGCAGAAGGAGGCGATGGAGGAAACATTCAGAATCCGGCCTCCCTCCGGAATGTAGGGCAGGACGATGTTCGTCACGGCGGTCAGAGCCCGGACGTTCAAATCCACCATCCGGGTCTGGGAAGCCGTATCCATTTCCCCCACCCGGCCCAGGAAGCCACAGCCGGCACAATTCACCAGCAATTCCACCTCTGGCTTTTCTTCCGCCAAACGATCCTTCAGACTCACAAAGCTCATAGGATCGCAGAGATCCAGAGTCAGGCAGGCAGTGTGCCGCCCCGGCAGACTGATCGCAAGACTCTCCAGCCGGTCTTCCCGGCGGGCAATCAGCCAATAGCACTCGATATCAGGGAAAACATCTTCAATTTGGCGGGTCAGTTCCCACCCCAAGCCAGAAGATGCGCCTGTAATGATGGCGGTTTTCATGGAGTGTACTCCTTCCTTTTTTCACTGATTCTCAGTGGGTCTCCGGAAGAGCGTAATCGACGCCGCGGGTATCGACACGGATAGACTGAATAATCACAGGTTTTTTGGGCTTATCATCCATCATGCTCCGGGGCACCCGGGAAATGGCTATGGCATCGTCTACCCCCTCAATTACCTGCCCAAAAGCCGCATAGCCTCCATCCAGGTGCTCCGCCGGAGCCACCATGACAAAGAACTGACTTCCGGCAGAATTCGGAGCCATGGTCCGGGCCATGGAAAGAACGCCTGTAGTATGCTTCAAATCGTTCTGGGGAAAGCCATTTTGAGCAAACTCGCCGTCAATCTCATAACCGGGGCCGCCTGTGCCTGTGCCCTCGGGACAGCCGCCCTGAATCATAAAGCCGGGAATCACACGATGAAATGTCAGGCCATCGTAAAAGCCCTTGTTGGCCAGGGAAATAAAATTGTTCACTGTATTGGGAGCCTTATCCGGATAAAGCTCGGCGGTCATTTTCCTGCCGTCCTCCATCAGGATCGTCGCAATCGGATTACTCATATCGGTTCGTTCCTTTCTTATTTAAATAGTGTAATACCATGATCGGTCAGGAAGTTCAGGAACTGGGACCCGAAGCCGTCCCGAGTACTGAACTTCGCCAGGGCCTTGTTCTGCCTGTCGCAGAGAACGTAGCACTCGTCGGATTGGTCCCAGCGAAGCCCGCCGATCTCCTCCATCGGAATTTCCCGCAGAGGGAAAAAATCCTTATCCAGCCAAATATGCCCATTCTCCACGGACAGCCGGGGTGAGAACAGCTCTCCTGCGGCCGCCGCCAGCACCCAGGGCCCCGCTATGAGACCGCAGGAGAGGACCAGCATGACATTAAGTTTCAAATTCTCATAGGGCCCGCCTCGAATAACGGCAAAGGGAAACCCCACGAAAAACACCGCAAGGCCCAGAAGCAGCCCCACAGCAATCCAAACCCCAACGGGCTTCGTCCGCCGGAGCTCCAGAGTGAAATCCCGGGAGAAACTCCGGGAGATATCCGTGTGGCGGACGGGCTCCGCTTCCTCCGGCTCAGCCAAGCGTTCGGAGCCGTCCGGCGTGCTTGGCAGAGTACAGGTTGGAAGCTCCCTGCCAGGGAGCGGGCCCTGCTTCGGGACCTCGCCCAAGCTGTAAAAGGGAATTCCCCGGTCCCGGAGGTGCCGGGCCAGCAGGGGGCCGTTTTTCTGAGAAGTGCGGAACCAGGCTATATCCTGGCTCCGGGCGTCATAGAGAACATTACAGGCCGGGCCCACCAGAACCCCTGCCACGTCCCCTATGAAAAATGTCCGCCCCTTGGCCAGCCGGGGCTCCCATCGCAGGACCGTCTCCCGGACATAGAGCACCGGGCCGCCTCCGCCCTCATTGACGGCAAACGCATCCGGCACCAGCAGGCCAGCCCCTGCCTCGGGGCCGCAGCGGTTGGGGCTCCGGCCCCCGCCGTACCGGGCGGCAACACGCCGGGGGTCCCGGTACCACGCCGGGTCTACATAACGGAGAAACCCCTCCCGGCCCAGGAGCCGGGAAAAGACTACCGACAGAGCGCTGAGGAGGCACGCCTCCAGCCAGCCCATCACCATATCCGGTCTTACAGTCAGGGGCAGGGCCAAAAAGGCGCAGCCCCAAACAACGGTACAGGCAAAGCGTCTGTGCCGCAGGCCTCGAAAACACCAATAGCCCAAATATGCAGCAGGGCAAAGGAGAACGGGCCACAGGACCAGCAAAGACGTCCCCAACTGGCGCTCCCACAGAAAAACGAGCAGGCCAGTCCACAGCCGCAGGGTCAAATATACACCCAAGGCGGCCCCGGCAATCCCCCGGGCTGCCGCGAATAACTTACGCGCCTCCACAGCTTCACCGTGCCTTCATGGCACGATCAATTTCCCGTTTGGTGTCCCGCCGGGCGGCGGCGTCCCGCTTGTCGTAGTTCTTCTTGCCTTTACAAAGGCCCACTTCCAGCTTAACACGAGAGTCCTTAAAGTAAACCGAAAGCGGCACCAGCGTATAGCCGTCCTGCTTCACCAGGGCGTGAAGCTTTCGGATTTCCCGCTTATGCATCAGCAGGCGCCGGACCCGGACAGGGTCTTTATTGAAGATGTTACCCTTTTCGTAAGGGGAAATGTGCATCCCATGAACAAAAAGCTCCCCATCCTTCACAGAACAATAGGAATCTTTCAGATTCAGCGTACCGGCCCGGATAGATTTCACCTCTGTGCCCGCCAGCTCAATGCCCGCCTCATATTTCTCTTCCACATAATAATCATGATGGGCCTTTCGGTTCTGGGCAGCAATTTTAACGCCCTTTTTTTCCATCGCGGTCACCTCCTCGGGGAAAGCGTTCCCGATTTTGCTAAGTCTTAGTATACCATGGTTTTTCTCCCCAGGCAAGGGGAGAATCGGCGCCTTGCGGGACAGCCTTGCACCGCACAGGCATCCGGGATAGAATTGAGAAAATCCACAGAAAAGGAAGCGCCCAATGTTCTGGTTGATCCGGCACGGGGTGTCCTATTCGGAGCGGAATACCAAAATATATCAAAGCTTTGGTGTTCACCCGGCAAAGCTGTCCGAACGGGGAGCCGCACAGATCAGGAAAACCTCCGAAGTTGAAAGGCCTTCCAGCGCGGATATGATTCTGCGTTCGCCCTATGGCAAAGGCGGTGCAGACGGCGGCAATTCTGTCAAAAAAGCCGGGAATCAAAATAATCATAGAAGCGGACATCCACGAATGTCTGTCCAACCGGAACTACATTTACGAAAACGACGACGCCAGCAGGGCCGCTGCGGCCTACATGGACAGCCATGGAGCATCGGCTCTCCAAAACTGGGAGGATGCGCCGTCTATGAGAAAGCGGATGATCCGCGTATTTGAAAAAATACGCGTTCTTTCCCAGTATCATTACCCTCAGTCAAGGAATGGCGATTCAGGCCATGACCGGAAAAAGCCATTCGGAATGCGGGGAAATTGCCAAGTTTGATTTAGAAGAAATTTAGGAAGCGGCCCCGGCTTTCGCCAGGGCCGCTGAACATTTTAGGAGGAAACGCTTTTTCTCCGCTTACGCCGCGGGAAGCACCAGAACCTGACCGATCCGGATTTGATCAGGCTCCTTGATTACGGACTTGTTGGCATTGTAGATCAGAATCCACTGCCTGCCGGCGCCATAGGTCTTCTGCGCAATGCTCCAAAGGCAGTCACCGGGCTTAACCGTATATGTCCCGTCAGCAGCTTTGCCGGTCTCTTCACGGACAGGGGGTACTGCCGCTTCCTCGGGTTTGGATTCCGGCTCAGTAATAGGCTCCGGCTCGGGAGCGGGCTCCGGTTCCGGTACAGGTTCGGGAGCGGGAGTTTCTTCCTCCAAAGCGGGAAGCACACCGGCCGCCCGAAGCGCAGGACCGTTCAGCGACGCAATATTGGGGGTGCGGCCATCCTCGCTGGTGGGAATTTGAATCTCACCGGAACGGACTTTTTCATAAATCAGGTCCTTCTGGGGGTCGTCCAGGTCCGCGCCCACGATCTTCCAATTGTTGTCCACCTCGGGCATCAGGGGGCCTTCCAGGGACTCCACATATTCCGTAATCATATCGCGGACTGCGCCGCCCTCATAGACCACGTCCGCTTCGTTGATGAGACCCGCGGAGACCAGGCCGCCGTAACGGTAGTTATTCAGCGCCAAAATCATAGTCTCATCATCGGTCATGGGGTGGCCCTTGTAAATCACGTTCTGAATACGAGAACCCACAGGCTTGGAGATATCGATTTCATAGTCCAACCCGGCAAACATGTCATAATTATAAAGCCGGATGCCGGGATTAAAGCTGATGGTTACATCGCCGGGCTGATACTGATTGAAGAAGCTGCCGGCTTTTTCCTCCATGATGGCCTTCATCTGCTTGCCGGTGACTTTCACTCCGTAGAGGGTATTGTCATACTTATAAATCTTCACACTGTCGCGGTGCAGGAAGGGTCCGGCCTGAAGATTGCTGGTAGCATCGAACAGAGCGGCCAGGGACACGTCCGCTCCGGCCCGTTCCATCTGGACCTTGTTGACAAGATCGGTGACGGCGTCGTCCTCCAGGACAGCTGTGGGAATGCCGGGGAGGACCTCCAAGGGTTCAATAAATGTCTTGCCTACGGTTCCCACCTCCCGGGACGCCAGTTCCAGGCTCTTTTCGTGAAGGCCTTTGAATTCCGCCAAAAATTCCGGGTCCGGGGTGACGCCGGCACACTCAATGAGCTCGCCCTCGGCTTTATCCACCGCCCAGCCGCTGCCATCCGCTTTGAGGGTCAGAGTGACCTTGCTGACAAATTCACCGTTGCTGCCGGGCTCCAGAACCGGGATGCCTCCGATGGTCTCATTCACTTTAGCGTGAGCATGGCCAATGAAAAGGGCGTCCATCCGCTCTCCATAAGCCTCGGCCACCTCGCGCATACCGGCACAGCCGTATTCACCTTCCAGGCCGTAATGGACACTGCCGATGATGACGTCGGCCTTCCCCTCCAGCTCATCCAGGATTCTGCCAATCTCTTCCTCCGGCTCCGTGATCTTCATATTGTCATAGTGACCGGGATCGGACTTCTCCCACTGTGGAATATGAGGAGCGTCCACGCCGAAAACCGCCACTTTTACGCCGTCCACCTCAAAGATGTGATACGCGTCCAGCCAGCGGGTTCCGTCGGCCTTGTAAAAATTGCCGCCCAGAGTGACGCCTTCAAACTCCTCAATTTCCTTCGTAGTATACTTGAAGTCGAAGTTAAACTCATGATTGCCCAAGGTCCAGGCGTCATAATCCAGGAAATTCATAGCCCGGATCATGGGGTGGGGCGTCTCGCCCAGAAACTCCTGAATGTAATTGGCCTGCGTGGTGTCGCCGGTGTCCAGCAGGAGCAGATCCGGGTCCTTGGCCCGCTCCGCTTTGATAACAGCGGCAGCATGGGCCATGCTTGTCTTGTTCTCCTGGTTGGAGGCATAGTCAAAGGGGTTGACCATGCCGTGCAGGTCGCTGGTCTGCAGGATGGTGATGGTCTTGCCCTCCTCCGCCGCCAAGACAGGAACAGACAGGCCAGCCAGCATTGCCGCAGTCAGTACCAGCGCGAGAAGCTGCTTGCGCACGATTTTCCGCATGTGATAACCTCCTATTTTTTCTCCTCTTTTACAATTGGCTGAGGGAATTTTATTATACGCCGCTTTTTAGCAATATGCAATAGAATTTTCCAAAAATTTATGTCATCCATTGTTTGAATAACACAATTTATTTGGAAATCTTTGGCGTATAAGGTATTGACAGCCGGAGAAAAAATCTTAAATTTGACGTTGAAATGCTGTTTTTGTTGAAATTGACCATTGACTTTATCCCTTTAAAGCTGTATAGTACAAAATCGTTAAAGCCTTTCGGCAATCGTGAAGGAGCGCATTTACTATGGAACTTTATGCCGCCTTTTCTCAGGATATTTATTTCCGCTTTATCAAGGTCCGCTTCGCGGGCCGTTTTGAGCGTGGAAAAACAGGGCCGTCCGTCTGACAGGCCAATACCGCCGTATGAAGGGCGGCCCTGTTTTCGAACAGGGCCGCTTTTTATATATAATACTGGACCCTGAAACGAATAAATAAGGAGATTGAACAACGATGAAGAAGAAACTGCTTGCACTGATCCTCGCGGGCGTTCTGGCCCTGAGCCTCGCCGCCTGCGGCGGCGGAAGCGGCGCAGGGGATTCCGCCCCCGCCGGCGCCGACGCCGGAACCCAGGAACCCGCCGATTCCGGCAATGACGCCGGTACAGTCTACCAGGTGGGCATCTCCCAGTATGTCACACACGACGCGCTGGACGCCGCCACCAAAGGCTTTCAGGATGCCCTGAATGAGCTGCTTCCCGGTCAGGTGAAGTTCGACTACCAAAATGCCGCCAATGATCCTGCCACCTGCGCCACCATCGCTACCTCTTTCGTGTCCAAAAACGTGGATCTTATTATGGCTAATGCCACACCGGCTCTCCAGGCCGCCGCCGCCGCTACCTCTGACATTCCCATTTTAGGCACCTCCGTCACAGAATACGGCGTTGCCTTCAGCATTGACAATTTCTCCGGCACCGTGGGCGGCAACATTTCCGGGACCTCCGATCTGGCGCCCCTGGATCAGCAGGCTGAGATGATCCGCGAATGGTACCCTGACGCCAAGAACATCGGCCTTCTCTACTGTTCCAACGAGGCCAACAGCCAATACCAGGTGGATACCGTCCAGCGCTATCTGGAGGACATGGGTTATACCTGCACTCAATTTGCTTTCTCTGATTCCAACGACGTCGCCGCCGTCTGCCAGACCGCTGTGGACGCCAGTGACGTGCTCTACATTCCCACCGATAATACCGCCGCATCCAACACCCCCATTGTGGATAACATCTGCCGCGGCAATATCCCCGTGTTCTGCGGCGAGGAGGGTATCTGTGCCGGCTGCGGCATCGCCACTTTGTCCATCAGCTATTATGACATCGGCTACAAGACCGGTGAAATGGCCGCGGATATTCTCACCGGAAAGGCCGACATCTCTACAATGCCCATCGAATATGCGCCTGAGTTTGTCAAAAAATACAATCCTCCCATGTGCGAGGCACTGAACCTGACCGTTCCGGAGGGCTACGAGGCAATCGGCTGAGTCAAACCGCCGCTATTGCCCGGCAGAAAACGGGAAACGTTCTCCCTCCCCTGCCGGGACCGGGTCCCAGGAAAAATTGGGAATGAGGGAGCAGGGATATCCCCTCCCCTCAGCACTCCCGGCTCCCCCATTCCTAGGGCCTGTTCACATAAGACAAATGCGCAGATTTTCGAGCAAATTTTCGCCGGCTGCAAGGCAAAAATTTGCAGGCGCACTGGCGTGCGTCAAAAATTTTTAACGCCGCAGACGGCAAAATTTGCCGGAAAGATGTGTGTTTGGCCTTATGTGAACAGGCCCTAATAATGCAGAGAGGTTTACATTATGCTGAATTTCATTGGTGCGCTGCCCGGAGCAGTCTCCCAGGGCCTGATCTGGGGCATTATGGCCATCGGCGTTTACATTACCTATAAAATTCTAGATATAGCCGACCTGACGGTGGACGGCTCGTTCTGCACCGGCGGTGCTGTTTTCGTAGTGCTGTTCGGTTCCGGGGCCAATATCTGGCTGGCCTTGCTTGCGGCCCTGGCCGCTGGAATGCTGGCGGGCCTGATCACCGGCCTGCTCCACACTGCCTGCGGCATTCCCGCCATTCTGGCGGGCATCCTCACCCAGCTGGGACTGTGGTCCGTCAATCTGGCCATCATGGGCATGAAAGCCAATGTCGCCATCAATGTCACTAACCAGAGCAATCTGGAAAAGCTTATGGTTTCTCTTCGCTTTGTCCAGGACGTAGCGGCGGGCCGGCGGCCTTTCTACCGTCATCCCATTTTAGTGGTGGGCGTGTTCTCTTTGGCTATCATCGCAGTCCTGTATTGGTTTTTCGGCACCGAGCTGGGTTCTGCCCTCCGGGCTACCGGCGCCAATCCCAATATGGCCCGCGCCCAGGGCATTGACACCAATGTAGGCAAGGTGCTGGGCCTGATGATCTCCAACGGACTGGTGGCTCTCTCCGGAGCCCTTCTCAGCCAATATCAGAGCTTTGCCGACTCCAGCATGGGCAAAGGGGCGATTGTCATCGGCCTGGCCGCTGTTATCATCGGTCAGGTAGTGTTTGGAAAGCTTTTCCACAACTTTGCCCTGAAGCTTACGGCGGTATCCCTGGGCGCTGTGATTTACTACGCGGTCATTCAGGCGGTAGTAAGCCTCAGCGACATCAATACCAACTATCTCAAGCTGATTTCCGCCGTCATCGTTGCGGTGTTTCTGGCCATTCCCTATTGGAAAGGCCGGTATTTCTCCAAAGCCGCAAAGAAGGGAGGCGCCGTCCATGCTTGAACTCAAGGAAATCTGGAAAACCTTCAACGCAGGGACTGTCAATGAAAAGCAGGCCCTTCGAGGCGTCAGTCTGACACTGAATGACGGGGACTTCTGCACCGTCATCGGCGGCAACGGCGCAGGGAAATCCACCATGCTCAACGCCGTGGCCGGTACCTGGGCTGTGGACAGCGGAAGTATTTCCATCGGCGGCACGGATGTGACGCACCTCCCGGAGCATAAAAGGGCCGCATACATTGGCCGGGTATTTCAGGATCCCATGATGGGTACCGCTCCCTCTATGCAGATTATCGAAAATCTGGCGCTGGCCGCCCGCCGGGGACAGCGCCGGGGACTAAGGTGGAGCATCACCAAGGCGGAGAAGAGCCAATATCAGAAAATGCTGCAGAATCTGGACCTGGGCCTTGAAGACCGGCTATCCAGCAAAGTAGGCCTCCTCTCCGGAGGACAGCGCCAGGCGCTGACACTGCTGATGGCCTCCCTGAAAAAGCCCAAACTGCTGCTTCTGGACGAGCACACCGCCGCTCTGGATCCCAAAACGGCGGCTAAGGTGCTGGAACTGTCTGACCGTATTGTGGCGGAGAGCCATCTGACTACTATGATGGTCACTCACAACATGAAAGACGCCATCCAGCATGGAAACCGTCTCATTATGATGTACGACGGCAAAATTGTGATTGATGTCTCCGGCGAGGAAAAGAAAAAACTGACGGTTCCTCAGCTTTTGGAGCTGTTCAGCAAGGTCAGCGGCAGCGACGAGGCGGATGACAAGCTGCTGCTGTCATAAAAATCAATTTTCCGTGCGGCGGAAGATTTCTGCTCCGCCGCACGGAGGGCGCTCTTTTCATTCAAAGCAATTTTGTTGAAAATACCAGTTGACATCTGTCTTCTTCATGCGTATAATGCAAAACAATCAGAAAAACCTGTGAACGAGAGAAGTAACCGGAAAGGCGAACCTTTCAGAGAGCTGCGGATGGTGGAATCGCGGCAGGGAGCGTTTTGGCGAATGGACTCGTGAGGGCGGAGCGAACAGTCAAACAGGCTTAGTAGCGGCCGACGGGGACCGCACCCGTTATCAGGGCGGCGCGTATGAAGTACGCGAGACGAGCGGGCGCTTATGCGTCAACTTGGGTGGTACCGCAGGATTAGAAGTCTTGTCCCAAATAGGGGACAGGGCTTTTTATTTTGGTCTTTCAAAAGGAGAAATGATGATGAAGCTGTATACGAAGCGATGGCGGCTCAGGCGTTCACTTCCCCGCTGACAGCTGCAAATCCATAACTGACATGATGACGATTGGAGATATAATTATGAAAAACCTGAAAAAATACACATCTTTTATTCTGGCTTTTGCTCTGGCTCTCACTCTCGCCGCATGCGGCGGCAGTCCCGCCGGAGACAGCAGCGGAAACACCACCTCCGGCGATGGAGAAGACGGGAAAAAATACCTGATCGGCATTTCTCAATACGGTGAACACGGTTCTTTGGATAACTGCCGGATCGGCTTCCTCCAGGGTCTTGAGGCCGCCGGGCTGAAAGAGGGCACAGACTTTGAAGTTCACTATCAGAATGCCGGATTTGATGACAATATTGCCACGCAGATCGGCGCTACCTTCTCCGCGGAAAACGTGGATATGATGGTAGCCGTCGCCACTCCCTCGGCCACGGCCTGCTTTGCAGCCGCTGAAGACAAAGACATCCCTGTCATCTTCACCGCCATCACCGATCCTGTGGGAGCCAAGCTGGATTCCGGCAACATCACCGGCACCTCCGATGTTCTCCCTGTGGAAGGCCAGCTTCAGCTTATTCGGGACCTCCAGCCCAATGCCAAAACCGTCGGCATTATCTACACTACCAGCGAAGCCAATTCTGTCTACTCTGTGGGCGTCTACGAAGAGAAGGCCGCTCAATACGGCCTTACCATTGAGTCTGTGGGCGTCACCGCTCAATCCGAGGTCACCCAGGCGGTGGATACCCTGATTTCTCGCGGTGTGGACTGCCTCTCCAACCTGACTGACAACAACGTGGTAGGCGTGCTCCCCGCGATTCTGGAAAAAACCAATGAGGCCGGCATCCCTGTCTACGGCTCCGAAATCGAGCAGATGAAGCTGGGCTGTGTAGCCGGAGCGGGCCTGGACTATATCAAGCTTGGCATTCAGACCGGCCAAATGGCTGCCAAGGTTCTCCGGGGTGAAGCCGCATGCCAGGACCTGCCCTATGAGGTAATTGAGAACTTCGACCTGTATATCAACTCCGAGGCCCTGGACGCCATGGGCATTCTTATTCCCGAAAACGTATCCTCCACCGCTATCGAGGCCAATTCCTAATCCCCACTTTTGCAGAGGAGACTTTTGATGAAGCTGATTACCTTCCTTTACCACGGCAAAGAGACTGTGGGCATTCTTACTGAGGGCGGCGTTGCCGCCCTCCCCTTTCCGGATATGAACACCCTGATTGAGAGCGCCTCCTTTGAAGAGCTTCGGACCACGCTTCCGGCTGCTCCGGTTATTCCTCTGGAAGAGGCCGTGCTGCTGGCCCCTATTCCCCGTCCCCGGCAGGACGTCATCTGCCTGGGAATGAATTACCGGGATCACGAAAAGGAGGCCGCCCGGTATGACGCAGGCGCTTTCTCCAAGGACAAACCGGCGGCAGTTTACTTTTCCAAGCGGGTGTCTGAGGCTGGGCGGCCCGATGGAGATATTCCCCGGCACGCAGGGCTGACAGACCGTCTGGACTATGAAGCGGAGCTGGCGGTTATCATCGGAAAAACGGCCAAAAATGTGAAGGCGGCAGAGGCTGAAGCCTACATTTTCGGTTACACGGTCCTCAACGACGTCTCTGCCCGTGATCTCCAGACCGGCCATAAGCAGTGGTATTTCGGAAAAAGCCTGGATGGTTTTACCCCCATGGGCCCCTGTATCCTAACCGCGGATGAGGTTTCCTTCCCCCCGATGCTGGAGATTACCGCCGCCGTTAACGGTGAGCTTCGCCAGCGTTCCAACACCGGGCTGCTGATTCACGGCGTCGGAGAAATCATAGAAGAGCTCTCCGCTGGAATGACTTTGCTGCCGGGAACCATCATTGCCACCGGCACTCCTGCCGGGGTAGGCATGGGCTTTGATCCGCCAAAATTTTTAAAAGCCGGCGACGTGGTGGAATGTACCGTCCAGGGCATCGGAACCCTGCGGAACACCGTTCGCTGAAATGAAAAGGAGGCTCTTGCCATGCTGGACCTGTTGATCAGCACCCTGACCCAGGGACTGATTTACGCGCTGATTTCCTTTGGCGTCTACATTACTTACTCCATACTGGACTTTCCCGACCTGGGCGTGGACGGCACCTTTCCTCTGGGAGCCGCTGTGACGGCGGTACTGCTGGTAAAGGGAGTCAATCCCTGGCTGACTCTGCCCATTGCCATGTCGGTGGGTGCGCTGGCAGGGCTGTTTACCGGCTTCGTCCATGTGAAGCTGGGAGTCCGAAACCTGCTGGCCGGCATCATCACCATGACCGCCCTGTTTTCCGTCAATCTTCAAATCGCCGGTTCCAATCTGACGGTCGACCGGGGAACAGATACCATTTTCACTTCCGCGCCGGTCATGGCCGTTTTGGGAGACATGTCGCTGATGGGCCGAAAGCTGGTAATCTCTTTTTTGCTGGTGCTGATAATAAAATTGGCTCTGGACGCCTATTTCAAAACCAAATCTGGCCTGCTTCTCCGGGCCGTGGGCGATAATCCAGACCTTGTCACTTCCCTGGCCCAGGACCGGGGACTGGTAAAGCTGTTAGGCTTGGTGATCTCCAATGCTCTGGTTGCCTTGGGAGGCTGCGTGGTGGTTCACGAGCAGCGGAGCTTCTCCGCCACCATGGGAACCGGACAGCTTGTCTATGGCCTTGCGGCGGTGATTATCGGCATCTCCTTGATGAATTTTTACACCGCCTCTCCTTTAGCCCGCGGTCTGCGGGAGCGGAAGGGCCTGCGGTTCCTGGCCAGTCCTGCCGGAACTACATCGGTGATTCTCGGCAGCATCCTTTACAAGCTCTGTGTTCAGATGGCGCTGAGCGCAGGGCTGCCCGCCAACATGATGAAGCTGGTGACAGCGGCTCTGTTTTTACTGGTGCTGGTATGCTCCGGCAGAAAGGGGGAGGAGATTATCCATGCTTGAGCTGCGGGACGTAACGAAGATATACAACCCCGGAACCGTGACGGAACAGCGTTTGTTTCAGGATTTCTCTCTAACCGTGGAAGAGGGCCAATTTGTGGCCATTGTGGGAAGCAATGGCAGCGGCAAAACATCTCTCCTAAATATCATCTGCGGTTCCATCCCCATTGAGGGCGGCGATGTGCTGGTGGATGGGAAAAGCATCGCAAAGCTGAAGGATTTCCGCCGCTATGCCAATATGGGCCGGGTCTATCAAAATCCTTCTGCGGGAACCTGTCCCAATCTGACCATGCTGGAAAACCTGTCCCTGGCAGACAACAAAGGAAAGCCTTTTCACCTGGGCCGGGCTGTAGACCGCAGGCGGATCGACGGCTACCGTGAGCAGCTCCGCTCTCTGGGCCTTGGCCTGGAGGAGAAGCTGAACGTAAAGATGGGGGCTCTCTCCGGCGGGCAGCGGCAGGCCGTTGCACTGCTGATGGCAACTATGACGCCGCTTCGTTTTTTGATCTTAGATGAACACACAGCGGCTCTGGACCCCAAAACAGCAGAGATCATCATGGTTTTGACAGACAAGGTGGTCCGGGAGAAAAAGCTTACCGCCGTGATGGTGACACACAACCTCCGCTACGCCGTGGAATATGGAGACCGCATCCTGATGATGAATCAGGGCAAGGTGGTGCTGGACCGGGCCGGGGCAGAAAAACAGGCCACATCTATGGATAACATTCTGTCGATGTTCAATAAAATCTCTATGGAGTGCGGAAGCTAAAGCCGGGATGGAGCCTCGCTTTTCTTTCCGCAGGGATAAAATTTCAATTCAGGCGCCGTTTGAAAAACGGAACTATGTCCGGCGGCAGGGCTGCCAGATAAACACAACTTTTCGCAGGAATCCCGGATAAATTTCAAGAAAAATTGGGGAAGCATGAAGGCAGAAAAGCCGCCGTTTTGGTATTTTGACATTTTTCAAGCAAGCCTGGTCAGAATTTGAGCATTCCTACTGACAGCCGCCGGATTTTCCGGCGGCTGTTTTCTGCCCGGCAGCCCCTGGACCAGTTTCCAGAACTTGTCCGTTGCCCAACAGGAAGCGGTATAGTAAAATAAAACAACAATATTGGCTGCGGGTCCCTGTTCGAAAATGGAGAATTTCGTCTCACGGTATCTTACATCGAAGCTTTTCCTCGATTTCCCTCATAATTTCTTGAGGTTCCCTTGGAATACTGCCTCTCCTGGCGGCTTTTTCTTCACGGATGGTATTTCATAATTAAAAGCTCGTTTTAATTCAACAGCCCGCCGTCAGTCAGGCAAAGGCCTGATTTTACACGAAAGGAAGTTATAACCATGGGGAAAACGCGCCGCCTGATGCCGCTGGTCCTGATCTTCACATTGCTGCTGGCCCTGATGGAACCGGGGCGGGCCTCCGCCGCCGGAACCGCAGGAACCGTCGTGGGCTATTACGCCGCCTGGGCCTCAGGGCAGGGATACACGCCGGATCAGCTCCCAGCAGAGCTGTTCACGCAAATCAACTACGCTTTTGCCAAAATTCAGGACGGAAAGTTGGCCCTCAGCGCTCCTGAGCAGGACCGGGAAAACCTTCAGGGCCTGACCGCCCTGCGGAAGCGGAATCCAAAGCTCAAAATCGTTCTCTCTGTGGGGGGGTGGGATGAATCCACCTATTTCTCCGACGCCGCCGTCTCTCCTGCCAGCCGGGCAGCCTTCGCCCAAAGCTGTGTGGAATTGATTTTGGAGCACCGTTTGGATGGCATAGACCTGGATTGGGAATATCCCGTCTCCGGCGGCGCCGCCGGAGTCATTCACCGTCCCCAGGACAAGGAGAATTTTACGCTTCTTCTGCAAGCGCTTCGAGATGCGCTGGACCGGCAAGGCAGGCAAAACGGGAAACAATATGTGCTGAGCATTGCCGGAGCAGCGGACGGCAGCTACCTGAATGCCATCGAGCCCCAGGCGGCGGCAGAAATCGTAGACCACATTTTTATCATGGCCTATGATTTCAACGGGCCTTGGGACATCTATACGGGTTTCAATGCGCCGCTTTATACGCCCTCCGGCGGGCCGGACCGATACCGGAGCAGCGTGGACGGCAGCGTCTCCGCCTGGCTGAGGCATGGTGTTCCGGCGGGGAAGCTGGTTCTGGGGATGCCGCTGTACGGATACATATATCAAGGCGTCAGCCATGGGAGCTATGGGCTGTACGGGCTCTTTAACAGTGCCAAATCCTTATCCTGGGACAAACTGAAGGAGGAATACCTGAACAATTCCTCCTATCAGCAGTTCCGTCACAGCGAGGCAGACGTCCCATATCTTTACGGAAATCAGAACTTTATCTCCTACGATGACGAAAACTCCATCGCCCACAAGGGGGAACTGGCCCGGCGTTATGGTCTGGGGGGCATTGGATTTTGGGAGCTCTCCCAGGATCAGGATGGAGACCTGCTCCAAAGCGCATGGGCCGCATGGAACAGCGGACGTTTTCAGGATGTTCCTCCGGACGCCTGGTACGCCGGAGCGGTGGAACGCATATCAGCTGCCGGCTTGATGCGGGGGACTGGGGCCGGACAATTCTCCCCGAATAAAACTGTAACCCGCGGACAGATCACAGCCATTCTCCACCGGCTGTCAGGTGCGCCCGCAGCCTCTCACATTCCATTTTCTGATGTATCTGCATCAGACTATTACGGTGAAGCTGCGGCCTGGGCGGCAGAACAGGGCGTTGTGGGAGGCTTTCCCGACGGGACTTTTCGACCCAACCTGCCTGTGAGCCGTCAGCAGCTGGCCGCCATTCTCTGGCGTTATGCCTTGCTGGAGCAGGCCGACAGCGGAAAACGGGCCTCGCTGGAAGACTATCAGGACACCGGGGAAATAAGCGGCTATGCCATGGAACCTCTGAGCTGGGCGCTGGCTGAAGGAATCCTGGGAGGAACAAAGGAAAAACGTCTCCTGCCCCAAGGTTCCGCTTCCAGGGCACAGACCGCCGTAATACTGGACCGTTTTTCCGCATTATTGGAAACGGCATAAGGCTGAGAGCCTTTGCCCCTGTTTCAAACTGTTGAAAACATATTTCTGACAGCCTGATCAAGTTTCCAATTTTTTAAAGTTTTGGATCTTACGGATATAAAATAGCGCGGAAAACCCTTTTCGGGTTATCTCCACCTTAAAACTTGCCGCAAAGCGGCGGCCGCGCTCTGAAACGCGTCTGCGGGCACAGTTTCCCTTCTCTTTCGTCCTGTGCATTTTTCCTTCTATCCCCAAGCTGAGGCAAGGGCTTTTGCCCTTGCCTCTTTTAATTAAAACTGTTATACTGTCATAAAAGAAAGGATGACGCCTGTGAAACATTGGTTTAGTGGTCTGCTGGCCGCTCTGATGCTGTTTTCTCTCTCCGCCTGTGGTTCTCCCATGGCGGATTTAGCAGGGCCTTCCGGCAGCGTGCCGTTTGAGGAGTCCCATCCAGGTCAGGAACCGGCAGATATCCCAGCCCAGGAAGATGCGGAAAGTCCGTCAGATGCCCCGGACACGGATATCCCCGAGGCCGCACCGGAGGCAGAAGCGGATTCCGGCCCGGAGGACCAGGAGGAGCTCTCCCTCCCCGAGGATGGAGTCTATACCGCCAAAGAGGACGTAGCCCTCTACATTCACCTTTACGGCCGCCTGCCCGGTAATTTTATTACCAAGAAAGAGGCCCAAAACCTCGGATGGCCCGGCGGTTCTCTGGAGCCCTATGCGCCGGGGAAGTGCATTGGCGGCAGCCATTTTGGAAATTATGAGGGTCTTCTGCCGGAAGCCGAGGGGCGGAGCTACACGGAATGCGACATTGACACCTTGGGCGCTAAGAGCCGTGGGGCCAAGCGAATCGTGTTTTCCAATGATGGGTTGATCTACTACACGGAAAACCATTATGAATCCTTTGAGCTTCTGTACGGAGATGAATCCGATGACTGAGATTTTTCTGGACGGCCTGGAGATTGAAACAATCGCCGACGTTCATGCTCTTTTCTCTCAAACCCTGGAGCTTCCCAGCTGCTACGGAAAAAACTTAGACGCCCTTTTTGACTGCCTTACAGAGATCAGCCAAGATACGGTTATCCAGCTCCGCCATCCATCGCTTCTGGAATTGAAGTTGGGGCAGCGGGGCCGGGCGCTGACCGCCCTTCTCCGGCGGGCAGAGGAGGAAAATCCACACATCGCGCTTGCGGAAGAGAAGGAGCTGTTTTGAAGGTACGGCCCCTTCCGATACACCGCCCTGAGAAATTGCCACTTTTCAGAGGGGATTTTCTGTGTTATACTGAAAACTCAATTCCGGCGGGCTGAACCGCTAATTGACTCTCGAAAGGACGCTTTCGCATATGGATAAAAGATATCTGCTTCCTCTGACGGCGGCACTGGGCGGAGCCGCCGTCTGGGTACTGCGTCTCCTGGAAAACCGCGTTGGCTTTGAACCGGACACAGGCCTTCCGATTCCCGGCAACCTGGCCGGACTGGCACTGGCAGCAGCACTGGCGGGCATTGGAATCGCTTTGGCAATCATGGCGCGGCTTCTCCCATCAGAGGAAGAACCCGGTCCGGCCCTGCCCGATAATTTCACTTCCTCCAGCACAGGTCTTTTAGCCGTGCCTGTGTGCGGTCTATTCCTGATCGCCCTCAGCGGAACAGCCGATTTAGCAGAGAGTTTTTCTCTGCTCCCGGAGGGGGCTGTTTCCTCCCAACATACGATCTACGGTATTCTCCGGGCCGGCGGATTGGGCTTTTCTCCTCAGGGGCAAATGCTGCTGGGCTTCCTGGGTCTAATAACTGCTGCGGGGCTTTTTCCGGCTTTGGCAGGCTGCCGCCGCTGCGGGGACCGGCCAGCTCATCGGTTTCCTTCTGTTATCACCCTGCTGCCTGTAATGGCACTGGTGGTGCGATTGGTGCTGACATACCGGATTGACTCTGTAAATCCATCCCTTTCCATGTACTATGTAGAGCTGCTGGCTCTGGTATTTCTAACCTTAGGTTTTTACCGTCTCAGCTCTTTTGCCTTCCAGGCCGGCCAGACCCGCCGCTTCGCTTTCTACTCCGGGGCGGCTGTGGTATTCTGCACCGCCTCTCTGGCAGACGGCAGCATCTACCTCTCTTCCCTCCTGCTCTATGCCGGCGGAGCGGTAACACTGATAGGATTTTTGCTGCTGCGTATTGCCAATGAAATCGAATCGGAGCAGGACGACGGCACAATTATCGGACCTTCGGAATGAATCCACGATCTGTATCTTGACTCCAAAAGCCCCCGGCACCGCGGTACCGGGGGCTTTTCCGCTCTCCTACACTGTTCACTTTTGGTCTTTTTGAATACGGACATCCAGCTTATTATAAGGAATTTCCACACCGTTTTCCGCAAAAGCGCTTCGCAAATGCTCTCCCAGCGCAAAATACGCAGGCCAATACTTCTCTGTCTCCGCCCAGCAGTAAACGGTAAATTCAATGCCGCTCTCCCCAAAGCCGCTGAGATATACGGCAGAAGGCGGGTCGGAGAGAATATCTTCCGTCCCCTCCAACGCCCGGCGGCAGGCATCCTTCACTTTTTCTGTAGGCGCATCGTAGGAGGCGCTGAGCTTCCAGCAAATCCGGCGGCGGCCCAGAAGCGTATAATTTGTCACTTGAGAGGCCGCCAGCTCCTTATTGGGAAGCAGAGCGACAAGGCCATCCGGAGTGGTCAGCTTTGTGTGGTTCAAACTAATCTCTTCCACCGTACCGGAAATGCCTCCGGATTCGATAAAGTCTCCAATGGCAAAGGGATGGGAGGATAAAATCACAAGCCCCCCAGCCACATTTCCCAAAATGTCCTCCGCCGCCAAGGTAACTCCCAGCGAGCCCACCGACAGCAGTGCCACCAGGGAACTCATATTAATTCCCAGGCTCCCAGCAGTAAAAACCACTGTCAGCGTATAAAGCAGCATCTTAACGCCCGCCAAAATATAGCGTTGCACCCGCTCCTCCAGCTTCGTCCGCCGAAGCAGCCTTCGCACCAGCTTCAGCAGAATCCGAACCGCCAGAAGGCAGACCAGCAGCGTAAGGACAGCAGCCAAAATTCCCTCCAGGGACATCCTCCCAGCAAAGCGCTCCAGCAATCCGTTTATATCAGGCACAGGTATTCCCCTTCTTAAATTTTTTTATATAACCCGCTTCATTCAATAATCGCCCGAACCCGAATTACGTTGGCGAGATTTTTCAAGTCCTGAATAACAGAAGGCTCCACTTTCGCCCCCAGGTCTACCAACGTATATGCGTAATCTCCCTTGGATTTGTTGCTCAGGTTTTCCACGTTCACTCCATCCCGGCTCAGCAGCGTTGTAATATTGGCTAACATGGCCGGGATATTTCTGTGGATGACGCACAGGCGCATCACTCCGCTCCGCTCCAGGTATACATCCGGGAGGTTGACAGAGTTGCGGATATTGCCGTTTTCCAGATAGTCCTTCAGTTCCTCTGCCGCCATAACGGCACAATTCTGCTCGCTTTCCGGCGTAGAGGCCCCCAAGTGAGGCATGGCAATCACATGGGGAGCCGCCACCAGGCGGTTGTTTGGAAAATCAGTGACATAGGCTGTCACCTGCCCCGCATCCAGGGCGGCCAGCAGCGCATCATCATCTACAATGCCGCCCCGTGCCAGATTAATAACCCGGACTCCGGGCTTCATGGCGGCAAAGGCATCCGCGCCAATGATATGACGGGTTTTCTCATTATAATGAATGTGGGCGGTGATATAGTCCGCCTTATGATAAAGCTCGTTTATATCCTGAACCACATGGACATGGCGGTCCAGCCGCAGGGCGGCGTCTACGGAGAGAAAAGGATCATATCCGTATACATCCATCCCCATATCCAACGCCACATTGGCAACCAGGGCCCCGATGGCTCCCAAGCCGATAACTCCCAGCGTCTTCCGGTACAGCTCCGGGCCCACAAAGGCGGATTTGCCCTTTTCCACTACTTTCTCCACATCCACCCCGGCATTGGCCTGATTATGAACCCAGCGCACCGCGCCGGTAACATCCCGGGAAGAAATCAGCATCGCGCAGAGGACCAGCTCCTTGACAGCGTTGGCATTGGCGCCGGGTGTGGAAAAAACGGCCACGCCGCTCTCCGAGCAGCGAGACAACGGAATATTGTTTACGCCCACTCCGGCCCGCGCAATCGCAAGCAGGCTCTCCGGGAACGGATAATCCAGAAGATTGGCGGAGCGGACCAAAATTCCCTCCTCTTCCGTTACTCCTTCCCCCACCTCATAGTGGGCAGGATCAAGCCGGGCAAGTCCCTCAGGGGCAATTTTATTGAAGGTTTTGATATAATACATGGGAAGCCTCCGGTTAAAAGAAATAAATTTTCCTGAAAGAAGTATGTCTATGACAGTCTTCGTAACCCACGGCGCAAAAGCGAGCAGCTCAAATGAAACAAATAGACAGCACGACAGGTTGTCACCCGTTCAGACGCGCAGCGCCGCCCCGCGGTATTTCCGTTCTTGATTATTCAGCGGGAACTTTGAACACGGCCGTACATAGCTTCAGTTTAGTATAGCCTTCTTTCCGTCCGAGGGCAAGTGGCATTTCCACAGTATTTTTCAGGATTGTTGCTTTTACCATGGAACTTTTATAAAAAAGCAGGTATATTGTTGATAGAAAATCTGTATTTCGGGGAGGTCTTCTATCATGGCAATATTTACTCCCAAGCCGCTGTCCAAATCTCACTCGCTGGAAAATCCCTCGGAGGATTACAAAGCGTCCCGCCGTTTAGAGCAATACCGGATCAGCAGCCTGGCTATTTATTTCCCTGCCTTTCCGGGCACGCAATACCTTTCCTTTCAGTCTCTGTCCAAAGCCCTGACCCGAAACACCAGTCTGCCCCTGACGGGCTGCTGCGGCAAGGCCCTGCCGGTAACCCGGCTGCGGCTGTATTATGACGGCGGAGAGTTCTATCAGGACTTCACCTTTGAGAAGCTGGCCGCCGCTAACGAGGCGCTGGACACTATCGCCGCCGCACGCCCCGAGCTCCCTTTGGAACGGGAGGAGCGAACGCAAAGCGCCATCTGATTTTCTTTTTTTGAAGAAGCCGGAATGAATTCCACCTCTGCCTTATTTAAGGAGCGCTTTCCCTGTTTGTTTCATGTGCGCCCCATTTTGTGTTCTGCAAAACTCACAGCGCCGGAGGCTGTCCCTCCGGCGCTTTTTTTGCTCTTTTTTCGGAAATTTGCAAAATTACACTTGACCTTCCCCCTGCTGGAAGGTGTATCATGACTGTATTCTCAGGTGAGAAACGCGCATTCCCCTCCGTACGGACCGAAATGCCGCCTAACTCAACAGCAGCCAAACATTCTTTCAGCGCTTTTCAGAAAACGGGGAGATGAGAGACTTGAAGATCAACGAAGTGGAAGCCCTGGTTGGCATTACCCGAAAAAACATTCGCTTCTACGAGTCCGAGGGCCTGCTTGCCCCCCGCCGGAACAGCGAAAATGGCTACCGGGACTATGGCTCTGCCGAGATCAATGCCCTGCTTCAGATCAAACTGCTGCGAAAGCTGGGCGTGCCTCTGGAGGAAATCCGTCGAATGCAGAGCGGGGCCCACACAGTGGGAGACGGCATGCGCCGTCATCTGGTCACGCTGGAGCGGGACCGGGATAATCTGGACCATGCCATTCGCCTCTGCGCAGGACTGACGGACCGGCAGGAACACCTGAGCGGCCTGGATGCGGGGAGCATTTTAGAGGAGATGGAAACCATGGAGCAAGGCGGCGCCACCTTCCAGAACAAGCAGAAGCGAGATGTTCGTATCCGCTACGTCGCCCCGGTATTCGTCACCATAGTGATGGTGCTGCTGATGAGCGGCCTTGTGGGACTGCTGCTGTGGAGCATTGCCCTGAGCGCAAACGACGCGCCTCCGGCACTGATGCTGGCCGTTTTCACGCTGGTCCCTCTGGTCATTATCGGCGGGGTTGTGCTGGCCTTAATCCAGCGAATACAGGAAATAGGGAGAGGAGAGATTGACGATGCGAAAAACTACTAGGAAAAAAATTGCTCCCATTGTAATCACGGCGGCGGTGATCTTGTACATGATTCCGCTGTTCGTGGCGGTCCTTTCCATGGCAGGCTTTTTAGGCGGACAAAGAGATTTCGGCGCCATCCCCTTCCTTCTCGGTTACGCTATTCTGGGTGGTGCGGTAATTGCCGGCATTATCAAAGCCCTTTTTCAGCGGCTGAATGAAATCGACGGCGGTGAGGAAGAAGAAGCCAGCCAATACTAACGGCAAAAAGGCAGCGGAGCGCCTTTCAAAAGCGCTCCGCCGGATTTTCCCAATTTTCAGCCTTACCAGTGTCCGCCTTCTGACCGGCTGTGTTCCCGCCGGTTCCCCAGTTGGATATTGAAGAGCGTTTTGGTCAGCGTATCAATTTCCTCTTTTTTCAGTTGGGCAAATAAAATACCGCAGCGGAATTCGTTGGGGCCGCACTCCACCACTCGAATAACCTCGCCTACAAAGTCCATGGCCACATAATCTTCCAGCTTGATCTTCAGGCGCAGGACCTCTCCTTCCCCATGGAGATACTCCGACATAAAGCAGCATCCGCCGGTGCTGATGTCCACCAGGGTGCATTTTTCAGGGCGCTCAAAGCGCTCGTCGTTGTAATAGTAAATGGAGATGGGAACATTCACCGCCAAACGGAACGCATCCCTCTGGTTCTCATGAACCTCCGGCTCTATGTCCGTCAGACGCATCAAAATGCGGGAGGATTCCACCACGGTAGCCCGAAGGTAAAACTGCGTCATTTTGTTATCGCAGCCCCGGATAAACACCGTGCTGCCCGGCTCGCAGACTTTAAAGGACAGTCCGCCGGGATGGCGTCCCATTGTCAGTTCCGTTCCGGAACGGCTGGTAATCAAGCCGGTATTCAACACCCGCCCGCTGCTTTCCAAGATTTCAATGGGCATCTCCCTGCACAGCTCAGGGAGTCCCGGGGGCGGTTCCTCAGTCACCGGCTGCGACGGTGTCAGGTCAAAATCCTCTAACTCCTGATCTCGGTTTAAAAAAGAAAAGATACCCATACCGCACCACCTGTATCAAATATTTAAAAGCCTGTGCTGTTCGGCCGGAGGCAATGCTCCGATTTGATTCTTTGCTTATTGGGCATTATAGCATAAATCCTTCCTGGCCGCAAGCCCTTCCCCATTTTTACGGGAAAACCAAAAGCTGGAGGGCCTCCCCTCTATTATCATATGAAAGGATGGATTAATGTGACGGCCTCCACCGAATCCCGAAAGCGCCGCCAGCGGCGGCAGGCCGTATTGAGCGTGATTGCGTTCACTCTGCTTCAAGCGGCCTGCGCAGCTTTGTCCGCCGCGCTGTGTTTTATTCCAGACCTGCCCAGATGGGTATTCTGGCTGTTCACCGCCCTGGCAGGCGGGTGCGGACTGCTGGTTATTCCCGCTCTGGTAGTGTTAAAACAACGTTTTAAAGAAATTGAAGGAGGAGAATACGATGCTGCTGCTGAATATTGACCATGTACCCGGAAAGGAAATGGAAGCCCTTGGAATTGTGAAAGGAACGGTGGTCCAATCCAAAAACTTCGGCAAGGATTTTATGGCGGGCATGAAAACGCTGGTAGGCGGTGAAATCGTGGGCTACACCGAAATGCTGAACGAGGCCCGGCAGATCGCTACGAAGCGCATGGTGGACGAAGCCCAGGCTTTGGGAGCCGACGCGGTGGTAAACGTCCGCTACGGCTCGTCTTCCGTCATGCAGGGCGCCGCCGAGGTGGTTGCCTACGGCACCGCCGTCAAGCTGAAATGATGCATATCACATTCCTGGACCACAGCGGTTTTCTGGTGGAAACAGCCTCCGCCGCGCTGCTGTTCGACTGGTGGAAGGGGGAGCTCCCGGCCATTGCGCCTGGGGCCCCTCTGTATGTCTTTGCCAGCCACCGGCATGAAGACCACTTTAAGCCCGAGATTTTTTCCCTGGACAATGGGGAACGGGAGGTTTACTTCGTTCTGGGGCACGACATTAAGCTGAGCCCCCGCAGTTTGGAACGCTGGGGGCTTTCCCCCGAGACAGCGGAAAAATGCTTCACTCTCCGGGGCGGGCAGACCTGTGTTCTGCCCTGCGCCAGTGTTGAGGCGCTCTCTTCCACAGATGAAGGAGCAGCCTTTCTGGTAACTGCCGGCAGCCAGACCGTCTTCCACGCGGGGGACCTGAACTGGTGGCACTGGAAGGGAGAGGAGAAGGCCTGGAACAACAACATGGCCGCCAATTTCAAAGCGTACACAGAGCCCCTCCGGGGCCGGAAAATTGATCTTGCCATGCTGCCTCTGGACCCCCGGCTGGATGACGCCGGCTTTTGGGGGCCAAAGCACTTCCTTGAGCTGGCAGATATTCGAAAATTTCTGCCCATGCATCAGTGGGGAAACTTTGAATTTACGAAGAAGTTTCTTGAAGCCCATCCGGTTTTTGCGGATCGAACTCTGCCTGTGGAACGCGCGGGCCAAAGCTTCAACTTATAACATACAGGCGAAGGAAATCCAAAACGGATTTCCTTCGCCTGTAAACCTGTTTAACTCTTGGAGGGCATTACAGAGGCAATGGAACCGGCGAAGGCGCTGAGAGGCATCGTCTGCAAAACCACTTTTCCCGGCCCGGTAACAATCGTATTAAACATCCCTTCCCCACCAAACAGAACATTTTTCACTCCCTTGACGGACTGGATATCAATGGAGCACGTCTCATCCATCATGGCCAGGTTTCCGGTGTCCACAATCATCTGCTGCCCTGGAGCCAGATCATACTCCACCGCGGAACCGTCAATCTCCAGGAAGACCGTTCCCCGTCCGGAGAGCTTCTGCATAATGAAGCCCTCACCGCCGAAGAAGCCCGCGCCCAGCTTCTTTTGGAAAAATACGGACAACTCCACTCCCTGCTCCGAAGCCAGAAAAGCGGACTTCTGGGCTACAATGGATTTACCCGGCCCGATCTCCACCGCTCTGATAGCACCCGGAAAGCTGGATGCAAACGCAATCATGCCCGGGCCGCCTTTCGCTGTGTAGAAATTCTGGAACATAGACTCTCCGGAAAACATCCGGCCAAACGCCTTGCCCAGACTGCCTCCGGCGGAGGTCTGCATCTCCATATTGGGGCTCATCCACACCATGGAGC
>CAJTJA010000033.1 GCA_910576845.1 uncultured Oscillibacter sp.
TGGCCTGCTATATCATCAACACCGGCGACTTCATGGGCAAGAAGGTCCAGAAGGAAGACACCCTGGGCATTCTCGAGGCCGTGGTCGAGGGTAAGGCCAAGTTTGAGACCTGGGGTCCCTTTGAGGACATTGAGATCTTCAAGTGGGAGGGCTTCGTGCCCGACCTGAGCGACAAGGAGTACGTGGCGCAGCTCAAGGCCCGCATGCAGGACCGGCTGAATTACGTCACCAATCTGGATACCGAGGAGGGCGGCTTCAACAAGCTGCCTGAGGACGCCGCCGCCGCCATCAAGAAGGTTGTGGACGAGGCGAATTCCCTGTAAGCACAGTGCCTTTTGGAGGGCGGACCCTATGTCCGCCCTCTTCTTCAAATTTTTCGGGCCTGGGAAGGGAGGCTTTTATGGAAGTGTGGAAGAAACCCATCTGGCGCGTGCCTTTG
The DNA here is from genome assembly GCA_910576845.1 of uncultured Oscillibacter sp. GTDB lineage: Bacteria > Bacillota > Clostridia > Oscillospirales > Oscillospiraceae > Oscillibacter. The sequence continues at coordinate 440 of CAJTJA010000033.1, forward strand.
GTGCTGGGAGGGCTGGGCGTCATAAACCATCTGCTCAGCTTTGCCGGAGGCTTGATCTGGGGCCGCATCCAGATCGCCCGGGGCCCCGGCCCGGACGGGAGCTTCGTCATCACCAGCGGCTGTGTGACGGAAATTGTGACTTTCATGATGTTCCTGCTGTTCTGGCTGGCGGGCTGGCGGTTTGTTCGGGGCCTGACCAGGAGAGAGATTTTCTGGTCCGCTTCCATTATGGTTCTGGTGAACGCCGCCCTGCTGGCGGCGGAGCAGATCAGCCAGCATGTATTCGGGACATACAGCATGGCCGTTTACTATCTCTATGCCCTGGCGGGTGGAAAGAGCTGGGTAGACCAGCTTCTTTTCCGCCTCACCGGCACGGTGTCTATCCCCATGGTGCTCCCCGGCCTGTTTGCCCCGTACCTCTATTTGGTGTTCGCTAAAAAAGACGCCCCTCTTTCAGGAACATCCAAGTGAATCAAACGGGGGGATAACACGCTTGATTTACAACGTTTCGTCCGAAAAGGCGCACAAAAGCTCCAGGCGGCAAATCCGCTTGGAGCTTCTGCATTTTCCTCAGAACCTGTATTCATAAGCGGGGGATGCAGGATGGACGAGGATTTTTCTCGTCAGACAAGGAGAGTTTCCGCAGCTATACTGACGTATGACAAGGGAAATCAACGCAGTATGGCGGGAATAAGACCGGCCAGACAGCGTGCAAGGGTTGTGAATACAGGTTCTAAGATATTACAGTCCCCGCCAGGCCTCCGGCCGGAGGCGGGTCAAATCCTTCTCGGCCCGGTCAATCTCGGCCAGCATGGCTTCTTTATCGCGGTTCAGCGTTCCCCGGAGGACCAGGTAATTGCTGGCGTGGTTCATGCGGAACACGCTGCCGGGGCTGTCCAGATTTTTCACCATCAGCCGGGTTTCATCCAGCACCTGGCGCTGGGTCAGCAGCTGGAACTTCCCCTCGTGGACCCAGTCGTAAAGGGGTGTCTCCGGCTCCACCATCAGCGTCAGCATGCCGATATATTCGGGATTCATGGCGTTAAAGGCCGCGGCGGTGTCCACGGCGTGGCGCTCCAGCAGCTCCGGGCCGCCCAGGCCGGTGATGGCCGTCACCGACAGGGCGATGCCGCACCGGCGCACCTTCTGCCCCATTTCAACAATTTCCGCCGCCGGATGACCCTTGTTCATCAAGGTCAATACCTCGTCGCTCCCGGACTCCAGGCCCATATAAACCATAACGAGGCCCTTTTCCCGCAGGATTCGCAGTTCCTCCTCGGTCCGGATGCGGATGGAGGAGGGGGAGGCGTAGCTGGTCACTTGGCGGCATTCCGGAAACAGTTCCCGGATGGTGTCCAGAATGACATACAGCTCCGATGCCTTGCGGACCAGGGCGTCACCGTCCGCAAGAAAGACCTTTTCAATGTGATGATAGATCTCCCGGGCAATACGGAAATCCTCCAGCACCTCGTCCAAGGGACGGACGGCAAAGCGCTTTTCCTTATACATGCTGCAAAAGGCGCAGGTGTTGTGACTGCATCCATAGGTCGCCTGCACGATCAGGCTGCGGGCTTCAGAGGGAGGGCGGTAGACGCTGCCGTAATATCTCATGAAATTCCTCTCCAATTTTAAACGGAGCCTCCGCCGCTGGGGCTGATGGGGACGGCCGGAGCGGGAAAGACTCTTTTGGTTTTTTCAGGAAGCGGAGACTCCCAGCTTCTCCAGCGCAGCCATTTTCAGGCATAGGCAGAATACGCCGATGGCGGCCTCCAGCTCCTCCACTGGGGGAAGGGAGGGAGCGATGCGGATATTGCTGTCCTGGGGGTCTTTCCCATAGGGGAAGGTGGCTCCGGCGTTGGTCATGGTGACGCCGGCTTCCTTGCAGAGAGCCAGCGTGCGCTTTGCCGTTCCGGGCATGGCGTTCAAAGAGACGAAGTAGCCGCCCTTGGGCCGCTGCCAGGAGGCGATTTCCAGAGGAGCGATTTCCCGGTCCAGGGCGTCCGCCACGGCGCGGAACTTGGGCGCCATGATGGCGGCGTGCTTTTTCATGAGTTCCAGGGTGTGGGCCTTGTCCTTGAGATACAGCACGTGGCGCTGCTGGTTTACCTTGTCGAAGCTGATGACCTGGACGGCGAGCAGCTTTTCCATATAGGCCATGTTGGCCTCGGAACAGGCGAAGCAGGCCACGCCCGCGCCGGGGAGCGTTACCTTGGAGGTGGAGGCGAACTCGAACACCATGTCGGGGTGTCCCGCCTGGGCGCAGAGGGAGAGCATGTCCGGGAAGGGCACGTAGTCCCCCTCGAACTCGTGAATGCAGTAGGCGTTGTCCCACATGATGAGAAAATCCGGAGCGGCGGGAGACAGCGCCGCCATGCGGCGGATGGTCTCTTCGGAATAAATAATTCCGTCGGGATTGGAGTACTTGGGTACGCACCAGATGCCTTTGACGGCAGGGTCTTTCACGGCTTCTTCCACGGCGTCCATGTCGGGCCCGCCGGCGGTCATGGGGATTGTAATCAGCTCAAAGCCGAAGGATTCCGTGATTTTGAAGTGCCGGTCGTAGCCGGGAGCCGGGCAGAGCCATTTGACGGTTTCTTCCCTGCGCCAGGGCTGTGGGCTGTGAAGAAGGCCGTGGGTATAGGCCTTGCAGATGGTGTCATACATTAGCTGCAGGCTGGCGTTGCCGCCCACGAAGACCTGCTCCGGCCTGCATCCCAATATTTCGGCGAAGAGCCGCCTGGCGGCGGGAATGCCGGGCATTTCGCCGTAATTCCGGACGTCGATGCCGTCGGAGACGTAGTCTTCCGGCTTCTGCATCAGCCCGAGAATATCGCTGACCAGATCAAGCTGCTGCTTGCCGGGCTTGCCCCGGGCCATATTAAGGCTGAGGCCCTGAGCCTTCAAAGCGGCGAATTCTGTTTGCAGGCGCGCGTATTCCTCTTTTCGTTCCGCTTGCGTAAGCTGGGCATAAGGCTTCATGAATGATCCTTCCTTTCCATTAACATATTCTACAGGGAACAGTATAGCGAATCCGCAGGGCGGTTTCAAGGTTTATTTCGCGGACGGCGGAGTTTTGGGCGCCGGCGCGGCGGGCAGGGCTGTCTCCGCCGGTGCTTGAATTACTTGCTCCGCTGTGCTATGATGATGAAACTGTGAGAATTTTGTCGATAAACTATGCCGTTTGGACATATACTATACTCAAATGCCGCAGAGCGTCTGCCGGAGGCTGTTGTAAAATCATCAAAACGCCGTCCCGGCCGTCCTTTTCCGCCGGGACCGTATTGACTTGAAATCCGGCCGGGCTTCCTGCGTCAAGCCGCCATGCCTGACGAAAAAACGGCGCCTGTCCGGTATTTCGCCGGCTTTGGAACAGGTCCCGGGATTTGCGGAGCGGCTCCGCGGCCGGACGCTGTGTGAAGGCATGTTCCGGCCCGGCCGCGCATAAATTGGAGGATAAGCCCCCGGGCTTCATGAACCGAAATCCGCGTTTTGAGGCAGGGAGTGCGTGCGGAGCCGCATAAGCGCCCGGATCGGGAAATTTCTGCGGAATGTGTCGGCAGATGTCCCGCCACAAAGGAGGAAGCTATGAGACGGAGAAGCCAAATCAATCAGAGTATCGCGGTGTCGGCAGTGCTGATGGCGGCGCTGTTTTTGCTGCCGCTGCTGGTAGTGGTTCCTTTCCAATCCTCCCTTTTTGGCAGGGAGGAACCGGTGGATGAGACGGAGCAGGCCCCTCTGCCTCCTTTTACCAGCGGTGAACTGGATGCCGCGAAGCCCCTTCGGGTGCTGGACGGGGAGACGGTGCTGGAGATGGACATGGGGACATATTTGGTGGGAGTGGTTCGGGCGGAGATGCCCGCCTCCTTTGAGCCGGAAGCGCTGAAGGCCCAGGCAGTGGCCGCCAGAACCTATACGCTGTACAAGCTCCAGTCCGGCGGAAACCATGGAGACACCGCCGATATCTGCACCGATCACACCTGCTGTCAGGCCTATATCGGTGAGGATCAGGCCCGCTCCAACTGGGGGGAAAACGCCGGCGCTTATGAGGCGAAGGTGGAGGCGGCGGTAAAGGAGACGGACGGACAGACGGTGCTCTACGGCGGCGTGCCGATTCTTGCGGTGTTTCACTCCTCCTCGGCAGGGCTGACACGGGCGGCGGGAGATGTTTGGCTCAATGATCTGCCCTATCTCCAGGCGGTGAGCTCCCCGGAACCCGGGGACCGCATTCCCAATTATTACAGCCGGGTGGAGTTCTCAAAAGAAGAGCTGAGGGAAAAGCTTTTGGCGGCCTTTCCCGATGCGGACCTTTCAGGAGGCATGGACGGCTGGCTGGAGGACGCCGACACCGACGGCGCCGGGAGTGTTGCCTCGCTGTCCGCCGGCGGAGTGAGAGTGAAGGGAACCCAGATGCGCACGGCCCTGGGGCTTCGCTCCGCATGCTTTACCTGGGAGGTGCAGGATGGCGGGATGGTCTTTTTTGTTACCGGCTACGGGCACGGCGTGGGCCTGAGCCAGTACGGGGCCAATCAGATGGCCGCCGGCGGTTCGGATTACCGGGAGATTCTGACCCACTACTATACCGGAGCCACGGTGGAACCTTATTAGGGCCTGTTCACATAAGCCCAAACCCACGCTTTTCCGGCGAATTTTCCTTGCGTCCGGCGAAATTCGCAGGGAAATCCCCGCTGTTGTCTTATGTACAGGCCCTGAAGAGATGCCCGCGCCGGACTTTTTCCGGGAGCTTCGGGTCTGCCGCCGCCCAAGGCGTTTTATGACGGGTTCGGGGGAAAGACTTTTTCGGCGGGCTGCCGCGGCGCTTTACAAAGCCCCTGGGAGTGTGGTATAGTGAACGGAGTTGAAAAAGCTCGTTTTTTCGCTTTTTCAGCCGGCGGGGCCGGCGCTTGCCAACGGGAGGAATGCGTGCTTTGCTTTCGCCGGGGCATGAGCCGCCTGGCTGGCCTGCCAAGGGAACGGGCGCTGTGGAATTGAAAAGAAGGAGGACCTTTCTTTTCGGCGTGCCCGGCGGCAGGGCATGTCCCTTTTCAATGGATTTTACAAAGGAGGATGGCTTATGAAACGGCGGGCTGCGGCGCTGGTATTATGCCTTTTGCTGCTGCTTTCGCTGCCGGCCTCTCCGGTCCAGGCGAAAGAGTACGTTAATTTTACCGCTGTGGGCAGCTATGTGCTGCCGCTCTCGGATAGCACCATGCCCTTTTGGAACGGCGGCTTTGTATATATTGCCAGTTCTATTTTTACCGGAACGGTTCGGGAGACGCTGAACATCTCCCAGCTGCTGAACAGCAGCCAGGGCCGGCTGGTCCTGTACAGCGCCGGGCGCTCCTTGACATATACGCTCTCCGACAACTGGGCGCTGGACAATGACGGGAATGCCTATTACCCCGGGGCGATCCAGCGGAACGGGACGGTGTTTGTTCCCGTCAGCACGGTTTCGAAATATTTTGACCTGTCCTATTCCGTGATCGAGGTGGAGCGGGGCAACCTGATCTGGCTGCGCCAGCCGGGATACAGCGCGTCGGACAAGCTTTTTGCCGACGCGGCCCAGTATTCCATGAACGCGGTTTATAACGAGTATATCCAGGCCAAGGAAGCCGCTCAGGCTGAGAGCGGGTCCGCCGATGCTTCCTCCGACGTCCAGGATCCGCCTGTAAAGCTGGAGGGAAAACGGATTGCCCTGTGCCTGAAGGGCGGGAGCGATGCTGCCGTCATGGTGGATACCCTGCGAAGCTATGACGCCGGCGCCGCCTTTTTCTTCACGCCGGAGGAGATGGCGGAACAGGGAGAACAGCTCCGCCGCATGGCCGCCGCCGGGCAGAGCATCGGCATACTGGTGGACGTGGGAGACCCGGAACAAACGGTGGAAGAGCAGCTGGAGGCGGGGAATGCCGCGCTCTTCCAGGCCACCTGCGGCAAGACCCGCCTGGCCTTTCTTCCAAACGGAAGTCCGCAGGCAGTTCAGAATGCGGAAGGGCTGGGATTCCACTGCCTTGTGCCGGAAGAGGATGGAAACGGCCGGCCTCTGCGGAATGCTTCCGGAGCGCGGGCGCTGGCGCAGCGGCTGGCGGCGCGTCAGGGGGATGTTTCCGTATGGCTGGACGCCGGAACCAGCGCGGTGGGGCTGCGGGCGCTCCTTTCCGCCGTCAAGGAGGTTGGGGGGAACTGCGTGGCCTACAATGAGACGGGACTGCCGTAAGCCGCCCGTTTTTTCCGCCTGAGGGAGATGAAGCCGGGCCGTCTGCGCTTTGCCAGCGAATCTTTACAGAAAATTCAACACACGGCTGTGAGAACGGGTATAATAGTATAAAGAGAAATATTGGAAAACCGGGGAGGGTCCGCCATGGGGCGTAATATTTTGGTGGTCGAGGATGACCGCAATATTTCCGATCTGATCCATATGTATCTGGTGAAGGAGGGCTTCGACGTCCGCACCGCCGGCGACGGCGGGAAGGCGGTGGAGGAGTTTCAAAAGAGCGTGCCGGACCTGATCCTGCTGGATATCATGCTGCCTGTGATGGACGGCTGGGCTGTCTGCTCCAAAATTCGGGAGACATCCAGCGTGCCCATCATTATGCTCACTGCCAAAAGTGAGGTTTTCGACCGTATCCAAGGCCTGGAGATGGGAGCGGACGACTACATCGTCAAGCCCTTCGAGATGAAGGAGCTCATTGCCCGGATCAACGCTGTGCTCCGCCGCACGGAGATTCCCAACGACACCAGCAAAAAGCTGGTTTTTGACAAGCTGGTTATTAATCTGGATTCCTATGAGCTGATTGTGGACGGGAAGAAAATTGATACGCCGCCAAAGGAGCTGGAGCTTTTGTATCACCTGGCCTCGACGCCCAACCGGGTTTATACCCGGAACCAGCTTTTGGACGAGGTGTGGGGGTTTGACTACTTCGGTGACAGCCGGACGGTGGACGTGCATATCAAGCGCCTGCGGGAAAAGGTGGAGAGCGTCTCGGAGAAGTGGGCGCTGAAGACGGTCTGGGGTGTGGGCTACAAATTTGAGCTGACGGAGAAGGCAGAGGGATGAAGCGTTTTCGGGAGCGGACCCAGAGCCTCTATTGGCGGCAGCTCTTTGTGACGGCCGGCATGGTGCTGCTGACGCTGTGCCTGCTGGGAGCGTCCTTCTTTTCCCTGAGCTATAACTATGCCCGGAGCCAGCAGGGAGAGGAAATCGCCGCCAAGGCCCGGGTTATGAGCCAGCTCTCCCTCACCTATCTGGAAAGCGGACGCTATCTGGATATCGAGGACCTCCAGGACGACATGGACTTCCAGCGTCTGGCCAGCTTTGCCGCCATTGTTTCCGACGTGCACTTTATGATCTGTGATACCGAGGGCCATGTTCTGCTTTCCACCGACGAGACCCTGGACGGGAAGACCGTCACCGTCCCCACTGAGCGGACGGCGAAGATCATGGAGCAGGGCAGCGCCTCCTGGCGGGACGACTTCGGGGGCCTCTATCCCCAGAAGCGGTTTTCCGTGGGCGTGGCCGCTGTGAATCCTGTGACGCTGGAGCGGGTTGGAGAGGTTGTGGCCGTATCGACGATGGCTTCTCTGGATTCCATGTGGCAGGGCTTTATCGGCCTCTTTTTCATGACGGCCTTTGTGGTGCTGATGATTGCCTTCATGGCGTCTTCCGTCACCGCCATGCGGCAGGTGAAGCCCATCCGGGAGATGGTGGAGGCTACCCGGCGCTATGCCGAGGGAGATTTTGACATCCGCATGAACGATTATGGCCGCAGCGACGAGGTGGGAGAATTGGCCGCCTCCTTTAACGCCATGGCGGAATCTCTTCAGCAGACGGAGCGGCAGCGGCGGGAGTTTATCGCCAACATCTCTCATGAGCTGAAGACCCCGATGACCACCATCGCCGGATATACCGACGGCCTTTTGGACGGCACCATTCCTCCGGAGAACGAGAAGCAGTATCTCCAGATCATTGCGGGGGAGAGCCGCCGCCTGAGCCGCCTGGTTCGGAGAATGCTGGATGTCAGCCAGCTTCAGGCCATTGATCCGCTCCGGGGCGGCAGCCATTTCGACCTCTGCGAGAGCATGCGCCGGGTATTGATTTCCATGGAGAGAAAAATCAATGACCGGGAGCTGGACGTGGAGGCGGATATTCCGGAAGGCCCGATTTTGGTTCTGGGGGATAACGATCTGATTACCCAGGTGATTTACAACCTGCTGGAAAACGCCGCCAAATTTGCCTATAAGGGGTCTGCTCTGTATCTGGGGCTGGCCCTTCAGGACGGCAGAGCCCGTGTAACGGTGCGAAACTATGGAGATACCATTCCTGCCGGGGAGCTGCCGCTGCTGTTCGAGCGGTTTCACAAGAGCGACAAGTCCCGCAGCGAGGACAAGGACGGCGTGGGACTGGGACTTTACATTGTTAAGACCATTCTGGAGCAGCACAAGGAAAAGATTAATGTGACCAGCGAGAACGGAGTGACGGTGTTCTCCTTCTCTCTGAACACGGAATGAGGGACCATGGGAGAGCGTGAGGAAGCCGGGCGTCTGCCGGGCGAGATTGTGGAAATATACCGGGTGCCCCGCCTCCCCGGCGGGGATCGGGACGTCCGGGAGGTCGTGGAGGTTTACCGCCAGCCGGACCCCCGGGAGGTTGTGGAAACTTACAGCCGCCCGCTCCCCCGCCGTAGAGAGACGCGGGGCCTGTCTGCCGTTCCTCCGGCGAAAAAGCGGACCAGGAGGGGACTGTGGAAGTTTGTGGCCTGCGTGACGCTGCTGGTGGGGCTGACAATAGCTGTCCGGCTGGCGGAGGGTCTGCCCGCGGGGATAAAAGGCAGCTATGACGGCTCCTCTGCTTCTTATGGGGCGGAGGCGATCACGATTCCGGACTGGCCGGTAGGCCAGGGAGGCTCCCTGGCTCTCTCCAGAGACCGGGGGGAAGAGCTGACGGCCCAGGAGGTATACCGGCAGCTGAATCCCGCGGTGGTGACAGTGCAGTGCCTGACTGGCGAGGGCTCCTCTATGGGAACCGGCGTTATTTTTACAGAGGACGGCTACGTTATTACCAACTACCATGTGGTCCGCGGCGGCAGCGAGTGTCAGATTATGCTGGACAGCGGATACAGGATGAATGTCTGCTATGTTGCCGGGGATGAGAACAGCGATCTGGCAGTGCTGAAGATTCCGCCCGGGGAGCTGGTTCAGATGGGGCCCCTGCCCGCCGCTCCTTTTGGGGATTCGGAGCTGCTGGTGGTGGGCGACCCGGTGTATGCCATCGGCGCTCCCCGGCGGTTGCGGGGCACGCTGACCAACGGCATTATCTCCGCCATAGACAGGGATATTGAGGTGGAGGGGCGGACCATGACGCTGCTCCAGACCAATGCGGCCCTGAATTCCGGGAACTCCGGCGGCCCTCTCATCAATGCCTGGGGCCAGGTTATCGGTATCAACGTGGCGAAGTTCATGTCCGGCCAGGACAGTGTGGAGGGCTTGGGCTTTGCGATTCCCTCGGCGCAGATGGAGCGGATTATCAACGATCTGCTGAAATGGGGCGAGGTCCGGCCGGAGCCCCGGATTGGCGTCCAGGTTATTGCGGATGAAATGGGCCTGCGGGTGTACCAGGTGGAGCCGGATACCGCCGCCGAAGAGGCGGGGGTGCAGGCGGGAGACTATATCACTGCCGCCCAGGGGGAGAAGATAGAGAACACCCAGGACCTGTTCCGGGTGCGGCGGCGGCTTTATGTGGGCGACGAGCTGACATTGACCCTCCGGCGGGGGGAGGAGACCCTGGAGGCGACGCTGCTTCTGAGGGAAGCGGTGAAACAGCCGGACTGAATAAGAGGAGGGGCGGCGCCCCTCCTCCGTTTATTCTTCGGATAACTCCAGTACCACAGGACAGTGGTCGCTGCCATGGACCTCGCTCCAGATATCGGCGTGTTTGACGCGGGGGAGGAGCCGCTCGGAGACAATGAAATAGTCGATTCTCCACCCTGTGTTGTTTTCCCTGGCCCGTCCCCGATAGCTCCACCAGGAATAGGCTCCGGTTTTATCCGGGTACAGAGCCCGGAAGGTGTCCACAAAGCCGGAGCTCAAAAGCGCGGTCATCTTCTCCCGCTCCTCATCGGTAAAGCCGGGATTCCGGCGGTTTGGACCGGGATTTTTCAGATCAATTTCCTGGTGAGCTACGTTCAAATCCCCGCAGTAGACTACCGGCTTCACGGCGTCCAGCTCGCAGAGGTATTCCCGGAGGTCGTCCTCCCAGGCGCAGCGGTAGTCCAGGCGGAGAAGCTGGTCCTTGGAGTTGGGCGTATAGCAGCAGACCAGATAGAAGTCCTCGAACTCCGCGGTGATAATCCGTCCCTCGTGGCGGTGCTCGTCGATTCCGAAATCATAGGTGACGTTCAGTGGTTGGCGGCGGGTAAAGATGGCGGTGCCGGAATAGCCGGCCTTATCCGCGCTGTTCCAGAAGCGCTCGTAGCCGGGAAGATCGAACTCCGCCTGCTCCGGGCGCATTTTTGTCTCTTGGAGGCAGATCATGTCCGCGTCGGCGAAAGCGCAGAAATCTAAAAAGCCTTTCTTCAGGCAGGCCCGGAGGCCGTTGACGTTCCAGGATATCAGTTTCATAAAAGCACCTCTTTTGAAAGAATGGAAGATTCTCCGTTCCTATTGTAACGGATTCCGGAGGAAAAAACAATTGCCAGCAGGGAAGAAATGGAGTAGGATATAGAAAAGACGGCAATGACAAGGAGGTTTCAATCATGGGTTTCCTGGATAAATTTAAGAAAAAGAAAGAGGCTCCCGCCCGCCCCCGCAGAGAGGGCACGGCTCCGGAAACGGAGGAGTACACCCCCGGCGGCTCCGCCGTTTACCGCTACCAGACCCCGGAGGACCAGGGCTTCCGGCCTCCGGAGGATGTATGTGTCTCTATGGAGGAGATTGAGAAGCATATGGACGGCATCTTCCCCAATTGGGAGGGGTTTGTCTATCATGAGATCATAAGTGATCTGGTCCATATCGACGTTCATATTCTCCGTTCCCCGGAGGGGGATTGCCAGGTGCTTTATACCACCGGCATGAGCGATCTTCCCATGAGCCTGCCGGAGGAGATCGCGGACCGGGAGGATTTGAAGTACGCGGAGCTTTACATGCTCCTGCCCGGGGACTGGGACCTGGGCGGAGCGGGGACCAGCCCCAAGGATCTGCCCTATGAGCGCTTCTGGCCCGTGCAGATGCTGAAATTCCTGGCCCGCTTCCCCCACGAGTACAAAACCTGGCTGGGGTGGGGGCACACCATCCCCAACGGGCCGGACTATACGCCCATCTGTGAGGGCGTGGGCTTTGGCGGCGCGGTGCTGAGCCAGCCATCTCTGGTTCCGCCCCTGGAGACGGAGGACGGAAAGAAAATTACCTTCTTCATGCTGATTCCAGCTTACAAGGAAGAGATTGAATACAAGCTGAAATACGGCATGGAAGGCCTGAGCCAGCGTTTCGTTGAAAGCAAGATGCCGCTGGTACTGGACGTCCGGCGGCCCAACTTCTGCGAAGACTTTCAGGAGATTTTGGATTGAGACCATGGATTACGACAAGCTTCTCAATATAGCGGCGGAGCTGGGTTATCAGCTGATGTACAGCGGCGCGGAAATCTACCGGGTGGAGGAGTCCGCCCGGCGGCTGCTCCATGCTTACGGCCTGGAGTCCCCGGAGGTCTTTGCCATTCCGAACTGTGTTATTGTCAGCGTGGCGACGCCGGAGGGGCATCCCATTACCCGGATGCGGCGGGTTCCGGCTCACGGCACGGACATTGATCGGTTGGAGCGCTGCAACGGCCTGTGCCGCCGTCTCTGCGCGGAGACGCCGCCTCTGGACGAGGCCCAGGCGGCGGTGGGCAGTCTGCCGGAGGCGGTCCCGCAGTATTCTCCCCGGCAGGTGCTGCTGGGCTACGGCGTGGCTCCCGCCTTTTTCGCGCCGCTGTTCGGCGGGGGGCCGCCTGATATTGCCTGCGCCTTTCTCTGCGGCTTGGCGGTGGGGCTCTGCCTGCTCTACGGGGGACGCTTTATCGGGGCCAACAGCTTTTTCCGCACGGTGATCTGCAGCGCCGCGGCCTCCCTGATGGCGCTGCTGCTGGTGGGGGCGGGGCTTGGGGAGAGCGTGGACGTGGTGACCATTTCCACGCTGATGGTTCTGGTTCCCGGCGTAGCCTTGACGAACGCCATGCGGGAAATTATGGCCGGAGATACCGTTTCCGCCCTGAGCCGCACGGCGGACGCGATCCTGGTGGCGTCCGCCATTGCCCTGGGAGCCGCGGCGGGACAGGCGGTTGGCGGTCTTTTCTAAACAGCGGAGGGGATCGATATGGAAGCGGTTTTCGGGAACTATATTCTGCCCTGCCTGTGCGCCTTCGTGGCCTGTGTGGGATTCACGCTGATCTTTAACATTCACGGTCTTGGAAAGCTGATCGCCGGATTTGGGGGCGCTTTGGGCTGGCTGGTGTATCTGCTGGCGGGAAGCACTATTTTTGCGGCTTTTTTGGCCGCCGCGGCCATCGGCGTTTTCGCGGAGGTGATGGGCCGGGTCCGGCGCTGTCCGGTGACGGGTTATTTGCTGGTAGCGTTGCTGCCACTGGTTCCCGGCGGCGGCATCTACTATGCCATGCGTTACTGCGTGGCGGGGGATACAGGCCGGTTTTTGAGCACGCTCCTCCACACCTTCGGCATGGCCGCGGCGCTGGCGGTGGGAGCCATGCTGGCCTCGTCGCTTTTCAGGGCGGTGTTTTCCAGGCTGCGGCCTCTGCCGCAAAAAAGTAAACAACGGAGGAATTAATATCACATGGAGGGCTTGCAGCAGCGTTTGCTGGAAAATGGCTGCTTCCGTCAGGAAGAGCTTGTGTTTTGGGACTGTGACCGGGAGCAGCGGATGCGGGTTGCCGCGATTTTGAGCAAGATGGTGGCCTTTGCCGGGTATGATTACGATGCCAGAGGCTTGACGCATCAGGTGCTTTGGGAGAATCGGGAGGTTTTTTTCCTCTCCAGGGCGGCTATCAGGATTCACGACTGCCCCCATGCCCAGGAGGTATTGGACATCACCACCTGGGAGAACGGAGCGAAAGCCGCCCATATGCGGCGGGCCTATGAAATGAGGGACCAGCGGGGACGGGCCAGGATTTCCGCCAGAACCGATTGGATTCTGGTGGACCCCATCACCCGGAAAATCCTGCGTCCCTCCGCATTCAGGGCCAAACCCGTGATGGATTCCGACCGGGCGCTGGACTGCCCGGAGACAAAAAAGCTGGCTCTGCCCGGGACGGACCGGGAGAGCCTGGGAAGCCGTTTTGTCCGATGGTCTGATTTGGATGGCAACGGTCATCTTTTCAGCGGAAATTACGGAGATATTATCTGGGACGCCCTTCCGGAAGATCTGCAGGTGCAGGTTCCCAGAGAATTTTACATCAACTACAGCCGGGAGGCTGTTTTGGGAGACGAGCTGCGGCTGGAGGGCTGCCGAAGCGAGGAGGGCTATCTGGTGGAGGGAATGGGGCCGCATGGCTCCTGCTTTACAGCGCTGTGCGTCTTTTGAAGGACGGGGATGATCCGGCGGCTGCGGCCGCCGGAAAATGCGGGAGAATCCGCTTTTTCGTTCCCGGTTTTCGGAAAGGACTTTTTTGGGAGAGCGCTGTGCGCCGCCTGCTGCCGGGGAAAGCGGTTCCTGTCTCTTTGGCCGCAGGTTTTTTCCTGTGAGCATAGTGGGATAAGGCCTTGTATGAAAAAAGGCAAAACGCCCAGACGACGGATTTATTTCTGCTGCTCTGTGTTAAACGTTCCTGCCGGGCGGAAGCCCGCCTGCGAAAATCTGCCTTGATTGGCGATTTGGATAGCCGTTGGCGGCTCTGCCGCCTTGCGGATATCACATGCCTTCTGGGCAAACAATCTCTCGCCCTTGAGCATTCTCCTAATTTTCAAACAAGGCCAAACCTATATAAAGAAAAAGCGGCGAGTTATCGCCGCTTTTTTCATTCGTCCCGAAAGCCCAGTCCGTCCCGGATATGCTCGCAGTCGGCATGGTCGAAGCCGTATTGAAAATCCCGGATACCCAAGGTGCGGTGGAAGCCTCCCTTCCGGTAGAGCCAGAGGACGGCGGAATTCTGGATGGCCTCCTTCAGGTCCTGGCCCCGCTCCGGACTGCCTGGATCAAAAAAGACATCGCTCAGGCTGTCGTAAGGCACCCGCTTCCCGTTCAGCACCAGCCCCGTTTCATAGAAGCGGGCGCTGCCCCCGCCCTTCCGGGGAAACTCCTCCAGCAGTTCGCCGAATTCCGGGTCCGGTCCGCCGGCAGCCCGGGGCCAGGGCCACTCCAGAACGGTTTTGCCGCCGTGACGCCGCCGCTGGGTCTCAGCGCTGGCCTGCCGCCGCCCGCTGTCCCGTTTCCAGCCCCGGAACAGCCCGATGATAAAGAGGACTGCGAAAATTACCAGGGTGAGCATGACCACCGTGCCCAAGATGCTGAATACCAGACCGAGAATAAAATGGGGACTCATGAGGGTCACTCCTTTGCTTGTTGTGGTCTCATCAAATTTGCGCGGGAAAGAATACGTGCCGCCCTATTACCGTGTTTCCTGCCCGTGATCCGGCGTGCTTCAGGCCGCGAGGATTTTTAAGGCCTTCCTAAGGCGCGGAGTCTGTTCTAAAACCGGCAAAACGCCGCCCATCCTTTTCCGCCGGGGCTGATTTGAAATCTGTCAGGATTCCTCTGTAAAACCGCCCTGCCTGACAAAAAAATCTGCACCGGTCCGGCATTCCGCCATGTTTCAAAAGACTCTGGGAAGCGGTCTGCCTGTTGGCAGGAGGGGCCTGTTCAAGCGCTTGAGGGGGTAGCAGTTCTGTATTCCGGTTAGCTCTTTTTCCTTCCGGCGGAGCCGAATTTTTCTTTGGGTTTAATTGCGTCCCACCGCTCCGGCGGAGTCCTTCAGCAGCACGTCATGAGCGCCGCCCTCCACAATGGAGACGGAGCTAACCAAGGTCAGCTTGGCCTTTTCCCGGAGCTCCGGAATCGTCAGCGCGCCGCAGTTGCACATGGTGGAGCGGATTTTCGCCAGGGTTGTGGCCATGCCGTCCGACAGGGCGCCGGCGTAAGGAACGTAGGAATCCACGCCCTCCTCAAAGCTCAGCTTCGCCGCGCCGCCCAGATCGTAACGCTGCCAGTTCCGGGCGCGGGCGCTGCCCTCACCCCAATACTCCTTCATGTAGCTGCCGCCGATTAAAATTTTGCTGGTGGGGGATTCGTCGAAGCGGGAGAAGTACCGGCCCAGCATGCAGAAATCCGCCCCCATGGCAAGGGCCAAGGTGATGTGATAATCCTGAACAATGCCGCCATCGGCGCAGATGGGGACATAGATGCCGGTCTCCTCGAAGTACCTGTCCCGCTCCGCCGCCACGTCGATGACCGCTGTGGCCTGACCGCGGCCGATGCCCTTGGTCTCCCGGGTGATGCAGATGGAGCCGCCGCCGATGCCGATTTTTACGAAGTCTGCTCCGGCTTCGGCCAGGAAGCGGAAGCCTTCGCCGTCCACCACGTTGCCCGCGCCTACCTTTACCGTGTCGCCATAGCGCTCCCGAATCCAGGAGAGGGTCCGGGCCTGCCACTCGGAATAGCCCTCGGAGGAGTCGATGACCAGCGCATCCACCCCGGCATCCACCAGGGCGGGAACCCGCTGGGCATAGTCCCGGGTATTGATGCCCGCGCCGACGACATAGCGTTTCTGACGGTCCAGCAGCTCCAGGGGATTGCCCTTGTGGGAGTCATAGTCCTTGCGGAAGACAAAGCTGACAAGACGCCCGTCCTTGGAGACAATGGGCAGGGCGTTGAGCTTCCGGTCCCAGATGATATCGTTGGCCTCTTTCAGGCTGGTGCCCTCAGGGGCGTAAATCAGCTTGTCAAAGGGGGTCATAAAGTCCGTCACGGGAGTGGAAGGGTCCAGACGGCTGACCCGGTAGTCCCGGCTTGTGACCAGGCCCAGGAGCTTTCCGGCGCCGGTGCCGTCGTCCGTGACGGCCATGGTAGAGTGGCCGCTGCGCGCTTTCAGTGACAGCACATCCGCCAGGGTATCCCCGATTCGCAGATTGGAGTCGCTGGTGACAAAACCTGCCTTGTAGTTTTTTACGCGGCGGACCATCTCCGCCTGCTGCTCAATGGGCTGGGAGACAAAGATGAAGGCGATGCCGCCCTCCTTGGCAAGGCCGATGCCCATCTGCTCGCCGGAGACGGCCTGCATCACGGCGGAGACCATGGGCACATTCATGGTCAGGGGACATTCCTCGCCCCGTTTGAACTTTACCACCGGCGTTTTCAGGGAGACGTTGGCGGGGACGCACTCGGCGGAGGAGTAGCCGGGGACCAGAAGATATTCACTGAAGGTGTGGGAGGGCTCGGAGAAAAAGTAGGCCATGGCGGGCACCTCGTTTCTATAAATTTTACGCAGTATACACGATGCGGGGGGAGTTTGTCAAGCCCCTGTTTCAGAGACGGAAGTAGTCTTTGGCGGCCTTAAAAAGCTGGAGGTCGTAATTGCCGGGAATGTTTTTATACAGCCCCGGCCCGATCCGCTCGGCGTGGCCCATTTTGCCGAGAATGCGGCCGTCGGGAGAGGTAATGCCCTCCACGGCCCAGGCGGAGCCGTTGGGGTTGAAATCCGGGTCCATGGTGGGAAGGCCGGAGAGGTCCGCATATTGGGTGGCAATCTGGCCGTTTTCGGCCAGCTTCTTCAAAAGCTCCGGCTCGCAGAGGAAACGGCCCTCGCCGTGGGAGATGGGGACGGCGCGAACCTCGCCGGGATTTACCCGGGAGAGCCAGGGGGATTTGTTGGAGACGACGCGGGTATGGACGATTTTGGACTGGTGCCGCCCGATGGTGTTGAAGGAAAGGGTGGGACAGGTCTCGTCCGTGTCCCGGATTTCTCCAAAGGGGACCAGGCCCAGTTTGACAAGTGCCTGGAAGCCGTTGCACACGCCCAGGGCCAGGCCGTCCCGGTTCCGGAGCAGGTCCATCACCGCTTCGGAGGTCTCCGGCCCCCGGAGGAAGGCCGTGATGAACTTGCCGGATCCGTCGGGCTCGTCGCCGCCGGAGAAGCCGCCGGGGAGGAACAGAATCTGGCTTTTCCGGAGGGCCCTGGCGAAGCGGGCGGCGGAATCGGCTACGTTCTGGGCGGACTGGTTATTGATGACAAAGATTTCCGTCTCCAGGCCCGCCCTCTGGGCGGCCCGGGCGCTGTCGTACTCGCAGTTGGTGCCAGGGAAGACGGGGATGAGGACCCTGGGCTTCGCGGCGCCTGCCTTGGGGGCGGGGCGGGTGAAGGAGGGACAGGGCAGGCTGGGGGCTTCGCCTCCGGCGGGGGTACGGGTGGGGTACACATCCGCCAGGACGGCCTCGTTCAGCGATAACAGTTCGTCAATTGGGGCGGAATCATCACCGATAGTAATCATCGGTTCCACAGCGGTAATGCCAATTTTGGCATACAGGCCCTCCGGGTGGCAGTTGCCAAGGTCCTCTGTCAGTTCGGCCACGATGGCGCCGGGGCGGGGGAGATACCATGCGGCGGTGTTCCGGCCCATTCCATGGAACCCGACGCGGTTGCCAAAGGACATGTTCATAACCGCTTCGGCAAGGCCATGTTCCACGGCATACGCGGATTTGACCTTTCCTGCCCGGGCCAGCCGGTGAAGTTCTTCCCAAACGGCTTTGCGGCTTTCCGTGCTGCCGTCGATGCCGTCCTCTGGAAAGAGGTAGACTGGATGTCCCGCCTCTTTGAACTCCGGGGTAATGACATCCTCCGCCTGAATGGGGGCGATGGCAAAGGAAATCAGCGTGGGGGGCACGTCCAGTTCCAGGAAGGAGCCGGACATGGAGTCCTTGCCGCCGATGGCCGCGGCGGCGAAGTCCATCTGGGCCTCCATGGCTCCCAGGAGGGCGGCGAAGGGCTTGCCCCAGCGCTCCGGGTCGGTCCGCAGCTTCTCGAAATACTCCTGCAAGGTCAGGTAGGCGGTCTTGTAGTCCGCGCCGGAGGCCACCAGCTTGGCGAGGGAGACCGCTACTGATTCATAGGCCCCTTGGCAGGGATTTGCGCTCATGGCCTTCGGGTCGAAGCCCCAGGCCATGACGCTGGCCTGCTTCGTCTCCTGGCCCGGCAGGACGGGCAGAAGGGCGGTCATGGACTGGGCGGGGGTCCTCTGCGTCCTGCCGCCGTAGGGCATGGTGACGCTGCCCGCGCCGATGGTGGAGTCGAACCGCTCCACCAGTCCCCGGCGGGAGGCGCATTCCAGGCTGGAGGCCATTTCCCGGAGAGAGTAAGAGGGGGGCTGGCTCTGGGGAAAACGCTCTTTGACCGGGACACGGATCCGGGCGTGCTTCACCGCGCCGTTGGAATTGAGAAATTCCCGGCTCAGACTGACAATGGTTTTTCCCTGCCAGCGCATGACCATGCGGGGTTCTTCCGTGACCACCGCCACTTGATAGGCCTCCAGGTTCTCCGCCTGGGCGGCGGTGATGAATTTCTCCGCGTCCTCAGGGGCCACGACCACGGCCATGCGCTCCTGGCTCTCGGAGATGGCAAGCTCCGTGCCGTCCAGACCGTCGTACTTTTTCCGCACCGCGTCCAGGTCGATGGTCAGCCCGTCCGCCAGCTCGCCGATGGCGACGCTCACGCCGCCCGCGCCGAAGTCGTTGCAGCGCTTGATGAGCCGGGTGACGGTTCCGTCCCGGAAGAGGCGCTGAATCTTCCGCTCCTCCGGGGCGTTTCCCTTCTGGACCTCGGAGGCCATGGTCTGGAGAGACTTGCGGTCGTGGCTCTTGCTGGAGCCGGTGGCTCCGCCGATGCCGTCCCGGCCTGTCCGGCCCCCCAAAAGGATTACTGCATCCCCGGGGGCGGGACGTTCCCGCCGGACATTCTCCGCCGGGGCCGCGCCCACCACTGCGCCCACCTCCAAGTGCTTGGCGATATAACCGGGGTGGTAGACCTCGGCGACATGCCCGGTGGCAAGGCCGATCTGGTTTCCATAAGAGGAATAGCCAGCCGCCGCCGTCTGGCAGAGCTTCCTCTGGGGGAGCTTGCCGGGGAGGGTGCCGGCCAGCGGCGTCCGGGGGTCGCCGCAGCCGGTGACGCGCATGGCCTGGTGGACATAGGCCCGGCCGGACAGGGGGTCCCGGATGCAGCCGCCGATGCAGGTGGCCGCGCCGCCGAAGGGCTCGATCTCCGTGGGGTGGTTGTGAGTCTCGTTTTTGAACATCAAAAGCCAGTCCTGGGTCTCGCCGTCTACCACCGCCGGAACATGGATGGAGCAGGCGTTGATCTCCTCGCTCTCGTCCAGTTCGGGGAGGAGGCCCCGCTTTTTCAGGACCTTGGCCGCGATGGTGGCGATATCCATCAGGGTCTCGGGGCGGTCCTTGGCCTTCTCGCCATAGACCTCCCGCCGGAGCTCCAGATAGTGGTCATACGCGCGCTTCACGCCGGGGTCGGCGATCTCCGCGCCGTCCAGATGGGTGGAGAAGGTGGTGTGGCGGCAGTGGTCCGACCAGTAGGTATCCACCACCCGGACCTCGGTGATGGTAGGGTCCCGGCGCTCTGTGTCCCGGAAATAGGCCTGCAGGAATTTCAGGTCGTCCAGGTCCATGGCAAGGCCCAGCTTGTCCAGCAGGGCGGCCAGGGCCGCATCCTCCATGGCGGTGAAGCCGGAGACCGTCTCCACGTGGTCCGGGACCGCGTACTCCTGGACCAGGGTTTCAGGTTTCTCCCGAGAGGCCTCCCGGCTCTCCACGGGGTTGATGAGGTGGCGGCGGATGATCTCTTGATGCTCCTTTGTGAAGGGGAAGGGCCCCTCCTCCGCGCTCTCAAACAGGTACTCTGTGGCGGCGCGCACCAGGGGCCGCTCCCCCCCGGTCATCAGCTGGATGCACTGGGCAGCGGAGTCCGCCCGCTGGTCGAACTGCCCCGGCAGAGCCTCCACCGCCAGGGACCACTGGGGGCAGTCCCCGGCGGCGGGGACCATTTCGTCCCAAATAATATCTACCTGGGGCTCGGAGAACACGGTTCGGCGGGCCTTTTCAAAGACGTCCCCATCCAGGTTTTCCACGTCGTAGCGGTGAAGGACGCGAACGCCGGTGATGCCCCGGATGCCCAGAAAATCCCGCAGGTCCGCCAGCAGGCCGCCGGCCTCGGGGCTGAGACCGGGACGCTTTTCCACATAGATTCGCCTTACCATATTATCCCTCCAGGGCCCGCAGGGCCCGTTTACCAATGTCGCGGCGGAGATACTTTCCCTCAAAGCCGATGCGCTCCGCGGCAGCGTAGGCATCTTTCAGGGCGGCTTCCAGGGTTTCTTTTGCGGCGGTGACGCCCAGCACCCGTCCTCCGCTGGTGACCAGCTTCCCGTCCTCCAGCAGCTTATCCCCGGCGTGGTAGACGGTGACATTTGCGGGAAGGTTCTCTGGGATGGTGATTTCCTTCCCCTTTTCATAGCTTTCGGGATAGCCGCCGGAGGCCAGGATGACACAGGCGGCGGCCCCATCGGACCACTCCACCCGGAGGTTCCCCAGGGTTTCGTTTTCCACGGACTGCATGACGGTCAGAAGGTCCGTTTTCAGCAGGGGAAGGACCACTTGCGTCTCCGGGTCGCCGAAGCGGCAGTTGTATTCAATAACCCTGGGCCCCTCCGGGGTGAGCATCAAGCCGAAGTAGAGACAGCCCTTGAAGGGACAGCCCTCCGCCCGCATGGCGGCCAGGGTGGGGAGGAAGATGGTCTCCATGCATGCCGCCGCAGTCTCAGGAGTGTAATAGGGATTGGGAGCCACGGTTCCCATGCCGCCGGTGTTGAGGCCCGTGTCGCCGTCCCCGGCCCGCTTATGGTCCATGGAGGAGACCATGGGGACGATGGCGGTCCCGTCGGTGAAGGCCAGGACGCTGACCTCCGGACCCGTCAGGAATTCCTCAATGACAATTTCATTGCCGGAGTCGCCGAAGGCTTTGTCCTCCATAATGGACCTCACGGCAGCTTCCGCCTCCTGGAGATTCTGGGGAATCAGCACCCCCTTGCCCAGGGCCAGGCCGTCGGCCTTGACCACGATGGGGAAGGTGGCCGTTTCTTTCAGATAGGCCAGGGCCTTGGCGGGGTCGCTGAAGACATCATACCGGGCGGTGGGGATGCCGTATTTTTTCATCAGGTTCTTGGCGAAGACCTTGCTGGCCTCAATGCGGGCAGCCTTGGCATCCGGCCCGAAGCAGGGGATTCCCGCCTCGTGGAGCCGGTCCACACAGCCCAGGGCCAGAGGATCGTCCGGGGCCACCACGGCAAAATCAATGGCGTGGGCTTTGGCGAAGTCCACGATTTTTTCAATGTCCTTGGCCCCGATGGAGGGGACGCACACAGCGTCCCGGGCGATGCCGCCGTTTCCGGGAAGGGCGTAGATGGTCTCAATCGTGGGATTTTCCTTTAATTTCTTTATAATGGCATGCTCGCGGCCTCCGCCGCCGACAACCAGAAGGTTCATAGGCAACCGTCCTTTCTATCTCGAAACAGCGTTATCATTTTTTCCAGTCAATGCGGCCCGGCAGTCCTGCGGGTGGAAAGACCGGGGATGCGCTCCATGGCGGAAGCGGTATTGCCGCGCAGACGTGGCGGGATATTCTACTCCCCGGCCAAATCAATGTGCTGCCCAATTTCCAGGGCCAGCGCCTGCAGGGTGGAAAAGTGGGCTTCGGAGACCGGAAACAGGACATAACTGTCGCTGTCGATGCCAATGGCCGCCATGCGTACGCCGTGCCATTTCTCCGCCAGAATATTGCACCAGGCCGGGATGCCGTCCTCCCCGTCCAGCCAGGCGGGATCGATGGTCAGGGACTGTTCCTGAAACCCTTTTAGATTCTGCACGAAGAAGATAAAGTCTTCCTTCTCGTCCTTCCAGTCCCGTTCACAGGTATAGCCGTGTTCCTCCAGAATATCAACCAGGCCCAGCCATTGGATCAGCTCCAGGTCCTCATCGGAGAGAATGCCCCGTTCCTCGTAACGGTCCTGATGGGCGGCAAACCAGGCGCACGGGTCCGCGGTACAGGCGGAAACCTCTTGAAGGACCGCCTCGTCTCCGTAAGAAATGAGCCTGGCGATTTTCATGAGAGACGGGCCCCAGGGCTTGCATCCCGTCTCCGGGGCAGCCTCTTTTTGCGGGAGGGAGGGTTTCTTTTTAAACCAGTCAGAGATTCCCATAACGCGCAATCTCCTCCGGCTTTAATGGTGGAACAGGCGCATCCCGGTAAAGCACATGGTCATGTTGTACTTATCTGCGGTCTCAATTACATGGTCGTCCCGGATGCTTCCGCCGGGCTGAACGATGTACTGCACGCCGCTCTTCCGGGCCCGCTCCACATTGTCGCCGAAGGGGAAGAAGGCGTCGGAGCCGCAGGTAACGCCGGAGAGCTTGGCGATCCAGGCCTTTTTTTCCTCTGCGGTCAGGGGCAGAGGACGCTCTTTAAAGACGCGCTGCCAGGCGCCCTCGGCCAGAAGGTCCTCCCACTCGTCGGAGAGGTACACGTCGACGGCATTGTCCCGGTCCGGGCGGCGAATGCCCTCCGCAAAGGGCAGGGCCAGAACCGCCGGATGCTGGCGGAGCCACCAGTTGTCGGCCTTGGTTCCGGCGAGACGGGTGCAGTGAATGCGGCTCTGCTGGCCCGCGCCCACGCCGATGGCCTGTCCGTCCTTCACATAGCAGACCGAGTTGGACTGGGTGTACTTCAAGGTAATGAGCGCCACGATCATGTCGATTTTTGCCGCTTCCGGAAGATCGCGGTTTTTTGTCACGATGCCGGTGAGAAGGCTGGCGTCAATCTTGTACTCGTTGCGTCCCTGCTGGAAGGTGACGCCGAAAACGTCCTTGTACTCCTGGGGGGCAGGGATATAGGCAGGATCAATTTGAACGACGTTGTAGCCGCCCTTTTTTTTGGCTTTCAAAATCTCCAGAGCTTCGCCGGTATAGCCCGGGGCGATGATGCCGTCGGAGACTTCGGCTTTGAGATAGTTTGCCGCCGGCGCGTCGCACACGTCGGAGAGGGCCGCCCAGTCGCCGTATGAGCACAGGCGGTCCGCCCCCCGGGCCCGGATATACGCGCAGGCAATGGGGCTCAGTTCCGCGCCGGGGTCCACAAAGTAGATTTTTCGCTCTGTCTCGCTGAGGGGCAGGCCAACGGCGGCCCCGGCAGGGGAGACGTGCTTGAAGCTGGCGGCGGAGGGCAGGCCGGTGGCCTCCTTCAGCTCTCGGGCCAGCTGCCAGGAGTTCAGGGCGTCCAGGAAGTTGATATAGCCCGGCTTGCCGTTCAGGACGGTGAGGGGCAGCTCGCCGCCTTCCCGCATGAAGATGCGGGAAGGCTTTTGATTGGGATTACAGCCGTATTTCAGTTCCAGTTCCGTCATATTCCGCGCTCCTTTATGTTTATTCTTCCACGGTGTCCTCACAGATAAAATCGTATTCGTTTTCCATCAGCAGCGCCAGGTACTCGTCAAAGCTGTCTGCGATGACCGCCAGTTCGTCGGGGTCGTGGAGGTATCGGATAATCTGGCCAGATGTTCCCTTTTCGGAAGGGGAGAAGTCAATGAAGAGCTGGGAGGATCCGCCGTTGTTCCGGCAATCGGCAAAATGCAGCCAGTGCAGATGCTCGAGATCGTTCGTGATCCTCTCATCCACCGGATCGCCGAATTCCCGCTTGATGAGGTAATCGCCCCATTCCTGGAAATCATCCTTGGTCTTCGCCATCTGCTCTGTGGACAGCAGGTAGTAAGGAAATTCCTCCAGATCGGAGCCCAGAAAGCTGAGACAGATTTTTTCGCCTGCCCGGTACTCCCGGTAGTATGTACCGTCGGCAAGGCACAGCAGCTCTGCCAGACTGGCGGGGAGGTGGGGATAAAGGACTTTCAGCGTGTCCAGGTCCTCCCCGCCGGCCCCGTGGGCGGCGGCGACGAAGTGGTCCCATTCTTTCCCGGCTCCCTGCTCATGGTAAGCGCGTTTCAGTCCGTCGAAGTAGGCCCGGGCCAGGGATGTTCCGTTCAGTGGCATAGCGTCAGCCCTCCGGCAGGTCAAAGGGTTCCGGACGGAATTTTCCATCCTCTCCCCGGACAAAGGCGCTTCTATACGGCGCGTTCAGTAAGGGAATGACGTCCGGGTCCAGATTGCAGGCGGTGTTGAGATCATAGATTCCGGTATGGCTGATATCGGCGATATAGTCGTCGCTCTCGTCGCCGGAAAAAAAGCGCCAGCCGCTGTCCGGAAATCCCTTCTCCGGCTCTTCCCGATAGCACCAGCCCACCTTGCAGCCATCCACGGCAATCCGGTCTGTGAGGAAGCAGCCGTTAGGGCCATCCCAGTCGGGAAGGTACATCTTCATCTCCGAGGGCCAAAGGCGGTATTCTTTTTCACGCTTGGGAACGTACCAGAAGCCGCTGTCCCAGGCGGCGTCATTGGCAAGAAGCGTCCGCACCAGATCCATCCACAGCTGCTGCGCCTTCAGCAGGTCCGGCTGGGAGGTCCCCTGCCGGAAGTCCCAGTAGAGCGCGCCGCAGACCAGGCTGGCGGCATACTCCTCCCAACTGCCGAAAATCTGAGCCTGAACAATCTGCCCTTCCGCCAGGTGGTCGAATTCCTCCCGGTTCAGCAGGCCGCAGGCAAGGCCTGCCCGGAGATGGCCCATTCGCTCGCTGATGTCCCAGGCCAGATATCCCTGGTGGCCTGTCAGAGGATAAAACTGAGCGGAAAAATCACGGGCAGCAGTAAAGAAGAGGAAGCTGTCCTCCTTTAAAGATGCGAGGTTAAAAGCGGGCCGACCCTCCCAGAAGCTCTCAAAGTCCAGATAATTGTCCTGGCAGCGGAACTGTTTGTCGCAGAAGTCCAGCAGGCTCTCTTTGTCCGTAATGCCAAAAATGGTTTTCAGATGGTTTTGACAAAGGGCGGCGTCGGCTTCTGAGGCGCAGAGAGGCAGGGTGGTGAAATAGTCCGGTCCGGACTCTTTGGCAGAGGGGATGCCCGGAGTTTTCCGCAGGGCGGGCACCCCTGCCAGCAGGGCCAGGAACGCGTCCCGCCCGCAGGGGCGGCGTTTCCGCCGGGAGCGGGAGAGCAGAGCGCTGATTTCCCCGCAGAGGCCCTCCGTAGGGGCGCAGGCGGGGTGAAAGTCGTGAAGCTGGGTACGGTCTAACATAACGCGTTTCCTTTCTGTTCGTCTGTCAGTCGTTGGGCGGTGAGCTCCGCCGCCTGGGGCAGGAGCAGCCATTCCGCCTGCTCCATTACCCGGCGCTGGAGGATTTCCGGCGTGTCGCCGGGGAGAATTTCCACCGCTTTTTGCAGGAGGATGCGGCCTCCGTCGGGAATCTCGTTTACCAGGTGCACCGTGGCGCCGGTGACCTTCACCCCCCGGCGCAGGGCCGCCTCGTGGACCCTCAGGCCGTACATACCCTTGCCGCAGAAGGCGGGAATCAGGGAGGGGTGGACGTTCAGGATGCGGTCCGGCCAGCGCCGCACAAAGTCCTCCGACAAAATGGAGAGGAAGCCCGCCAGAACGATCATGTCCACGCGGTACTCCGTCAGTTTTTCCGTCAGGCCGGTTTCAAAGTCCTCTTGGGAGCGCCCCTTCCGGGGAACGGCGAAGCCGGGGACGCCGTGGTTCTTCGCCCGCTCCAGGGCGTAGGCCCCGGCAGAGCTGGAGAGGACCAAGGTGATTTCGCCGTGGGGGATTTTGCCTGTCTCCTGGGCGGCCAGCAGGGCCTCCAGGTTTGTTCCGCCGCCGGAGACCAGAACGGCGATTCTTGCCCTGCTCATGCGTTTTCAAATTCCGCGCCGCGGGCGTCTTTTGACACGCAGCCGGCGCAGACGGCGTCCGCTTCGCCTGCCGCCGCCAGGAGGGACAGGGCTTTCTCCGTTTCCGCCAGGGGTACCGCCAGCACCATGCCGAGGCCCATGTTGAAGGTGTTGTACATGTCGTGATCCGAGATATTCCCCCGCTTTTGAATCAGGTCAAAAATGGGCTGCTTGGGAATGACGTTCGGTATAATCCGCGCGCCAAGCCCCTCGGGCAGCATCCGGGGCACGTTTTCGAAAAAGCCGCCGCCGGTGATGTGGCTGGCGCCGTGGAGGTCGATGCCGCCATCCAGCAGGGCCTGGACAGCCTTGGTGTAGATCTTGGT
>CAJTJA010000034.1 GCA_910576845.1 uncultured Oscillibacter sp.
TCTGGTTCGGGTGATAGACCGCTAAGATAGGCGTGCCGGAGTCCATCAGCAGCGCCTCCCCGCCATCCGCCGCCAAAGGCAGCGTCAGGACATTGGTCATGATCTCCAGCTTTAGGCGGCCGACGGCCTCCTGAATGTCGGTGGTGGTTGCCAGCCCCGGCGAGGCGGTGATATTCACTTGAAGCTCGCCGGAGACCGCCAGCACCAGGGGATAGCTCCATACGCTGGCCGGGAAGCCGCTGCTGTATGCCGGCACCGCCTGGCGGAAGTCCCCCAGGGTGGCGTAGAGGAAATCCGTTTCCTGCCCCGTCTCCGGGTCCTCCGCCCAGACCATGAATTCCGACAGGATGAACGTCTCCATTTCCGGGTAATCCTGGCTGGAATACCGGACCGTAAGGAACAGCCGGTCCCCCTCATGCCGCCGGTTCACGATGGACGCCCCGGACACATAGCAGATCAAATCGTGGGTTTTTGCCAGGTACTCGGCCCCGTCAATAAGCCCGCTTCCCACCGCCGCCCGAGTCAGCTTCAGCGGCCTTCCAATGTCCAGGCACGCCGCCAGGACGGCCCGCCCATGAGTCGTGATTTTGTACCCGTAATCCAAATAAACTCCTCCTTTCTATGTCTGTTCCGGTACCGGGGGTGCGGACGCCGCCGCCATACCGCCGCCCGCCCGGAGCGTGTCCAGCCGCTTCATCCCGTCCGGAACCTCCGGGATGGGAAGAGTTGTCTGCGTCCCGAAGCCCCCGCCTATGCGCAAGGTTCCCCCCAGCTCCAGGAAAAATCGGAAGCCCCAGCCCAGGTGGGCAGGCATAATCTCCCGCAGCGCCTCCGTCAGCCCCTCCAGGTTCCGGGGCACGCCGCCGGCTTCATCGAAGAAGACGTCCGCCCAGAACCGCTCCGGGTGTTCCTCCACCTTTGCCGGGAGCCCGGCATAGATTTCGGCAACGCTCTCCACCAAAGAGACAGCCGAGACGTCCGCCCCCATAAGCCTGGACCGCACCCGGCTTCGCCGGGCCTCCAGGTCCTTCCCCGCCTCCGCCGGAAGGCCCAGGGTCCTCTCCCAGTACCGCAGGCCCCAGGAAGCCGTCTCCACACAGAGCTGATCCAAGGCGCTGTCCCGGGCCGTCCACAGCTCCAGAAGCTCCGGCTCCAGGGCCTCCTGGATGTCCCGGAACTCCGGCGACTCCCGCAGGAACCGGGGATACCTCTCGATAAAGGGCCTCACGTCACAGCCACCTCCCTCAGCACCGGCGCCGAGCCTGCCGGGATGGTCAGGTTTTCCGTCCCGCCGTTCAGCTTCAGAGATGTGTAGTCCAGCACGCCGGGGACGGACAGCAGCAAAAAGGCAATCCGGTTGAACGGGACCTCATAGTTTCCCGCCTCCAGCGGCTCCAGCTGCAAGTCTACGTTTCCGCTGAAGGCGGCGGCGGCCAGGCTCTTGAGGTATGCGCGCACCGCCTCCTCCAGCGCCGCCCGGACGGAGGAAGCGCTCACGCCGCCTTCCAGGGTGACAGAGGCCGCCACGGCGACTTCCAGTGTCCCGGCGGCCTCCACGGTGACGGCGGGGCCGATGGGGCGCTCCGCCTCGATGTGGGCCGCGCAGGCCGCCACCGCCGCCTCTGTGGCGGGCTGGAGGTCCTGGTCCGCCACGATGACCTTCACCGTGCCGGGACCGTTCCATTTGCTGATAATCCTGGCCGCGCCGACGCCCTCCACCTCCTTGGCCCACCGCTGGTAGTGCCAGGGGTTTCCTGACGTGGCCGGCTTCCGCATCCGCTCCAGATACCGGGCAAGCAGCGCCTCGTCCGTCTCCGGGTCCGCGCCGCCGTCCGCCGCCTTGTTGGAAAATCCGGTCACGCCGCCGTAGTTCCGCAGAGCCGTCACGATCTCCCCGGCGGCGATGTTGTACGCGTCCCCGGGTTCCGCAGCGGCCAGCACCCCCTCCCCGGTCCCGTCCCGGATTTGGACGGAGTCCTCCAAGCAGAAGGCCAGGCCGGAAGCCGTGTAATAGACCGCCCCGGCGGGGATGGCCGCGCCGTCCATTCCGGTGAAACTGACGGCGCAGCGGGCCGCCGTTCCGGCCTTGCGGACGACGCCCACAATCCCCGCCTGTTTGTCAATGTAGGGCCCGCTGGTCTCGTCCACGTAAAACGCCGGGACCAACGCGTCCAGGCTGTGGTACGCCTCGCTGATCTCCTCCGCCGCCGCGGCGATGACGTCATAAGTGAAGCTGCCTTCCCGGGTCTGGAGGCCCGTTGTCAGGCGGCTCAGAATGCGTTTTCGAATTTTCTCCGGCGTCATGTCCTCATACATAAACCCGCACCTCCCCGTAAACTGTCTCCACCTCGCAGGAGATGGCCAAACCGTCGTTTTGAAACGTCACGTCCACCTGCCGCACCGCCCGGATGTAGGGATTCACCGCCAGCGCCTCCCGGACATACCGCACAGCCTCGCTCCGCTTCACCGCCGGGGTGAAAGGCTTCCCGATGAGGCTTTCCACCTCGCTGCCATAGTCCCAGGTGTAGACGCTGTGGCGGAACCGGGCGGTCATCAGCGCTTTCCATATCCACACCTTCACTGCCCCGGCTCCCGCCGCCATCACCGGCTTCCCTCCGGAAAAAACCGGCGTGCCCTTCTCAAAATCCCATGCCGCCTCCCTGCACAGCGGCAGCCTTTGCGGCTCCGCCTCCGCCGTCTCCGGCTGGATGATAGGGAAAATACCGCTCATCCCGCTTTCACCACCTTGTCGATTACAAAAAATATCTGGTCGTCCTCCGTCAGCAGCAGCACCTCGTCCCCGGGCTTCAGTACCGGCTCCGCCTGCGTGGCCACGCAGCGGGGCGTGTACAGCGTGCCGGAGCTGGAGGCGGGGGACCCGCCGTGGGCGCTGATGGGACAGGAGACGGACAGGGAGTACCGCTCCGCCACATCGGCGCAGTCCAGCCGCAGCAGCTCCTGGTGCTCCTTCACCAGCCTGTGGGAAATATAGAACCGGGCCGCCTCCTGGGGGGTTCCCGCCACATCCACCGCCAGCGGGTCCGCCGAGACGACGGTCCCCAGCCGCAGATGGGCGGGCCCCACGGGGCCCTTGGGTCCTCCGGCCTCCCGCATGAGGCCAATCATTTCACTGTAAGGGTCTTCCCGCATATCATCACTCCTTCGGCAGGCTTCCCGCCGTCTGCTTGTCCATCAGATTCCGAAAATCCAGGGTCACCTTGGTCTGGTAGACGCCCCGCCGGACCGTATGGCTGTCCGCCGTGATCCAGAACAGGCCGTCCGTGCCGGTGACGGGCTCGTGAACCGCCACGGCCGTCCCGGTAATGAGCTTCACATTCCCCAGGCATTGGGCGGTAATCGTTGTGGATATCCCGTTCTGCTCCAGGATATCCCTGGCCGCGGCCTCCGGCTTCTCCCGCTCGCTGGCCTTGACGGCCTTCTGCATGAGGCCGTAAAGGGCGGCGTAATTTTCCGGGCTGTCGTACTGGGCCAGCTTCCGGAAGGCGTCGTCGTAGACCGCCACGCGGTTGACCATGTTCTCTATGCTCTCCGAAGAACGGCATGAAATCAGATTGCTCCCCGGGACCAGCCGGATGCTTTCCGTCCCGACGGCCTTCTCTACCACGGTCAGGTGGTTGGAGAGGAAGCGGATTTGATACTGCTTCCCGGTCTGCTCCGCCGCCAGGGTGTACATGGTCTGCATAATCTGATAGAGGCTCACACCCAGGAAATTCCGGCTCAGGGGAACCCCCGTGGCCGCCAAAGCCCCGCAGGGCACGCCGAACTCCCCGCAGAGCTGGGCGGTGACAGCCTCCGCCGTCTGATTGCGCACCGCCATATAGGTGCTGCTGCGCTTTAAGTACAGCCCATTGTCCAGGGCGGTGCAGTCGATGGTTTTCCCGGGGCTGTCCCGGCTCCTTGAGACGATATGCCCGGAGAACAGGATATCCGGCCCCAGGTAAAGCCGCGCCTGTCCCCCCAGCTCCGCCAGGGCCTCCGGCAGGACGGAGAACGTGAGCTGCCGGGCGCAGTCCCGATAGCTCCCGCTCCAGGTCTTCGCCTGGACCTTCTCCGTGATATGCTCCGTCCTGGTCCCGTCCAGGGACCACGTGCGGATTTTCAAAAGGTCGCCGTATGCCACAATCTCACCTCGTTTATTTGACATTTTGAGCCGCGTATGATATGGTATTGTAAAACTCTGTGAAAGCTCGGGCAAAGGCCCGGCGGGGAGCGGCCTCCGGCTCTTTTACAGGCTCTCCTTGTCCGGCAGCTTCACCACCTGGCCGGGGAAAATGAGGTTCGCGTTTTTAATGCCGTTGGCCTCCGCCAGCTTCCAGGCCAGCCGCCCGTCCCCATAGGTCCTCCGGCAGATGCCCCAGAGGGTGTCCCCCTTGACCACGGTGCAGGAGCCCTCCTCCTTTTTCTCCTGGGGCGCGGCCCGGGCCATGTTTCCGGTGTCCGGGTTCACCTCCGTGCTCTCCTCCGCCAGCTCCCGGTAACGCCGCAGCTCCAGCGTGACGTACACGTCCCCGGTCCCGTCCTTCTGCCCGTGGCGCACAGGGCCCAGCAGCACCGGCAGGTTCACCGGCGTATCCGTGACGATGAAGCGCAGCACGTCGCCGCCGTCGGACCACTCCGTCAGCCGGTCCACCGCGGCGTAGGGCTCCCCGGTCCAGCCGCCGGCGGCGTAGTTCCGCGCCGAGGAGGGCAGAAGGAACTCCAGCCGCTCGCTGAACAGCTGCCGCAGGCCGGGGAGGTTCACCTGTCCCGTGTCCGTCATGTCCAGGCTCTCCACCGCCCGCCCCGCCTCCACGTAGAACTCCCGCGGCGTCACGGGCATGACCAGCTCCTGGTTCGTTTTGACATTACGGAAAATAATCTGCAAATCAGCCGCCTCCTCTCAGCATCGCCGTCCGGAGCTTTCGCGCCAGGGTCTCCGCGATAGCGTCCACATCGGAATCCCGGCGGACGTGGAACTCGTTCCCCGTCACCGTGACGCGCACGCCGCCCCGGTCCGTCCCCCGGGCCTCCGCCGCCGTCAGCACCCGCTCCCCCTGGTGGAGCAGGGCGGGGAAATTGTCATAGGGCACATACTCCAGGCCGAAGGCAAATCCCGTCTGGGGCGCCCCGTCCCTGGGCAGGCCGGAGGGGCTGCTGTTCATAGCTTCCTTTAAGAATTCCGGCGCTTCCCATGGCTTATAAAGCATGGAGATGTCATTGTCTCCGCCCTCCTCCGTCCGGTCAATACCAAAAGGTTTCGAGTGGGAGTTCCCAGCCGCCCTGCCCTTGGAAAGGGCGTTGTTGATCCTCCAGGCATTCGTGGCGGAAACCATGACCTTCGTCAGGTCCCGGATGGCTTCGATCTGCTCGATCTCCGCCTCCACCTCCTTCTGGGCCCACTCGCTGGACTCATAGGCGGCCTTTGCCAGGGCCTCGGCGTCCTCCCTCAGCTTCGTCATTTTCAGCCCGGCCTCCCGGCTGCCCTCGCCTTTTTGGTTGTAGATTTCCTCCGCCGCGGCGAACTCGGCCCGGAAGTTTTCCAGTTTTTCTATCTCCTTTTTGGAAAAAATGGTGTTCTCCTTGTCCAGGTCCCCCAGCAGCACGGCGCTGAGGGCCTCCCGCTGGTACTGGTCCCGGAGGTTCTCACTGTAAGCCTGAACCTCGCCCCCGATGGCGCCCACCTCCATCAGCTTATCCCCCAGGGCTCCGCTGTAGGCGGCGATGTCCGCCGCAAGGGCCTCTTTCCGGCCGTCGTCATACCGCTCCCCTTCGGAGACGGCTATGCTCTCTTTCCAGCTCTCCAGCATGCCGCTCAGCCCGGTGTAGGAGTCCGAGAGGCTGTCCGCCGCCTCGGGAAACGCGGTTTTCATGCGGTCATAAACCGCGTCCACCACCGCGCCGACCTCGCCGGCGCTCGCCGTTTGCAGCCTCTCCTGGACATCCTCCATGCCGGTCCCCAGCACCTCCGCCGCCGTCTCGTAGATATTGATTCCCATCTTTGACACGGACCGGGCCGTCCACACGTCCATCGTTCCG
Source organism: uncultured Oscillibacter sp. (assembly GCA_910576845.1). Lineage (GTDB taxonomy): Bacteria > Bacillota > Clostridia > Oscillospirales > Oscillospiraceae > Oscillibacter. Next base: position 6,037 of record CAJTJA010000034.1, read on the forward strand.
GAGAGCCGGGCGGTCTCCAGCAGGCCGGCGGCGGATTTTACCTGGCTGTCCGACAGGCCCAGCGCCGCCGCGGCGTTCGCCAGGCCGTTGATCCGGTCAATCGACTCCTGCGCGCTGAGGCCGAGACCCAGCATATCGCGAGACAGGCTCACCGCCGTATCATAGGAGAAGGGCGGCGTCCTGCCGATCTCCACCATGGCCGCCTGATAGCTCTCCGCCGCCGCCTGGTCCCCGCCCAGCAGGCTGGTCAGGGCCCGGAGATCGTTCTCCCGCCCCGCCGCCAGGGAAGAGCCCGCGGCGAGCCGCTCCGCCGCCGCGGCGTTGACATCCTCGTAAAGACCGCGGTAGTAGTCCTTGAAGGCGTCGTCCTTATCTTTTTCGACTTGGACGATGCCGTTGATCATACCCGTAGCTCCGCCTATGACGCCTCCAATTACGGCCCCCGGCAGTCCGAACAGGGCTCCCCCCGCCGCGCCGGCGGCGATCCCGGCCCCGATGCTGCTCGCTATCGTGCCCCCGGCGTCTCCCAGGGCGCTGTACACAAACGCCCCAGCGGCGTTGGCCGCCGTCTCCATGAACATCTTTCCCGTCCCGCTCTTGGACAGGAAGGACCAGACGCTCCCCTCCGGCGCCAGGGAGAGCCCGCCGTTTATGCCGCCGCCTCCCATTCCGCCTGCGCCGTCTTTCGCAGTCTCCATAGCCTCGCCGGAGCTTTCGGCCGCTTCGCCGACATTTTGAATCTGTTCCTCCGTCTCCTTCAGGGTCCTGGTTACCGCCTCCAGCTTCCGGCGGTAGTCCTCGTACTCCTGTCCCGCCAAAGACGCTTTCAGCGCGTCCGCCTGGTCCCTTGTGGCGGCGAACTGCTTCTGCGCGTCCAGCATGGCCTTGCGGGCCCGGTTGGTCTCCGCCTGCAACAGGGACTTTTCCCCGGATAAGCTGTGCAGCGTCTTCTCCAGGTGCTCCACGTCCTTGTCAAACGCCTTGGTAACGTTCGACATGCTTTTCAGAACCGAGGAATACCGGTCGTCTATCTTTATGGCGAGAGATGCCTCAGGCATAGAATCACCTCCGTGTTGACATAATTGGTCTCAATCCTTATAAGTAATGGGCAGTTTTTGAAAGGATGGTATGACAGTCGTATGTTAGGTTGGTTTTTATTGGGATTTTTCTTTTTTGCATATCTTGCCTTTTTGTCCTTTGTTCCCTCTGACAACCCGAAATCCTTGCGTTCCCAGGTGCAGGAATTGTTAAAAAATGATTGGTACTGGAGATTTTTAGTCCATCTCACTCTATGGGTCGGGGTGCCAATACTCATTTTACTTTTGATTTGGGAGATGTCGTTTCCCTGACCCTCGCCGCCGTCCCTTTCATACGCCCATCCCCAAGGAGCCGCCCGGCTCCTTTTCGCTCATGCCGCCAAAGACGCTTTCAGCGCCGCCGCCTCCGTCTCGAAGGCAAATCCCGTCTGGGGCGCCCCGTCCCTGGGCAGGCCGGAGGGGCTGCTGTTCATAGCTTCCTTTAAGAATTCCGGCGCTTCCCATGGCTTATAAAGCATGGAGATGTCATTGTCTCCGCCCTCCTCCGTCCGGTCAATACCAAAAGGTTTCGAGTGGGAGTTCCCAGCCGCCCTGCCCTTGGAAAGGGCGTTGTTGATCCTCCAGGCATTCGTGGCGGAAACCATGACCTTCGTCAGGTCCCGGATGGCTTCGATCTGCTCGATCTCCGCCTCCACCTCCTTCTGGGCCCACTCGCTGGACTCATAGGCGGCCTTTGCCAGGGCCTCGGCGTCCTCCCTCAGCTTCGTCATTTTCAGCCCGGCCTCCCGGCTGCCCTCGCCTTTTTGGTTGTAGATTTCCTCCGCCGCGGCGAACTCGGCCCGGAAGTTTTCCAGTTTTTCTATCTCCTTTTTGGAAAAAATGGTGTTCTCCTTGTCCAGGTCCCCCAGCAGCACGGCGCTGAGGGCCTCCCGCTGGTACTGGTCCCGGAGGTTCTCACTGTAAGCCTGAACCTCGCCCCCGATGGCGCCCACCTCCATCAGCTTATCCCCCAGGGCTCCGCTGTAGGCGGCGATGTCCGCCGCAAGGGCCTCTTTCCGGCCGTCGTCATACCGCTCCCCTTCGGAGACGGCTATGCTCTCTTTCCAGCTCTCCAGCATGCCGCTCAGCCCGGTGTAGGAGTCCGAGAGGCTGTCCGCCGCCTCGGGAAACGCGGTTTTCATGCGGTCATAAACCGCGTCCACCACCGCGCCGACCTCGCCGGCGCTCGCCGTTTGCAGCCTCTCCTGGACATCCTCCATGCCGGTCCCCAGCACCTCCGCCGCCGTCTCGTAGATATTGATTCCCATCTTTGACACGGACCGGGCCGTCCACACGTCCATCGTTCCGGAGAGCCGGGCGGTCTCCAGCAGGCCGGCGGCGGATTTTACCTGGCTGTCCGACAGGCCCAGCGCCGCCGCGGCGTTCGCCAGGCCGTTGATCCGGTCAATCGACTCCTGCGCGCTGAGGCCGAGACCCAGCATATCGCGAGACAGGCTCACCGCCGTATCATAGGAGAAGGGCGGCGTCCTGCCGATCTCCACCATGGCCGCCTGATAGCTCTCCGCCGCCGCCTGGTCCCCGCCCAGCAGGCTGGTCAGGGCCCGGAGATCGTTCTCCCGCCCCGCCGCCAGGGAAGAGCCCGCGGCGAGCCGCTCCGCCGCCGCGGCGTTGACATCCTCGTAAAGACCGCGGTAGTAATCCTTGAAGGCTTCGTCCTTGTCCTCGAAGATTTGGACGGCGCCGTTGATAGCGCCGGTAAAAAAACCAACTCCAGCCCCAATTGCGGCCCCCGGCAGCCCGAACAGGGCCCCGCCCATCGCGCCGGCGGCGATCCCGGCCCCGATGCTGTTCACCAGCGTGCCCCCGGCGTCTCCCAGGGCGCTGTTTACAAGCGTCCCAGCAACGTTGGCCGCCGTCTCCCCAATCATCTTTCCCGTCCCGCTCCTGGACAGGAAGGACCACACGCTCCCCTCCGGCGCCAGGGAAAATTTGCTGCTCATTCCCCCCGTCGTGCCGCCCTTTTCCCCACCGGCGCTCTGCCCCTCCAGCTTTCGTGCCTCGTCCCGGAGCGTCCGCAGTTCCTTTACCGTGTTCTTCGCCTCGCTGCCATAGTCCCTGGCGGAGGTTTTCAGGTCGTCGTACTGCGCCTTCAGCTTTTGGAAGCTGAGCTTGTCCGCCTCCTCGCCGGTTTTCAAAAACGACTTCTTCGCCTCGTCCATGGCCCGCTTGATTTCCAGCGCCGCCGCCTCCGTCTCGGCGGACCGCTTGTTCAGCTCCCGATACCGCGCCTCCAAATTCTGCCCCTTTTTTGCCAGCTCCTCCATGGCCTTTGAGCAGCCCTGCGTGGTATTGGTGATGGATTTCAGCGTGCTGGATATCTGGTCGTTCAGCTTTACAACGACCGATATGGTGTCTGCCATGTGCGCCCTCCTTTCCGTTGACTTTTGTTCTTTTCCGCGCTATAGTAGATGTAGATAAGCTCTATAAATTTTTATGAGATTTATGAGAGGTTGGTGCTTGCATAAGTATGACTGCTGAACGATTCGGTCTTATATCTGCCACTTGCGTTTGGGCTTGGCTTGTTTTTTCGATGTTTGTTCCTTCTAATGACCCGAAATCTTGGCGCTCCCAGGTGCAGAATATGATGAACAGCGATTTCATGGGGAGATTTCTTTCTCATCTTGTTTTATGGGGCGGGGGAGCATCGCTCATTTTACTTTTCTATATGGTTATGCTGTTTCCCTGACCCTCGCCGTCCCTTTCATACGCCCATCTCCAAGGAGCCGCCCGGCTCCTTTTCACCTCCGTGTTAGCATAATTGGTTTCAATCCCTATAGTTTAAAGAGCAACTTTAAAATGAAAGGCTGTGTGTTGTTATGGGAGTAGGTTGGTTTTTATTTGGATTTCTCTCTTTGGTATATGTTGCCTTTTTGTCCTTTGCCCCCTCTGACAACCCAAAATCCTTGCGTTCCCAGGTGCAGCAAATGTTAAAAAACGATTGGTACTGGAGATTTTTAGTCCATCTCACTCTATGGGGCGGGGGAGCAGCGATCATTTTACTTTTGCTTTGGGAGATGTCGGGCCCCTGACCCTCGCTGTCCGTCCCTTTCATACGCCCATCCTCGAGGAGCCGCCCGGCTCCTTTTCACTCATGCCGCCAAAGACGCTTTCAGCGCGTCCGCCCTCCCCTCCGGGAGGGCGGTTTTCCTTTACCACTTGAAGCCCTCGCTCCGTCTCTCCGCCTGACAGGCGGCGAAGGCCCGGATGAGCTCCGTCCACCCGTCCCGCCCCTCATAGAGGGCCTTGAGGTCCCCCAGCCCCCAGTTCTTGGCGGCGAACAGGTAGTACAGCAGCTGAAGCTCCGGGTCGTCCGCCGCCGCTAGGCGTTTTTTACCTCGGCCAGGGTCCGCCGCAGATACCCGCTCAGCTTCTGAATCTCAATATACAGCTCGTCAATCTCCCCCGCCGTCAGCCGGGCCATGACGGCCTCCAGCGGCGTGGCGATCCCCCGCTCCGGGTCCAGAAGCCGCTTGTCCCGGAAATCCGGCTCCCTGCACCCGTACAGCACGGCGGAAACCGCCTGCTCCTCCCGGGGCTTGTCCTGAATCCGCCGGATTTCGCTGTAGCTCAGCGCCCGCACCGTGAACACCGCCGGCTTCCCGGTGAGCTCCGAAAGCCGCGTCACCTCCACCTTCTTTTCCGGCAGGGCCTTCCGCGCGTCCGGCACCTCCGGCCGCAGCAGCAGGTCCAGCACGCTTGCTTTTTTCTCGTTTTCCATATGCTCCTCCATATCAAAAGAACCAGCCGCCCTGTCGTCAGAGCAAGCTGCATATCCCTCGCCCTGCCGCAAACGGCAGGACTCGGTCATTTCGCTGCTCTTCCTCTCCCATCCGCAAACGCTTTGCTGGTTTGCGGACGGGAACCCCTTGACAAGGCGGCTGGTTTCGGCATAATAAGCATAGAAGGGCGCTGTCACAAGGCGGTCAGCCCGAAAGATTACTCAAACAGAGTTGACCATTCGGGTGCCAGCCGGACGGTCAACACGCTTTTATGGTCCGTATGCAGGCCCAAAAGGCCAAACACACCAGAAACCGGAGTACTGGGTACAACCGACTTCTCCACACCAGCGTCACCTCCCTTCGCCTCCTCTCCCCACAAAAGCCAAGGCTTTTGCGGGGACCCCAGGAGATGGGCTGACCGCCTGTTATGTAACAGCGTCCTTCCGGCCTATCCTGCCAGCCGCACTGTATGTTGTCAATTTTCGCCGCCTGTCAGGGGCGGCTTCTTTCATGCCGTCACTGGGGCGGCGCCACCTGGTCCAGGTACTCGAAAGCCGTGGCCTGGAAGGGGACCGTCGCGCTTCCCGCCTTGGCGGCGGCGAAGTCCATCAGGGTCTGCTCGTCGTAGTTCATGCCGTAGACGGCGATGCGCTCCGCGCCGTACGCGTCCGGGTCCGCCAGCTTGGCCACCAGCGTCCGGCGGATATCCCGGCCCCTGGCGGCGGCGTTCGCGTCGTCCGCCCCCCGGCTGTAAACCTTGTGCAGCGTCATGGAGCCCGTAATCTTGATTCCGGTGAGCTTCCGGTCCTCCGCCATCTGCCCGCACATGCTGATGGGGTCGAAGCTCTTGGTCACCTTCACCTGGAACGCGCTGATTTCCGCAATCTCCGCGCCGTCCGCCCAGACTGTGCCCCACGTCCCGTTCATTACCCGGGAACCGTTTTCAAATGCCATATCAAAGCCTCCTTACAGATAAATTTTGACTTTCACGTCCTCGATGGCGTCAATGGGCCGGACGTCGATTGCCAGGAAGACGTACGTCCCGGTATTGGCCTCCCGGATTTGCTGCTCCGTCATCTCCGCTGTGGCCACGCCCACGCTCTGGAGGTATGCGTCCTGCTCCTCCACGTCGACGTCGCAGGAAAAGTTCTCCTCGATGAGCTGGTCCTTCGCCAGCGCCTGGAGATACAGCTTCACGGCGGTAATCAGCAGGAGCTTGTTGTCGTAGCTGTTCTGGTACTTGCCGATATAGTTGTCCTGAATCGCCAGCCGCAAATCCCACTGCAAAAGGTCCATCAGCTCCACGATCTTGATTTTCCGCCACACGTCGGATCTCCCCGTGGTATTCGTCAGGGAGTTCACGCCCCGGCCCAGCTTCACCTTCTCCCCGTCGTGGGTCAGAATCAGCTCGCCCCGGCCCACGGCCTCATCCTCCTCCAGGGCGGAGAGACGGTTGATATCCTCCACCTCCGGCAAGGCGGCGTAGGTAACGGATTGCTTCATGGGGGTACCGGCAATGAGCCCCGCCACCCGGCCGCAGTAAGACGCCGCGTCGAATACGTCGCCCCCCGCCTGGATGCCGGAAGCGGTAAAGTTCACCACGCCCTCATGGTTGGCGGCGGTGTGGGGCAGGACAGCCTTGAAGATTACGTGGTCATCCTCCCGCTTTTGGATAATCCAGTCCTTGATGACGGCGGCCTCCGCCTCGCTCAGGTCCGCCGGGCCCGCCAGATAGTCAAACTTCTGGGCGCCCAGCCATTTGAGAGCCGCCGCGCCGCTGCCGGGCCTGGGCTCCGCCGCGGAGCCGGACGCGCCCTCCGTCTGGGTCTCCGTGCCGCTCTCCAGCGTCTCCTCCGCCCCCAGGCAGTACACCAGCACCTTCCGGGGCGGGTTCACCCCGCCCTTGAACACCCGCCGGATGGCTTCCTGGTTCTCCTTCCCCAGCTTCTCGGGAATCTGCCCCGTGGAGGTCAGGGACCAGGCTTCCCCGGCGGTCAGCGCGTCCCGCACAATCAGCGCCGCCACGCCCTTCTGGCTCCGGGCGATGGCGGTCTGCGCCCGCTGCTGGAATAGAATTGTCAGCGTGGGCATTGTCAGTTTTTCTGCCATATTATTCATTCTCCTTTTTTGCTCGAACCTGTAGTTCGAGGTTTTGCATAAGTTCGTAAAGCTCGGACCCGACGAAATCCGCCCGGTCCAGGGTCAGCGCCAGGGTCAGCGTCACCGGCACGCAGTCGAAGAAGGAGGCGTCCGCCTCGATGCTCCGCACCTTGGGGGCCCGGTCCTTTACCCGGATATACCCGCTCCCGAAGGCCCCCAGCACCAGCATGGCCCGCAGATCCAGCACAGGGAGGTGGGAGGAGTGAGCCTCGTCCACCGTGGAAAAGGTGGTGATCTTGACCTTGTACAGCAAATCCACGCCGCTTTGTCCATAGCTCAGCGGGTCCAGGCCCAGGCTCGCCAGCTCCACCATATTGCAGGGGCGCTCAAAATCCCTGGGGGTCAAATCTGTGTAAACGGTCTCCCCGGGAAACGCCTCCTTCACCCGCTCCACGACGGCCTCGGTGACGTCCGCCGGGAGGATGGTTCCTTCTCTCATAGCTTCATCTCCTCAACCGTCAGCCGCCGCAGGAAGTCCTCCGCCTCCTGAACGGCGATTTTTTCCGCCTCCGCCTGGGCCTTGGCGTAAAAATCATAGCCCTTCACCCTTGTCATCCTGGCCCGGGGCTGATAGCGCTTCACCCGCCCCTTGGAGCCGTTCAGCCCGGAGCGGTCCACTGCCTCCCGGACTTCTCCCCGGACCCGTCCGCCGATTTTCTCCAGCATGGCTTCCTTCAAACCGGGAAGCCGGTCAATTGTGTCCCGCCAGCGCTCCCAGAACGCTTTCCAGTCTCCGGCGTCAACCGTAAATTCCTGCACTAACAGTCCTCCTTTCTCCGGATTTCATATTCGTTTTTTGAATGGGTCCAGCTGCTCGTGGCCCGCGTACTTCTCCGTCAGGATGCCGGGGAAGCGGCAGCCCTGGGGCGCCCGGTCCGCGTCCTGGATGCAGTCCACCGGCTCGCGCAACGCCGCCTTTACCATCTGGAAGCCGGGGTCTCCGTCCACGATGGAGGTGAGGAAACAGAACTGCCCCCGCCGGCGGAGGGCGTTGTGAAGGGTCAGAGTCCGGCTCTTGCGAATAGTGAAGATCACGCCATAAGCCCCCACGCCCGCCTGGGTCATATAGCCCACGGCGGCGCAATACAGGACCTCCAGGAGTATCTCGTCCTCCGGAGAGAGCTCATCCAGGCGGCAGATGGCCAACAGCGCGGGCTTCCGTCCTTCCGGCAGGGTCATGTCTCAGCCCTCCGGCGGCCGCAGGAACCGGGATGCCGCACCCGGAATGACGGCAGGCGCAGCGGTTTCATTGCCATGGGCTATCACCTCCATGAAGCAAAATAAAAAACCAAGGCCAATGACGACACATCGCTGTGTCAATCACTGGCCTTGGCTTTCAAAGCACGCGCCCTTGTGAATGTCGATCAAGATTTCTTTTTTGCACACCCGGCAGTAAGCGGTCACACGCTCGCCTTCGGCGTCCGGCCGGACTTTCATCATCCGCCCGTTTTTCCGGCAGAAAGGACAAGACAACCATCCGTTCCTCACTGTTAGCATCTTACCATATTTTCCATGCGTTTGCAATACCCCACACGCTCCTTTTTTAGTTAATACGGTTATCAAGCCTGAAAATTTAATAAAAAGCGATTTCTTCCGCCGCCGTCTGTGCTTTGTCCTGTCCCCACAGCCGCCGGATCAGGTCATAGTCCTCGCCGGAAGAAATTCCACTCTGCTCCGTCCCCGCCTTCGGCGAGGACTCCGCCCGCTCCATTCCTTCCTCCTCTTCCCACCGCGACCGCTGTGCTGGGTCGCGGCAGGAACCCTCGTCATGCCGGTGCTTGTGCTCCGTATTGTAGATGTACCGGAATTCTTGGCCTTGGGCCTCCCCAGCTTTTCGCAGCCTCTTTACAAATGCGCTGACCTTCTTCTTCGCTTCCTGGCGGTTCTCCGGCAGATGCGCGTTGTCATAAGTGAGGGTGGCGTAGATGTCCTTCTTTCCGAAGTTGGCGGCAATCAGCAGCTCCAGCTTCTGATAGGCGTATTTGAGGTTCATCATCTGCTGAGCCTGGAAACTGAGGGCCTTCTTGCCCTGCCGGACGGTCCGGCTGTCACGGGGACGCGGGGCGGGGTAGACAGCCTCCACCACCAGGGGACCAGCGACAATGATGCGTTTGAATTTGGACATGACGGGCTGCCTTCTTTGCAGATGCAGGCCGTCGCCCTATAGGCCGTCGTCCTCAAAAACTTTAAATAATTCTGAAAAACTGTTGATATCTACACCATTGCGTGTTATTCTGCTGTCAGAAGGGAGGCGAACAGATGGGGAAAAACAAAAGAAGCCCCTGAGTAAGCTGGAAGTTACAAAGACGGTTGTCGAGATACTAGCCTGCATCGCAAACATCGTCTTCGTAATTCACACGATACTCAAGGGCTGAGAACCGGGGGAGGGAAACCTCCCCCAACCTCAAAATCAGTATACCCCATCTGTACCGAGATGCGCAACAGATTTTTCAAAAATTCCGCGCTTTATTTCTTGTTCTTTGCAAATTCTGTTTATGCCTGCCTGAATCACCAATTTAATTGGCTGTTTTGGACGGCGGCGGTTTTGACAGCAGTTTGTTTTGCCTGGGACGTCATGGAGGTGATTCAATATGGCCGCAAGTGACTTTCTTTCCATCTCCGAATGGTGCACCCTCCACGGGAAAGACCCGGGCAACGTCCGCAAGCTCATCCAGCAGGGCCGCATTCCGGCGGAGAAGATCGGGAAGCAATGGGTCATCCCGGCGGACGCCCAGCCCCCCGCTGACAAGCGGGTCAAGTCCGGGAATTACCGAAACTGGCGAAAGAAAAAGGAAGATTCTGCGGAGCCGGAGGCGTAACGCCTCCGGTTTTCACGCCGGTCTCCTGTCCTCCAGGCCGCAGCGGGCCGGTTCGTTCCGGCAAGCTGCCAGGCAGAGGGACCGCCGTTCAATGGCTTATTTCGCCCCCTTTGCCGCATGTTTATTGTCAGTCTTTTCATCGTCTATTTCTCCCGAACTCCGGGCAAACTGAGCCGGAGGTGATTTTTATGAACGATATGCCCGTTGGGTTGATGATGACGCTGGCCGAACAGGAACAGGCCATGCGCCGCTTCGCCGCGCTGTCCGCTGAGGAACGTGACCGGGTAGTGGACCAGGCCAGGCAGGCCGCCTCCCGAAAGGAGATGCAGTCCATCGTCCAAAGCCTCGTCTGAAGGAGGTGAACGCTATGGCAAAGAAAGGCATGGCCCGTCCGGATTGGACGCATCCCCAGCCCCGGAACGACGTTCCGCCGGTGCCCGAGCTCCAGGGCAAGGCGAAGCATACCAAAGCTAAGGCAAACCCCATCATCGCCGGGACTTCCGGCCCGGAGCTGAAGGTATACCACAGCCGGCCCCACGCCGTGAGCACAGAGAATCAGGATTGAACCGCCGCCCCGCTTCCGGGGCGGCTCCATACCGAAGGGAATCATGTCCAGATTTGGACCCGCCGGAGTTACGAAGCCGGGCCAATAGTCCGCGCCCTCCGTCAGCAGGGTCCAGGCGTTGCCGCAACTGCTGGTATCTATGACGCCGAAGTACTGGGGCAAGTTGCCCTGCTGCTCCGCGTCCATCAGCGCCGCCTGCTTGTCATACTCAACCGAAAGGCACCGGGCCATAGTGGCCGCAGTGATGGTTTTCCCGTCTCTGCCTTTGTTGTTCATGATTGCGATGGTTTTTTCATACGCATATCCTTTTAACTGCCGAGGGGCGGCGCATGTATCGCTCAAAACGGCATGTCTTCGTCATCTCCCGGCAGCTCGGAAATCTCCATCTGTCCTGGGTCCCACCGGCCACGGTTCCGGGCCTGGGCCTTCCGTCCCTCCGCCTGGAGGGCCTGGAGCACGGAGCGGCCATCTTTTTCCGCCATGACAGAAAAGGTCTGTTTCTCACCGTCAAAGTACAGCGGCCAGTCTCCCTGCCGCCCTTCCTTGTTCTTTCCGATGGTCAGAATGCGGGAACTGTTTTTATCCAGTTTGCTCTTGGGCCCAGGCCGGTACAGCAGGAAAATGAGGTCCGCATCCTGTTCAAGCTGGCTGGTTTCCTTCAGGTCGTGCATCGTAGGCGCTCTCCAGCTTGCCTGGTCCATCCGGTGAAGCTGGGCCAGCTCCACCACAAGCGTCCCGCTTTTCTGTGCAAAAGCATGCAAATCCCTGGAAATAGACGCTATCTGTTCGTGACGGGGCGTCCGGGTGTCCGTCTCCGGGACAATCAGCTGCACGTAATCCACGAAAATCACCTGGAACCCATAGGCCTGGCTGACCGCCCGGATATCCGCGACTCTCTTTTCCGGAAAACGGATCACCGTGAAATCCCGCTTGGCAAGCTCAGCCGCCTGTCTTGCCAGCACCGTCCACCGCTCCTCGCCAATTGTTTTTTTCTTGATGTCGGGGAGGCGGAGCTGGGCGGAGTATGCCATCAAACGATCCCGTATCTTCTCCCGGTCTGTCTCCAGCGAAAAGAACCCAACTTTGTATTTTTTCGCCATATTCCAGGCCATCTGGAGCGCGAGGCATGTTTTGCCGTCGCTGGCGCAGCCGCCCAGGACTACCACGTCACCCTTTGTGATGTAGGTCCCCTTGTCTACCGCCGCCAGGCCGAAGGTAATAAACTCCTGTTTCGGCGCGTCCGGCTCCTGGCTCTTGAAAAAGCTCTCCAGCAGCTCCGGCATGGTCCAGGCCTCCAGCTTCTGCCCGTCGGCCAGCAGTTGCTGGAGCTGAGCAGCGGCGGGCCGGCATTCGTCCAGGGTCGCTGCCAGGGACAACCGTTCCGCCAAATCCCTGCACCGCTGGACAACAGCCTGTTCGTGCATCATCCTGGCGTAGAAGTCCCAGTTAACGGAGGTGGGGGTAATCTCCATGAGCTGGACCAGGTAGTCGGTATACTGCTCTCCAATCCGGTCCCGGATTGCTATAGCGTCCACAGGGTCTCCGGAGCGGAAAAGGGTCCGGGCCGCGTTAAAGACCAAGAGGTTCGTGGGATGGAGAAAATCCTGCTCCTGTACTTCCGCCAGAAGCTCCCTGATAATCGACGGGTCGATCAGCAAGGGAGCCGAGCACGGCCCGTTCTGCGTCCAGTTGATGCTCCCGTTTGTCTCCTAGCGCCATCCGAATCGTTCTCCTTCCTCGCCCTCCGGGGTGGAATCGGGCTTGTCCTCCTCGTCCTCCCAGCGGCGGCCGTTCAGCCATGTGGCGGGATAGGGAATGAATTGGCCGCCCTCCTTCCGCCACTCCCTGGAGCGTTTCTGCCGCTCCAGCGCTTCCGCCATTACCCGGCATAGAGCCACATCCGGGCGGAGCTTCTCCCAGGCCCGCCGCGCCGACTCCTTACCCTTTTTCTTGGGGTAGGCGTTCCAAAAGCGGTCAAAGAGCACGTCCGTCCCCTGGGGGACTACAGGGGGTATCGTCTTACTTGTATTATTCTTACTATTTAAAAGGGGTGCAGTTTTTTTCACCCCCCCCCGGTGCAGAAATTTTCAGGGGTGCAATTTTCTTTACCCCCCTGGGGTGGGGGCATGTCCGCCAATCTACGGCCCACAAAAATGCGCCGCCGGACCACGGGCAGCTCCCCGCCGGAGCGGGGGACCGGGCCGGCGTCCATGTGGATGTGTCCCCTGTCCCGCAGCTCCGCCAGGATGCTCTGGAGCGTCCGCTCGCTGATAACGGCGGTCTCGCCGGTCTTCGGGTCTTCGTGGGCCAGAATGTCCAGAAGCGCCTTGTTGTTGGCGTAGCAAAACCCGGTGCTGGAGGCCAGCTGGACAATCCTGCCGTAGATCAGCTTGGACCGTTCCCGCAGGTGCACGTCCTCCGCCACGGAGGCCGGAATCACAAGACACATCCCGCCTTGGGTGATATCCTCCACGGCATCTCAGCTCCTCTCTATCCAGTCAATCAGGCGGGTGAACTGACTGACCAGTCCCGCTGCCCCGATATAGGTCAATAGCATGGCCCAGGACATGGGGAAACCTCCCCTCCGTCCTCGTCGGAAGAAATTCCGCTCTGCTCCCTTCCTTCCTCCTCTTCCTACGCGGCAAGCCGCGCGGGGACCCCAAATATGAGCTTGCATTCTGCCGGGAATTTGATATAATAAGCTCGTTAATGGTTCTTAATGGTTCTCGGCGCAAGCCCTGGATACGACTGCTCGAAGGTGCCAGCCTTCGGGCGGTCTTTTTTTGCGCTCACAGCCCTACCCCCAGCATCCGTGCGGCCTCCTCCGACGGGATACTCAGGACAGACACCAGCTTGCAAATGTCCTTCTGTGTCCAGCTGCCGGTCTTGAGCTTTGCGCTCAATGTGGTGTTTGCTATGCCGATCATACCGGCCAAGTCAATCAGGAAAGGGATATCCTGCCGCACCATTACCAGTCGGACAATCTTACTTGTTTCCGCCGCAATGGCCGCCAAGCGCTCCTCCTCTGAGAGCTTTTGCCTTTTTACTCTTGGCATATGTGCCTCCTTCTATCAACGTGTTCCAAAGCAATACAGCAAAGTTTCGGCAGTCTTTGCCGATTTCAGCCGGGCCTGGGCCAGCTCCTGGGTCTCCGAGATATCCAGACGGGCCGGGACGCAAACGTCGGCCTCACAGTGGGCCTGAGCGTCCCACATGATCTCCTCGGCAGAGACCAGCAGATCGGAATCCATCTCGAACTTTGTGTTCATGGCAGTTACCTCCCTTCACGCGCTGTCACGGCCAAAAAGTTCGTCGATGGTACAATCCAAGGCGACCGCCAAAGCAGGAAGCCGGGCCGCGGCTGGGAGGTCCTCGCCGTTCTCCCAGCGGGAGACCGTCGGGATGGAAACGCCCATTTTCTTTGCCAGTTCCGTCTTGTTCATCCCGGTAGCTTCCCGGTATTTTTGAATTTTTAATACATGCAGTTTCAATCCGACACCTCTTTCTTTTAACGTTCCGCGAAATTAGGACTTGCTAACGCTCCAGGCAAATGGTAAAATAATTTAACGCAAAAGGTTCGCCAGTCCTCTTCGCAGCGTAAAAGAACAGATAATAGAGACTGCGAACACCATGGATTCTTGATGCTGCCTATACTGTAATCAGCCATAGGATTCTCATTTTGCCGGGAACCTTGACATCCCGCAAATTTCAAAAAAGAAGGAATCCCGTCGGCTGAGTGATATGAATACGGACTAGCCACAGGTAGCATCTTCACCGCCGGCATCGGCGGGAAGGAAAAGAATCTCCCCGGCCTTAGTCCAATATTCCTTACGGATGCGGAAAGGGTTTGCTGGGGCTTCATACCCACCAAGGACGAGGTTTCCATCATTTCTATAACCCGCCCCGCACATGTCAGAATTGTCCATGCGGATAAACTCAGAAAGCTCATACACAAATTTACTTCCTTTCTGGGTTATACTGCTTACGGTATGAGTTAATCATAAAACCGTAATCACGGATTGTCAAGCAATATTGTGCGTAATAATGTATTTTGTACGTAATTCCCAAATCTAAATTAAGGAGCCACTTTGCATGAATAAGGAATTTTTTGTACAAAATGTCAAAGAGCTCTGCCTGAAACAAGGAATCAAACCCACCAACGCCTGCAAAGAAAGCGGCGTAGGCGGCAGCTTCCTAAGTGACATCAGCCGAGGACAAACGCCTTCCGTGGCAAAAGTCCAGCTCCTAGCCGAATATCTCGGCGTCACCACCAGTGTGCTCTTAGGCGAAGAAAAGCCCACCCCCGTTTCTGAGCGTGAGCTTGCGCCGGAGTTCGTCCAAATCTTTGAGCAGTTGAGTGTAGAAGAACAAATTTCCATTGTGAAACAGATGAAGGGCCTCCTGGCAAAGGATTGACAAAACTTGATTATTGACTTTGCCTCTTCCGGGGCATATATTAAAGGTCAGACGGTAAGAGTGAGATTATGTGTTTCACTGTTTACTAACAGCGAACCCCCCGGGAGAGGCGACTCCCGAGGGGTTCTTTTCAGGTGTTAGTCTTGCGGGTTTGTGTCCAGCCATTTACAAACGAAATAGGCGATTAGGTTTGCCATGACAGAAGCCATGGGGGAAACCGTGTACTCCACGCTGTTCACTTCCTCCTATTGCGGAAGAACCAATAGCATGTGCATCATATCACGTTTTTTTACAAGAATCTATCTTTTGGGCTAAAATGTCTTTCATCCGTTGAATAATGGCAGCTTGATCAGCCGCTGAAAGCTTTTCAAACAGCTCGG
Organism: uncultured Oscillibacter sp.; assembly: GCA_910576845.1. Classification (GTDB taxonomy): domain Bacteria; phylum Bacillota; class Clostridia; order Oscillospirales; family Oscillospiraceae; genus Oscillibacter. The sequence goes on from CAJTJA010000034.1 coordinate 21,193, forward strand.
CGGCTCCGGCAGCATTGACTTGGGGCTTGCGGCTTTTTTTATTCATGGGGTGCAGCTCCCTTCATCAAATAATTACCACCGGCGGCGGGGCCATTATATCACATTTTTCCTGAAATGTCCTTGAAGTGTGTCGAAATATTTGGAATTTTACAAAAAAACAGACTGTGTCTAAGTTACATATAACTTTCAAAAAACGCAATACGCTGTTTTAAGAAGGGAGCCTGCTCCCAGGCTTCAGAAATCCCACGCTTGTACCCGGGGCCAGCCTGGAGCGTGTTATACCGGATTTGTCCCACAAATGCGCGGCTTCCCTACCCGGCAGGTATCTTGTCTGGTTATTCTATTTTTACCCTTTCATTTCCATCATTCTCAACTATTCAGGCTTCATTCCAGTTTTTGAAGTCCATGGTTGATAATATATCTACAAATGAGTAGATCGCTAATAATTATCTACATCTACAAATTTATAGTTTTTTGCAAGATACACCAAAGGAGATAGAGTAAATGTGTACAACTCTAACCGTGTATCCGAACGAATCAAGAGTTTAGCCAAAGAACGAGGAATGCCTGTAAAAAGGTATTAGAAGCATCCAATTTAAACTACAATATGATGACTCACATGAAAACCTCCATACAGGCGGACAACCTTGCGAAGCTCACCGACTACCTGGATTGCTCCGTGGACTATCTACTGGGAAGGACCGATGTACCGGAGGTTAACCAGCACCTTGACTAAGATGTGGACCATGCCCCCAAGAATCCGGGTGGCCCAATAGAACAATGTGATCACGCCCCTGTGCAGGGGCAAAAAATAAAAAAGTGTCCAGATTGGACACAGGAGGAAATTTATGTATTGCAATAAGTGTGGAAAAGAAATGCCAAATGATAGTCATTTTTGCCCTTCGTGCGGAGCAAAGAACGTGCAAGAAGATAGCGTTACCCAAAATTTGAATGATATCCCTACGCAAGTGGTAGCTGACCGAACAACAACTATTTTTAAAAAGAAGGGGCTTACTCCTCCAATGCTCGCCGGAATCGTTATTCTCGCCACAGTGATTGCTTTTGCTCTTGTGTACTTGGTTAGTCATCCTAAAATTACAGCGGAATCAGTGACAATTTCACAGTTGTACAACACAGATTTAGGTGTTGGTTTAAGGCTAAATACACCCAAAAGCAAGGTTGATCAATTGCTTGGAAAGCCTGAATCTTACGAAGACAGCTACCTCTACTCCGATACTTATTTATATGCAAACTATAAGAATGGAAAGCTGATTTCCATGTATATAGAATATCCAAATGATAGATGGATAACCGCAAAGAATACAGCAGTTGAAACAACTACTGATGATCTTATTAATCGCTTTGGAGAACCAACTTCCATTGAACATGATGATAAATGGTGGTATTACACTACTGGTTACACCATAACTGGATTTGAAATCAACCAGTATAGTCAAGATGTTATGAGTATATTTATCTACGATCAAAGAGAGGTGAGCTAAAATTAATGCCTCACCTCCACATGGTCCAATGGCCCGACAGCGGCTTTGGCGTCCAGGTTCCCAAAGAATTCGCAGATCGGCATGCAGGAAAACGATGAGGTGGAGATTTTCTGTCAGGAGGACAAGGCCATGATCCGCAGGGCCTCCGGCTAGCGGCGGGAGGCTGAGGCCAATCAATAAGCCGGTGTCCAAGTTGGACACCGGCGGAGTGCTTGACAATTTCACATAGAGCGGTTATACTGAACTTTAGAAAGGGCGTTGCCGGTAGACGGTTGGCCCCTACGAGTCAGATTACTTGCAAAGAAGTAACCACCACGGTTGGAGCCTGGGGCGGTTACTTCTTTTTATTGACCGCAATGAAAAGGCCGATAATACCGATGATAGCAAGCGTGTACCGGAACAGTTCATTGTATGTAACCATTGGGCAGCCCCCCTTTTCATGAGACCAAGGGGAAAGAAATTGTCCCCTGTCAGGAGAGCCAACCGTCCGCCGTTACCGGCAGCGCTGAAAGATTGTTCTTTCCTATTTCCTAAAATGCCACAGTCTTTCCCAAAAGCAATTGAAACCGCAAGGAGAGGAGGTATTCCCATGAAGCTCCCCCAGCCCCAAAACTGCCCTCGGGCCGCTGGTACGTCCAGGTCATGGTGGACGGCCGCCGGAAGGGGCGGACCTTCGACACGGAAAAAGAGGCGGTCTACTGGGCCGCCGGCATCAAGACACGGGCTAAGGAGGCGGAGAAATCCCTCCTCAGCCTGACGGTGGCAGCGGCAGTGGACCGCTACATCGAATCCAAGGACGCCGTGCTCTCCCCTTCTACCATTAAGGGTTACAGGCAGGTAAAAGGCAACCTGATGGGCGGTATTGCCTTGGTAAAGATCGGAGACCTGACCCAGGAGAATGTCCAGCGGTGGGTGAACGGCCTGGCCCGGGAAAAATCCCCCAAGACGGTTTCCAACGCCCACGGTCTCCTCAGCACCGTACTGAAGGAGTATCGTCCCTCCATGGCCTTGCGGACCACGCTGCCCCAGAAGGTCAAGCCGAATATTCAGATTCCGTCGGAGGCGGAGCTTCGAGCTATTCTGGCCGCCGCCAGAGGGGCGAAGCATGAGATTCCCATTGTGCTGGCAGTGTGGATGGGGCTGCGGCAGTCGGAGATTTTGGGATTAACCTGGGACTGTGTAGACGGAGATACCCTGCACATCCGGCGGGCCATCGTCATGGGCGAGAACGGCCCCGTGGAGAAGGGGACCAAGACCTACAGCGGGACCCGTGCGCTCCATCTGCCGGAGTATCTGAGGCGTCTGCTGGAGGCGGCGCCGCACAGAGGACAGCATATTGTGCGAATGTCGGGGAAAGCAATCTACAGCGGTTTTTCCCGCATCTGTGAGAAGGCGGGAGTACCGCATTACCGATTTCATGACCTCCGGCACACCAACGCCTCTATCATGCTGGCGTCGGGGATCCCGGATAAGTACAGCATGAAGCGGATGGGACACGCCACCAACAACATGCTTAAAACGACATACCAGCATGTCATCAAGGAGCGGGAGGCCGAATACGATCAGCAGATAGACGACTATTTCAAGGACTTACTGCCACCGGACTAAATCCGGTTTTTATGTGCAATTGCATATGCAAATTAATTCAATTTTTTTGCTTAAAATAAAATTTTAGGCGTATTTGCTCCAAGTTTTCCAAAATGCTTCCAAAACCGAAAAGCATTGAGGCCAAAGCAAAAGCCCCGTATCCATTGCAGATACGAGGCTTGCTGAAATGGTGGAGCGTCCGCAACCAACGGCGAACACCGCGCATGACTTGAAACCGCGTTCTCAAAATGTTCCTCTATCTCGTCCAGCAGAATATCATCAATAGTAATCGGCCTGTCGCCTCCGTTGAGGATTAGCGTCATTCTATCGTCGTAGAGGTAGACGGCCCGGAGAAAGATATTCACCATTCCCCGGCGGTTGTTCTCGTCATTGACATTCCCTCGTTTCAGCGAATAGAGAAACGCTTTGATCTGTGGGGCGGTAAATGTGACCTGTTTCCCCATCTCGATGGCAAGCTGGCCCTGCAACTCGTCCTTTTCCTGCTTGCGCTTCTCGATGCGCTCGGCGATCATATCCACCGCCTGCCCACGCTCCAAGGCTTTCCAGAGGTTTTCTATGGCGGCGTCCACCTCTTGAATTGCCGCCTTGATGCGCTTGATGGCGGAGCTATCATAGTCGGCCTCGCAAGCGGCGGCAACCGCAAGGGCGATTTTCTCAATGTTGCTGTCCGTCAACAGCTTGCGGCACTCCAAAACAACCCTATCTTCAATTTTCTGCTTGTTGACAACTTTCTTTCGACAAATCTTTTTCTTGGCACTCTTGCAGGCGTAGTAGCGATAGGCCGTCCCTGATTTTCCTGTACCGCCGTAGCCGGTCATCATCTCCCGGCAGTAGCCGCAGAACAGCTTCGTTGTCA
>CAJTJA010000035.1 GCA_910576845.1 uncultured Oscillibacter sp.
CCTTACCGAACTTGCTGGGGTCCTGGCAGAGAAGGCCGGTGCCCGCCTCGCCGGCAATGCCGGTGCCTTTGGCGGAGCCGATGCCGGGAAGTACTGCCGCGAGGCCCGCACCCAGAAGAGCCAGGGCCAGGCCGCCGATGGAGCCCAGGAAGGTGAGTGCCTGCTGCATCTCGATCAATTGAGTCATGTCTTGCATTGTAGTGTTCCTCCTAAAATTTGATTACTTCGTGATATCCACGTATTTGGTCTCCATGGCCAGGGGCCGGAAGGGCTTGCCGCCGTCCTCATAGAACTTTCCGAAATACTCCAGGCACTGGAGACGGAGGTCATGGACATAGCAGCCCAGCAGGTTCAGCGCGAAGTTCAGCGCGTTGCCCGCCAGAGAGATCACAAGGAAGATGAGGATATTGCCGGGAATTGCCCCCAATGTATTGAATACCTGGGCAATGACACTGCCCGCCAGCATCAGGGCCATGAGACGGGCATAGGACAGAATGTCGCCAAAATAGCCTGTGACATGGTTATAGAGGGAGCCAAAGATGCCCATGATTTTCCCAAAGCCCTGGCCGGTGACCAGGGGCCCGATGACAATCAAGGCTAAACCGGCGTAAAGCACCAGATTCGTGACGCCCGCCGCCATAAGGCCGATGCCGATGAAGACAATCCACCAGGTGACCTCCTCAAAAACGGCGTCCAGAACTTGTCCGGCCTTTATCTTGCGGATAAAACTGATGGCCATGCCGGTGACAATCTGGACAAGGCCTAGAGCCATGGCGCCCACGAGAATCATCAGTGTGTCGTTCAGCGGGGTGAACAGTGCGGGCAGGGCAAAATCCCCGCCGGTGGGGAGCTTTACCACTTGGGTCAGGAAATCCCCGAAGAAACCGCCGGTCAGCGCGCCCATGATGAAAGTGGAGACGCCGCACAGCTGCATCAGGCCCATCATGTGTCCCATGGCGCCTTTGGGCCGGTACTTCTTGGAGATGATCGTGCCTGCCAGGAACATCAGCAGACCGTAACCCATGTCCGCCATCATGATGCCGTAGAACAAAATGAAGAACGGCGCCATGAGAGGGTTGGGGTCCACGTTGTTGTAAGCGGGGAGGGAGTACATCTCCGTCACCATGTTCAGCGGCCTGGTGAGCCAGTTGTTTTTCAGCTGTACAGGGACGTTTGGAATATCTTCCTCCGCAGGATCAGCGGCGTCCCAGGCACAGCCGCTGCCGTCCAGCAGAGCTTGAACATCGTTCATGCTCTCTGCCGGAGCCCAGCCTTCGAAAAAGACGATGGTTCCGTCTGTGAGAAGCCGCTCCGTATTCGCGTCCTCGGCGGCTTCTGCGTTCAGCCGGTCGGCATAGAGCCGCAGAGCGTCCCGGGAGGAGGACAGAGCGGCAATAGCGGCTTCGGCCTCCTGCCGCTTGGTCTGATTTTCCGCGATGGAGGCATGCAGCGCCTCGACATTTTTGGCCGCCGTACCGGTTACGCTTTGGAAAGCGGTAACGCTGAAGCCGTGAGGCCGCAGAATCTCCAGGGCCTTTTCCTCCTCCGTGCGGTGGACGATCAGGAGGCAGCAGCGCTGCTGCTTGTCTCCGCTGATCTCGTAGAGTTCCGCCGCTGTGTCCGCCAGCTCATTGCGGATGGCAGCTGTGTCTGCCGCCCCTGGAAAGACGCCCAAGCGGAAGACTGCATTGGCGGTGCCGCTCAACTCAAGAGGCATGTCCAGGGGAACCCAAGGCTCCAGTCCCGCTTTTCGGCTGAGAAGGCGGCTTTCTTCTCCCTGCAAACGGGAAATATCCTGCAGGTAAGCGTTAATCTTTCTGCTGACAGCCCGGGCCTTTTCCAGAGTTTCCTCGCTGAGGAATTCTTCCTGGGATATTGGGCGGCGCTGAATAAAGAGGCCGTCCTTGGTTCCGCCGTAGCGCTTCAGAGCCTCCAGGGCAGCGTTCGCTTCTCCCTGTTCGTTTTTGGTTTCAGCCAGCGTGGAAACATCCCGCCGCAGCAGCGCGGCCCAAGCGGGGTCCGCCAAAAGACCGGCAGGCTCGCTGATCTCCACGCAGCCAAGACGCAGCAGTTCCCGCAGAAGTGCGTCCCGGCTGTCGGCCATGGCCATGACGCGGAGCTTCTTCATTTTTACAATGGCCATTTCAGTGCTTCACAACCCTTCCGACAATAAACTCTGCGGCAGCCTCCAGACGCTTGCCCGCCGCTTCCCGCAGGGCAGCGGCGTCTGCTTCTGCGGCCTGGGCGGTTTTTGCAGCGGTGTCTGCGGCCCGCTCCTCGGCCTGACGCAGAAGTGCGCGTCCAGCCTCCGCCCCGGCGCTCCGAATTTTTTGCAAGAGCGCCTGACCTTCTTTTTCCGCATCGGCGACAAGCTGCTTCGCCTCTGCCTCGGCGGAGGCACGGCGTTCACGGGCCTCACTTTCCGCCTGCGTTACCTTTTCAATCGCTTCCAGGGACATTCGTTCTCACCTTCTCTCCGGTGCCATATGCCCAAATGATACGATGCGGACACATGGTCATTCTTTTATACAGTATAGGCGAAGCTTCCGTGTTTTGCAAGGGAATTTTTGCTAAAGCACAGAAAAGACAGGCGGCTGCCCAAAATGGACGGCCGCCTGTGAACTGGAATCTGCACGCAGCAGTTATTTTGCCTGCGTCAATCGCTCCACGGCTTCTTCCCTCGACGCAGTGAAGAAAAAGTCCCTTCCATTGTTGGACTCGTAAATAAAATCTTTGAGGGGTTTGCTGGTATAATGAGAATAGTCGCCGAAAATAGCGGCTTTCACATGATAGTTGATAAATTTCTGGAGAATTTCCCCGGCTACGCCGGTACTGAGAATAAAGAAGTCCTCTCCCAGCACCCGCTTGTCAATGGCGATGCGCGACCCGCCAGACTCATATTTCACGGTCATGGCCAGATCCAGTGCGGCCTGGATAGTTGTGATTTCCGCCTCGTTACCGGAAACGACCCCAATATTCGTTCCATTCACATTCAGATATTCGATGTTCATAATAGCCTCCTAAATCAGAACTGTAGGAAAAAGACATAATCAGCGGCGGAGGGTTTCCGCTGGTGTTTTTTCGGTTTTTGTGGAGATTCGTCGGATTCCTGGGGAGAATTACCGTGCCCGGCGGCTGGATGCCCATTGGCGCCGCCTTACAGACATTACGTGCCCCATGGATAAAAGTTCCCTTCCTGCCAGGCATCCCGGCATGTTTTAAACAAGGCCTAAGCTTACGATACAAATTCCAGATGGGGGAAATCATAGCACAGGCCGGATTTTCTGTCAAGCTGTGAGCCTTGCTACCCCGCGCGGCAGAGCCGCTGCGAATGCCGGAGGATGTTGCCCGCATTTCCCGCAGGACGGCTTCGACCGCCTCCTGCGGCGCGTTTTTTCTCATTCACAGGGCATCCATAAATCCTGCATATCGCTTTTTCCGTAGGGGCGGAATACGCGGTTTTCTATGGCGGGATAACTCTTGAAATCGGCGGAATCGCAGCGGTATCCCAAGCGCATGGAGTGTATACGCGTATTTTGACCGGCCTTTTCAGATTGGTGCCTGCGGGTGCGCTTTTGCAGCTGTTTGGAAACAGATATGGAGGGGAAGCCGCCTTGGATGGAGGACGGCCCAATAAACTGGAAGATATTGGACTTGTGTTACGTTTATCCCCTCAGATTTTTCAGAGCGTCTGGACGATTTGAAATAATCTCCCCAACCGTCTGACATGTTTCCATATTTAAACAGGTACCGCATGTCGTTACGCCTTTTTTCAGGGCACACTGGCGAATGCCGCAAAGATTCTCACAATATACAGTTTTAACTCCATCCACACGACAGCCCTCACAATTGATATGTTCAGGCAAAATGGGCGCGTGATTTAACTCAGCCCATAGCTTTGCGGTTTTTTCACGCAGCGCTTGGTCATCATGGATTGTTGCAAGATATGCATCACATGTTTCACAATCCAGCCCGCAGTATGCAATCATACGTTTCATGGCTCGCGCCTCCTACATCCTTATTTGTTATTTTAACTATAGCACAGGAGCTGAGCGGATTCAATGCCATTTGATGAAGCTGCCGGAGACTCCCGCCGGCATGATCTTTGTTAAAAGAGATATTTTTAAACAACATGCAGAGCGGGATGACAGTGCGGAACGGGCGTGCAGGGCAAAACTGCGAACGGAACACACCCATGGGATGCCCTTTTCTTTTCCGGCAGATTGTGGTATACTGCTATTGATTTAATCCAGATCGTTGGGAGGGGACATCTATGCAGGCTGAGGAACGCCGGCAGGCTATTTTGGAGCATTTGCGGCAGTCCAGCCGCCCCGTCAGCGCCGGGTATTTTGCGGAGCGCTTTTCCGTCAGCCGTCAAGTGGTGGTGGGAGACGTGGCGCTGCTTCGGGCTGCCGGAGAGGATATCTCCGCCACACCAAGGGGCTATGTGATTTTGAAGTCCGGCCGGGGCTTCATTCGACAGGTGGCCTGCTGTCACGACGGACGGGGAATGGCGGCGGAACTGAACGCTGTGGTGGACCAAGGCTGCTCCGTGCTGGATGTTATCGTGGATCATCCTGTTTATGGCCAGCTTACCGGCCCTCTCCAGCTTTCCAGCCGTTACGATGTGAGCCAATTCCTCTCCCGCTGCATGGAAGCTGGCGCCCGTCCCCTCTCGGACCTCACTGAAGGTATCCACCTTCATACCCTCTCCTGCCCGGATGCGGACGCGTTCCATCGGGTGCGGGAGGACCTGAGGGGGCTGGGGGTGCTGCTGGAGTGAGGACTGATTCATATAGTGGGGAGAGGCCCGTTTACCGGCCCCCGGTCCCCGCTAATGGAGAGCTGATCCGCACCTGCGCGGAATATGACGCCGTTTGGGTGAAGACAAAGAGTACTGTCGAATTCGCAAATTACGTTTTGTATTTAAAAGCTTTGGGGCTGTCCCCTCCACAAAACAACTTCCGGCTGTTGTCCGCGCTGCCGAACGAGGAGAGACTGATATGAACAAAAATGGCCTCCGGGATATGACGGCGGGCAGTCCCGCAGGGCATGTCCTCTACTTTGCCCTGCCTCTCCTGGCAGGGAGCTTGCTCCAACAGCTGTATAACATGGTGGACAGTTGGGTTGTTGGGCGCTATGTGGGTGATGGGGCCCTGGCCGCTGTGGGCGTGGGTTTTCCGGTGCTGACCATGTTTTCCTCTCTCTTTATCGGCCTGTCGGGCGGCGGCACGGTAGTCATCGCCCAGTTTTTCGGTGCGGGGCGGATGGACCGGGTCCGGGACGCGGTGGATACGATCTATTCCGCGTTCCTATATTCCATCGTTCCCCTGACGGCCCTGGCACTGCTGGCAGTGGGGCCGGTTCTTCATCTGCTCCGGGTGGAGGCGGCGGCATACGGGGAAGCATACCTTTATTTGATGGTAGTTTGTGCCGGGCTTATCGGCAGCATAGGATATAACCTGAACGCCGGCATTCTGGGAGGGCTGGGGAACAGCCGGAGTACCTTGCTGTTTTTGACGGCGGCCTCGGTGATGAATATTGTTTTGGACCTGGTGCTGGTTTTGGCTTTTGGCCTGGGAGTTTTAGGGGTAGCTTTGGGGACTATCATTGCCCAGGCGTTTTCCTGGATCTTCGGAGTGGTGTATATCAACCGGAATTATCCGAACATTTCTCTCAGTCTTCTCCCCCGGAGGTTCGACCGGGCCCTTTTCAGGCAGATCATGGGCATCGGTCTCCCGGCGGGGGTGCAGATGTCTTTGGTGGCCCTGGGGGCCATGGTGGTGATGGGAAAGATCAATACTTACGGCAAGGAATTCACTGCCGGGTATAACGTGGGCTTCCGGCTGGACCAACTGGCCTTCCTGCCCATTCAGAGCCTGTCCAGCGCTGTCATCTCTTTCGTGGGACAAAATATCGGCGCGAAGAAGCTGGACCGGGTTCGGGAGGGCATCCGGGTGACGGTAATGCTTTCCGCCGCCTGGGCCCTTTTGATGACGGCGGTGCTTCTGCCTCTTAGGGAGCCGTTGGTGGCCTTCTTTTCCCCAACTCCGGCGGTGATCCACGCCGGGGCGGTGTACCTCCAATGCATCATGCCGTTTTACTTCATGTTTGCTGTCATGTTCTGCCTGAACAATGCCATGCGGGGCGCCGGGGACAGCGTGTTTCCCATGGTGGACGTAATTCTGTCTTTGATCTTGGTCCGGGTCCCCGCGGTATACTGCCTGGCGGACCGTTTCGGACCGGACTATATGTATTATGGCTGCGCCGTGGGCTGGACCGTGGGCCTGGCATTGTCAGTGGGCTGGTATCTCTCGGGCCGGTGGAAGCGGCACGGAAGCTTAGCGGACCGGGAGGGTCCCTGACTCCGGCGGCGCGGTCCCCTTTTTCGCCGCCTTTACCAGCAGCATCATCGGGCGGCGCAGCTCGTCCCGCATCCCGGGAATGTCCAGCATCTCCTCCGGGGGTTCCGCCTCCACCAACGCTCTCAGCGCAAAGCCGCAGTTTAAGAGGCCCATCAATATTTGGGTCAGTGTGGTGTTGTTTTACAACGTCGCATCCCAAGAAATGTGTGGAGCGCGGCCCCGGGAGGAAGTAGCCGTCTACCGGCCAATGCTGCGGCGTTCCTTCGCTTGTATAAATCCAATCCTGTCCAACCCCGGCGGTAAAAACCGGGTGCTCGATGTTGAAGAGGAAGTCCCCACCCTCCTTCAGCGTGCCATATACCTTTCGGAACACCGTCTCCAGGTCCGCAATGTAGTGCAGGGCCAAATTGGAGACCACGCAGTCCCACCGGCCCTCCGGGCACTCGTAGTCCTCGATTCCGCAGACGCGGTATTCGACGGCTTCCTCTGCGCCGCGCCGCTGGGCCTCCTCAATCATCCGCCCGCTCCGGTCCAGCCCCAGCATCCGGGCCGCCCCCTGCTCCGCCGCAAAGCGGCAGTGCCAGCCATAGCCGCACCCCAAATCCAGAACCGTTTTTCCCCGGAGGGGCGGAAATAAGGGCCTGAGCTGGCTCCACTCCCCAGCGGCGCTCAGCCCCTCCCTGCCGCGGGACATCTTGGCGTATTCCGCAAAAAAGGTTTTGTTGTCGTATTCGTTCCTCATGCCGGACGTTCCTCTCATTCTCGGTGGATGAGTCTCACCATAACACAGGTTCCGCCTTCCTTCAATTTCTTTCGCGTCTCCGCCTCCGGAGCCGGCTCCGGAGGCAGGCGGAAAGGGAGCGCCCTATCCGGAGCTTTTATCCTGTGGGGGCGGACACGCCCGGGCGGAAAATCCCGCTTGTAATTTCCCGGCAATGCCGGTATAATAAACCATTACATCCCCGTCAATCCCGGCGTACCTTCCATTCGGGGACGCCGTTTTAAAGGAGAAAGACCATGGAAAAGAAAAAGTTTTATATTACCACGCCCATTTATTATCCCTCGGACAAGCTCCACATCGGCCACACTTACTGCACCGTGGCCACGGATACACTGGCCCGCTACCACCGCCTGCTGGGCGAGGACGTCATGTTCCTCACCGGCACCGATGAGCATGGCCAGAAAATTGAGGAGAAGGCCAAGGAGGCCGGCGTTTCCCCCCAGGAATTTGTGGACCGGATTGTGGACGGTCCCCGGGGCGTACGGGACCTATGGAAGCTGATGAACATCTCCAACGACCGCTTCATCCGCACTACCGACGATTACCATGTCAAGTCCATTCAATATATCTTCCGCAAAATGCACGAAAACGGCGACATTTACAAGGGGTCCTATAAAGGCAAGTACTGCACTCCCTGCGAATCCTTCTGGACCGAGAGCCAGCTCAAGGACGGCTGCTGTCCCGACTGCGGCCGCCCTGTCAAGGACGCGGAGGAGGAGGCTTATTTCTTCCGTCTGAGCAAGTATGCGGACAAGATTCGGGACCTGCTGGAAAACACGGATTTCCTGGAGCCCCGCTCCCGGGTCCACGAGATGGTGCGAAACTTCATCGACCCAGGGCTGGAGGACCTGTGCGTTTCCCGGACCAGCTTCTCCTGGGGCGTGCCCGTGGACTTCGATCCGGGCCACGTGGTTTACGTCTGGGTGGACGCCCTCAGCAACTATATCACTGCCTTGGGCTACGGCAATGACCGCTATGACGACTACGAACAGGGCTGGTGGCCCGGGGTCAACATCGTGGGCAAGGAGATTGTCCGGTTCCACTCGATTATCTGGCCTGCCATGCTCATGAGCCTGGGGGAGCCGGTGCCCAAGAAGTGCTTCGGCCATGGGTGGCTTTTGCTGGACGGCGGCAAGATGTCCAAGTCCAAGGGCAACGTGGTGGACCCCTATATCCTGGCGGAGCAGTTCGGCGTGGACGCGCTGCGCTTTTTCCTGATGCGGACATTCCCCTTCGGGTCTGACGGCAATTTCTCCAATGAGCTTTTGATTCAGACGATCAACACGGACCTGGCGAACGACCTGGGGAACCTGGTCTCCCGCACCACCGCCATGGTGGGCAAATACTTTGGAGGGGAGCTCCCTGCCGGCTGCGGCTCCTGGGCGGACCCCGCTCCCTTTGATACGGAGCTGAAAACGCTGGCTTCCGGCCTTCGGGACCGCTATGCCGCTGCAATGGATGCCTTTGCCCCTCATAATGCTCTGGCGGAAGTTTTTAAGGTTATCCAGCGGGCCAACAAATATATTGACGAAAACGCTCCCTGGGCCTTGGCGAAGAATATGGAGGCCAACGGTTCCCGGCTGGCTCATGTACTTTATAATTTGCTGGAGGCTGCCCGCATCTGCGGCATTCTTCTGACCCCCTTTATGCCGGAGTCTATGGACAAGCTCTTCGCCCAGGTTGGCGCGGACGCCGGCTGCCAGACATGGGAATCCGCCGCCCGGTGGGGCGGCCTCTCCGAGACCGCTGCCGTGGCGAAGGGAGAAAACCTGTTCCCCCGGGTGGACATGGAGAAGGCCCTGGAGGAGCTGGAAGCCGCCGTAGAGGCCGCCCGGCAGGCGGAGTCCGGTGTGGAGCTGGAACCGCAGCTCACAGAGCAGGTGGATTTCGACACCTTCTGCAAAAGCGACTTCAGAGTTGTCAAGGTCAAGTCCTGTGAAGCGGTGAAGAAGAGCGAGAAGCTGCTGAAATTTATCCTGAACGACGGTACCGGCGTGGACCGTCAGATTCTCTCGGGCATCCACAAGTGGTATGAGCCGGAAGATTTGGTGGGCAAAACGCTGGTGGCGATTGTGAACCTGCCGCCTCGGAAGATGATGGGACACGAGAGCAACGGCATGCTGATTTCCGCCATTCACAAGGAGAAGGGAGAGGAAGTTCTTCACTTGCTGATGGTGGACGATGCGATTCCGGCCGGAGCAAAGCTCTGCTAACTTCTTTTTCGGGAGCTGTGAGGATTTTAGCGGTTTTGCCGCCTGGAATTTCCGTATGCCCAAAGGGTAAAAGGAAGTCTAAAAGCTTTCGTGCGCTTTGGCAGTTCAACAATTAATCAGGTTGGATCGCCGGCGGCGAAGCCGGGTATTTGACATGGAATAATTCCACAGATATAGGAAATACTGCCTCCATACTATTGAAAGTAGGGAGGCAGTATTTTATGTCCAAAAACCTGAAAGAGAGCGAAACGCTCAAAAACCTGATGCGGGCTTTTGCCGGAGAGAGCCAGGCGCGGAACCGCTATACTTTTGCGGCCAGCCTTTGCCAGAAGCAGCAGCTTCATGTGTTGGAGGCCATTTTCACCTTCACCGCGAACCAGGAAAAAGAACACGCGGAAATTTTCTACAACCATATGAAGGACGTGGCCGGAGAAACTGTCCACATCGACGGCGGATACCCTGTGGATATTACCAACGATGTTGCCAAGCTTCTGCGCATGGCCCAGCACAATGAATTTGAGGAATTCGATCCCGTCTATCCAAGCTTCGCCGAGACGGCCCGGCAGGAGGGATTCCCTCAGGCAGCGTCCTCCTTTGAGCAGATTTCCAAAATCGAAAAGGCCCACGGCAACCGCTTTGCCAAGTTTGCGGAGCTCCTGGAAGACGGAAAGCTTTTCGTCTCCGACACGAAGTGTGGCTGGCTGTGCTTGAACTGCGGGCACATCCAAGAGGGACTTCAGGCCCCCAAGTCCTGCCCGGTGTGTTCCCACGATCAGGGCTTCTTTATCCGTCTGGAAATGGCGCCCTACGGCGGAGATATCCTGAAAAACTAGCCCAAATGAGCCAGTCTGCGCTGAGGGGCCAAATCACCGTCTGCCGCCGGAGCGTAGGTGTGGGGACCGAACACCGGCTGTTCCGGGAGAATGCTGTTCACTGCCGCCGCCAAAGCGGATGAAAAGGGCGGTTCTGCCAGTGCCCCGCCATCGGGACGGACTACGGCTGTGCCGGTATAAAGCCGGCTTGTCACCGCCAGTATCGGAAGTTCCTCCTCAAGAGGGGCGGGCCGCCCTAGGCCCCGAACGCCGCGGCTGTCAGTTTTGGAGCTGTCCATGGTCCAAGCCTCTGCCCAATCCTGCCGGGGGGTGTCCCACAGAGGAAGCAGGTCGATTTCCTCCGCCGCTGCGGCACGGATCAGAGCCTCGTAGCTGTCATATACCGTCACGGTTTTCAGATCGGCGGTGGTCTTGCTGCCATAGTGATCAAAGAGCCACAGATCTACTGCTTGGCGGCCCAGGAGGGAGTCGTTTTCCAAAAGGCCCCACCGGGCCTCGGAGAGCCTGTCCCATGTGGGCCCTTCTCCACGCACCCCCCCTGAGCCGGACAATTCAATTCCGCAGTCCGTAGGTGCGGCACAAATCAGCACCGAGACGCCGGGCTGGAATGCTCCGCCGGCGTCGTCTATGCTCCGTGTTGTGGAGAGCGGCCCTGCCGCCAGAATCAGCTTGGGCGGGGAGTCCAGGGCGGCAAAGTCCTCTGCGGAGAGGAAAGCCACATCTACGCCTCCTTCGGCAACTGCCTGCGCTGCGGCCTCTGGGGAGGAACTCACGGAGACCTGGACCGTTTCCACATTTATCCCCTGGGCCGCCAGGGCGTTTTTCAGGGCCTCCGGCAGTTCTCGGACTGCTCGAGCCAGCTCCTGGGCGGAAAGACTACTTCGGGGAACTTCCACAAAGAGAGATTCCAGTGTCAGGGAGTCCTCTTCTTCCGGCGGAGAGGGCTTGGCTTCTTCCACCGGGCTGCAGGCAGCCAGCAGAGCCAAGGTCAGAACCCAGAGGAACAGTATGCGTTGCTTCATAGAAACTCCTTTTCATGTTCGGCGAAAAACCACTGTTTTTTTGTGGACAATCCGGCTGACCTTTGGTATAGTAAAAAGAAAGGTAGCATTCCTATTTTACCACGTCCCCGCCCGCCGTGCAAGGGCGGGGCGCCCTGATACCAGATATGGGGAGTTGTTTTATGCTGAACATCCGAAACGAGAGCGAAGCCGATTACCAGGCCGTGGAGGACCTCACCCGAAGGGCGTTTTACAATCTCTATGTCCCTGGCTGCCACGAACACTATCTGGTTCACATCATGCGGGATCACCCGGACTTTTTGCCGGAGCTGGACTTTGTTCTGGAACTGGATGGAAAGATTGTTGGCAGCATTCTGTACACCAAGGCCTCCCTTACCGGTGAAACCGGGGAGCGCCGGGAGATTCTGACGTTCGGTCCTGTGTGCGTTGCGCCGGAGCATCAACGGCAAGGCTATGGGAAGACGCTGATGGAGCATTCCTTTGCTAAGGCGGCCGCCTTGGGCTGGGGCGCGGTGGTTATCTTCGGTTCGCCCGCCAATTATGTGAGCCGGGGATTCCAGAGCTGTAAGCGGCATCAGGTTCAGATGGAGGATGGCAGTTATCCTGCTGCCATGCTGGTTAAGGAACTGCGGCCCGGCGCTTTGGACGGCGGACCTTGGGTTTATCGGGACAGCCCGGTCATGCAGATTGACGAAGAGGCGGCCCTTCACTTTGACAGGGCTTTGCCGCCTATGGAGAAGAGGGTTCTTCCCAGCCAGGAGGAATTCTATATCCTCAGCAGTTCCGTTCTGCGCTGAATACGACCCATCAAATCAAGGTAAAGGAGAATCACTATGGAAGAAGAAGGCATCGTTTCCATCTGGCTTGGCAATTTTGAGAGCAGGGACGCTTTGGCGGCCTATGCTGAGAACCGCTTCAGACAGAACGAGAACGGGGAGCCGGTTCCATCTTTTACGCAGGACTTTTTTGACGGCGACCTCTGGCCCTTTGAACCGGAGGTGTTCGACTATGAGCTGAACGAGGTCGCTTCTGAAAACCCGGCTGTGGTAGCGGAGCCCCTGGGCGCAGCGATGGCCGCCGCTTTGGCGGAGTTGTATCCCAAGGGGTTTGAACAATCCTATAACGCGGTTCTTGCGGTTTATGATTATCAGTTTGAGGGCAGCCGCTATGTTCCCGGGGCGCCGGTGCGGTTTGCCGGGTCACTGTCCTACATAGAGCGCTGAGCGGCGGCCATAGCTTGGGAAGGCCGCTTAGGCGGAACAAATGAAAGAGGCCTCCAGGCGCTCTTTTTAAGGCCGGTTTTTCGATGAAGCTGGTTTAGGCCTTGTATGAAAAATATCGAAACGCCCCAACAGCGGATCTTTTTCCGCCACTCTGCGTTAAATTTCCTTGCCGGGCGTCAGCCCGCCTGCGAAAATTTGCCTTGATTGGCGGAAAAATCTCTCGCCGTTGGGCATTCCGCCAATTTTCAAACAAGGCCTAGGTACTTTTTTAAAAACAGAACCGCCCTGGTATCCGGGGCGGTTCTGTTTTTAAAAAAATCTCCGGCGAGTGAAAGTATCCGCTGCGCTGAATCGTATCCATAACAAGAGCGCTCCAAAGGAGTTGATACCATGAACGAGAACCAGCAGGCGGAACGGCTGGCAAACGCCTACGCCGACGCGATTCTCCGCCTCAGCTACACCTATCTGAAAAACACCTGCGACGCCCAGGACATCTGCCAAACGGTCTTTGTCAAGCTCCTCACAGAGCCCCGGGAATTTGAAAGCGCGGAGCACGAGCGGGCCTATGTCCTCCGCATGGCGGCGAACGCCTGCAAGGACCTTTTGAAAAGCCCTTGGCGGAAGCGGACCTGCGGCCTGGAAACTGTGCTGGAGGTTCCGGCCCCGGAGGCAGGGGACGGCTCTGTCCTCTCGGCGGTAAACGGGCTCCCGGCTAATTACCGGATAGTAATCTACCTTTTCTATTATGAGGGCTATCAGGCGGCGGAGATCGGGAAGATTCTCGGCGTGCCCACCGCCACCATCCACACCCGCCTGGCAAGGGGCCGGGCCAGGCTCAAGGATATGTTAGGAGGCATGGATTATGAGCGATCTGTTTGACTACAAAAAGGAGATGAGCGAATTGCGCTTTACGGAAATTCAAAAAAAGGCCCTGGCGGAGGCGGCCGCCTCCGCCGCCCGGGGAACGGCGAAGCGCCGCCGCCCGGTGTTCCGCACTGCCCTGATCGCCGCTGTTATGGCGGCGGTGCTGGCGGTGGGAGCCGGGGCGGCGGGGGTGCTGCCCAGCCCCGCGGAGATCTTCGCGCCCCTCTTCGGCGGGGCCGCAGCCCAGACGGAGGTCATTGACAAAATCGGGTATCCCATCGGGGCCAGCGACACCGTGGACGGAATCACCATCTCGGCGGACGCCATTATGGGAGACAAATATAATGCCGTGATTGTCTACACCATCAGCCGGGACGACGGAAAGCGGTTCTTCCCGCAGGGGAAGAGTCTGGACAACCAGATGTTGATTATGGACGGCTTTGGAGGACTGGGCTGCATCGAGGGCGGAAGCCACGGCAGCGCCTGGTTCGTGGACGAGGACCCGGGGGACGACCGGATTCAATACGTGGAAGCCGTCAACATGGACTATCCCGTGACAAAGGCTACGGTCAACGCGACCTTTTACGGCCTCCGCTACTGGGAGGAGGGCATGGATGATGCCAAGACCCTCTATGCGGGCAGGTGGTATCTCCACTACGAGGTGGACTACGAGGACTGCTCCGTCCGCCTGGGCGGCGGCGAGACATTCTCCCAGGACGGGCTGAACTTCACCATTGACGAGGTCACCGTCTCTCCCATCGGCGTCCGGGCAGCCTATACGGCGGACAAGGCGCTCGTCTGGAGCGACGCCCCCAGCGGACGGCAGGACCCGGAGGACACCCGTCAAATGGAGCGGTATCTGGACAACGTGGAAATCCTCCTGACGAAAACTGATGGCACCGTTCTGACCCTGGACAACTGCGGTGGCAAAATTATGTCGAATGAAGAAAAGGCGATTGCCCTCTGCACCAAGAGCCGGGTGCTGGACGAGATCATCCCCCTGGAGGACATGGCCAGCATTTCCGTGGGCGGCGTGGTCTACGAGATTCCCCACGATTAAATCCGCGAAACAAGGCCGGGACTTATGTCCCGGCCTTTGCCTTATTCGATTTCTATATGTACCGACTCGTGAAACACCGGCTCCACCAGCCCGGGAATATCCACCGCGTCGGTGAAGCGCAGGTCCTGCGTATACTCCCGCAGCAGAGAAATGATGTAGGGATGGGGCCGCTCATCGGGCCGCCCCGCCGCCACGCTGACCACAATGGTTTTGGGCGCCAGCCGGCCGACGCACTTCCGGGTAGACGATGTCAAGGAGGCGTGGTGGGGCAGCTTGAGAATATCGCAGGGGGCCAGGGTGTCATTGTCCCAGACTGCGCCGTACATATCGCCCCCAAGGACGATTTCCTTTCCGTGATAATAGAGCCTCTGGCGGAGACTGGAGATGTTCATGGACTTTGTCCAGCGCATCAGCTCATGGCGGTTCCGCTCCCCCCGGAAGGCCGCGTCGTACACCGCCTTCTGCCGGGGGTACAGGGCGGGCTCCCCGGCGTAAATGTCCATGGTCAGATTCTTCGTCAATGGAAGGGTTTCCACCTTGTCTCCGGGAAGCTCCACAAACTCCCCCACCCGCCCCGGATGCTCCCGGAAGGCCCCGGCGTAGATATCCAGGCACCGGAGGAGGTTCCGGGCCGCGCCGGGGAGGCCGTTGTCTCCGTCGGGGTCCAAAGGGCCGTTTCCGTCCGGCGGAGTGTAGGTGGAAATCAGTTTGTCTATCGTCACGGCTTCCAATATTCGGCCCAGGCCGCCGATATGGTCTCGGTGAAAGTGAGTGGCCAAGAGTATATCCAGACGTTCAATTCCCTGCTTTTTCAGAAAGTCCCCGGCGTAGATGCGCCGGGAGCGCAGGTCCAGAAGAGCGGGATGGTCATCCCGGACAAGGTTGTCGTGACCGCAGTCCACCAGCATGGCGAATTGCCGCACACCTCCCTCCAGTTCCTGAACAAGGATGGAATCTCCGTTGCCGACGTTGATAAAATCCAATATCAACATAAGCCGTGCCCCCTCACTTTTTTATTTAAAACAGGATATCACAGTGCGGAAAGCCTTGCAAGAAAAAGCCTCCCGCCGTTCCCAACAAAAATTTGCCCTCGTTTTTGACATCCTGGCAAAGATAGAATTTTTGGGGCTGCCCTCCTCATAAATAAACGGAGAAACGCTTAGGCGTTTCTCCGTAAAGGCCTTATGAAGTCTGCTCTTTCCTGCCCGGCAGCTTTTCCGCCAGCAGACACAGTAAAACGGTCAATGCCATGTCCGCCAGGGTGCAGCCCACGATCAGCTCTATGCCCATCAGCCAGCGGTAGGCCCCAAAGCCCAGGACCCAGATTACCAGGTTCCGCAGGTCAAAATCCGCGCCGCCGCGGTCCCGTCTCAGCAGGAAGAAATCCGCGATCTGGATGGCGATCATGGGAGCGAAGACGGACCCGATCAGATAGAGAAAGCCGGTGATGTCGTCCATGGGGAACATAACCGCCCCGGCAATGCCCGCCGCCGTCACCGCCGCCGCTGTCCATTTCCCCTTCAGCCTGGGACTGAGAGACTCGGCGGAGATGCCGGCGGACCAGGCGTCCAGGAAGGTTGTGGTGACGGTGGAGAGGACCAGGATTAACAGGGCAGCGATACCAAGCCCCGCCTTTACCATGATGGCGGCAATGTCGCCCGTCCCGGTGAACAGGGCCGCCCCCATGCCAATGGTGTACATCCAGGTAGAAACCAGTCCATACACCAAGGTGCTGGCGAGAGTGGCCCGGAGAGGCTTTTCCGCCTCCCGTGTGTAGTCGCTGACCAGGGGGAGCCAGCTCAGGGGCATCGCTACCGCCAGTTCTACCGCTGCGCCAAAGCTGACGGCTTCAAAGGCAAAGCCCTCCCCCGCTGGCGGGCTGGCGCCAAACACCACCCCGCATAGAACGATGGTCAGGACAAAGAGGGCCGCCATAGAGAGCTTGTTGATCCACCCCAGGTTCGTCACACCCACCAGAATCCAAACCAGAATCAACCCGCCGATGACTGCGCACCAGACCCAGTGCCCGGCGGGAAAGATACCTCCTACCGCCAGGGCCCCGTCGTAGATCATGATGGCGGTCCAGCCCACTAATTGGAGCACGTTCAGCCCTGCGAAAAGCAGACCGCCCTTTTGACCAAAGCTCGTTTTCACGGTCTCCATGGCGCTTTTTCCGCTTCTGGCTCCGATGAGTCCTGCCAGGAAGAACAGGGCGCAGCCAATGAAGTGTCCAAGGACGATGGCGGCAAAGCCTTTGGCGAATCCCAGACCCGCGAAGCTGGTTCCGGTGAGAATTTCCGCCAGGGAGACCCCGGCTCCGAACCAGATCAGGCCGTTTTGGAAGACAGAGGTCTTTTTCACGTCTCCGCCTCCCGGGTAATGAAGCGGCTGTGGAGGTCCCACATGTGGTCCATAGGTCCAGAGCCATGTCCCAAGTCCAGCATTGCGGAAAGAGCTCCGAAAATGTAGGCCTTGGCCCGTTCCACAGAATCCTCCAGGCTGTATCCTTTTGCCAGATTAGAGGCTATGGCGCTGGAAAGGGTGCAGCCGGTGCCGTGGGTATTAGGGTTGTCCACCCGCTGGGAGCGGAACCATCGCCCCGTTCCGCCGGGCAGCCAGAGGAAGTCGTTGGCATCGTTGATCTGGTGCCCGCCCTTGCAGAGGACGGCACAGCCGAACGCCTCTCCAATGGCCTGGGCGGCCCAGACCATTTCCTCCGTGGTGCGGATGGCTTCGCCGGAAAGAATTTCCGCCTCCGGAATATTGGGGGTCAAAACCGTGGCAAGGGGCAGGAGGCGGCTTTTCAGCGCATCCAGGGCGTCTTCGGAAATGAGGCGGTCCCCGGAAGTGGCCACCATTACAGGATCCACCACAATATTCTTTGCCTGGTATTGCGTCAGCTTGTCCGCAATGACATGAATCAGAGGGACGCTGGCGACCATGCCGGTTTTCACTGCGTCTGGAAAAATGTCGGTGAAAACACAATCCAGCTGCTGGGCAAGGAAGTCCGGTGTGGATTCCTGGATACTTTTGACGCCGGTGGTGTTCTGGGCTACCAGGGCCGTAACGGCGGTGAGAGCGAATACCCCGTTGGCAGTCATTGCCTTGATGTCGGCCTGAATCCCGGCGCCTCCGCTGGGGTCGGTTCCAGCGATCGTCAATGCTGTGTTCATGGTTGGTTCTCCTTTTCGCATTGAAGTTTTATATTGCGGCGCGAGGTGGTGCCCCCGACGCGCCGCGTGAAAAACGCCCGCAGGCGATTTTCCCTTTACAGCCGCTCTGCCAGGCTCCGCAGCTCCCGGGCGGCGGCCTCCGGGTCCTTCTGGGCGAAGATGCCGGAGACCACGGCCACGCCCGAGAGGCCAAGCCCCCGGAGCTCCAGGAGGTTCTCCCGGCTCACGCCGCCGATGGCAACGACAGGAATGTCCACAGCTGCCGTAACGGCTCGGATGGTATCTTTTAAAATGGGCTTGGCGTCAGCCTTGGTGCCGGTGGCAAAGGCTGCGCCGCAGCCCAGGTAATCTGCTCCCGCCGTCTGGGCGAGGCGGGCCTCCTCCGCTGAGTGGGCGGAGACGCCGATAATTTTGTCCGGCCCCAGCAGTTCTCGGGCCCGTCCGGCCTCCAGGTCTGATTGCCCCACATGGACTCCGTCGGCTCCAGCCTCCAGCGCGGTTTCCGCACGGTCGTTGATGATGCTGAGAGCTCCCAGCCGACGGCAGAGCCGGACAAAGCGCTTGGCCTCCTCCAAGAAGTCGCTGGGACTCAGGTTTTTTTCCCGGAGCTGGACCACCAGGACCCCTCCCCGGACGGCGGCCTCGATCTGACGAAATAATTCCGGCTCATCCGCTGCCCAGGCCCGGTCTGTGACAGCGTAGACCCGCAGGTCCTCCCGGCTGATATTCATAAAAATTCCCCCTTAAAAAGTAAAATCCGCAGACAAACCAACCTGGTCCGTCCGCGGTAAGCCGCACACTATCTCCCTACGTTGGCATGATCCAAATCAGGTTGCGGGTCGGGGCCTTCAAGGCCCCCTCTCAGCCCGCGCCAGCGGACTCCCCTGTTGTTCTATAATTACAAGTTCAAAAGAATCAACTAAATTTTATTAAACAATGCGGTAATTTCCCGCAGCAGACTACATTTACGGCTCCGTCTTGCGCCGCGTAGCTTACAAAACATGCTTCACGCGTTAGCGGGCGGCCAGCCTGCTGATTGAACGTGAAAATTACGCTTTTAACCTTTAAGTTGTATCATACGCTTTTTTTTCGGGCTTGACAAGCCCCTTGACAAAAATTTTCCCCGGTGGTATGCTGAAATTGAAAAGCAGGGGAGCCGAAAGGCTGAGAGGGGACCTGCGGTCCCGACCCTTTACCTGACGCGGACAATGCCGCCGTAGGGAGTCTGTTCATCACGGCTTTTGACGGCGGTCCGCGGCTTTGCGGTCCGCCTTGCTTTTTCAGGAACCTCTGAATATGTCTTTGTGCCGTAAATTTTTTTGATCTGCATCAAAGCTGAAGGCCTAATGCCTTTCGCATTGATAATTGATAGAAGAAGCTTTCGGCGTAAGCCTGTACGCATGGATTTCATCAGAGGCTTCCTTAAAAACCTTTGCAAAGGAGGCGGAGAGAACACGCACCGGTGTCCCGGACGGAGAGCCGGGAGCGGACGGAGGGGGAGCGCCCTGCGTTTGGGCCGGAAATACATACGGGGTCCTGTTCCGGCGGGATCCCGGCAGCGATGGGAAGCCGTGTTCCGGCGTGAGAGGAGGCCAGGGAGCCTCGACCGAATTTTCCTGGGCGAAGGCCCAACCTTGCCATGCAGGGGGGAAGCGCTGCCGCGTGTTTCTCTTTGCGGGTCGATTTTGTAAAGGAGAATTCATGTATGAAACAGACTTCCATCAAAAAGCTGGCTGCCGCTGGGGTGCTCTGCGCTTTGGCTGTGGCGGGCAGCGTGTTTCTCACCTTCCCGGTGCTGGGCAGCAAGTGCGCCCCGGTACAGCACATGGTGAATATCCTCTGCGCCGTCTTTCTGGGGCCCTGGTACGGTGTAGGTACGGCTTTTGCCGCCAGTCTCCTGCGAAACCTTCTGGGGGTGGGCAGCATTCTGGCTTTTCCAGGCAGTATGTGCGGGGCTCTGCTCTGCGGCCTGGCCTTTTGGAAAACGAGGAACCTTGTGATTACCCTCCTGGCGGAGGTTCTGGGCACGGGCATTCTGGGGGGCTTGGCAGCGTATCCTCTGGCGGCTGCCTTCCTGAGCCAGAGCGCTGCGGATATTGCTTTTACCGCCTATGTCGTTCCTTTTCTGATTTCCACAGCGGTTGGTTCTGCTTTGGCAGGAGCTTTGGTTTTTGCGCTGCAAAAAAGCGGCGCCTTGAAGTCCATACAGGCCTCGTTTCATTCCTGACGCCTAATTTCGAATCCACACGTACCCGGAGGGTTTTATGCTGATACCTGATTTCTCTCTTCTGGAGAGTGTCCGCCTCCGCCGGCCTTTGATTCATTGCATCTCCAACCTTGTCTCCGCGAATGACTGCGCCAACTTGGCGCTGGCTGTGGGGGCCAGTCCCATTATGGGCCAGTCGCTCCAGGAGATGGAGGCTATCGCTGCCGCCTCTGCCGCCGCTGTGCTGAACACCGGCACGCCGGACGAGGAGAAATTCCGGGTCTGCCTCCTCCGGGGCCGGGAGGCTGCCCGTTTAGGCCAGCCGGCTATTTTGGACCCTGTAGGAATTGGCGCTTCACTCTGGCGGCTCGAACGTACTGAGGAACTGCTGGAGGCCTTTACGCCCTCCCTTCTTCGAGTAAATCTTGGGGAAGCTCAGGCTCTTCTTCACTTGGAGAGTCAGGAACGAGGAGTGGACAGCCCTGCCGCCGGGTCTCTCTCCCAGCGGGCGGAACTGGCTCGCCGCTTGGCCTGTGAGCGAGGAACTGTTGTTCTTCTCTCCGGGCCGGAGGATGTGGTCACGGATGGGGCTGCCCTCTGGAGGGTTTCCGGCGGCAGCGCCCAGGCGGCTCAAGTCACCGGCACAGGCTGTATGCTGTCGGTTCTTTGCGGCGTTTTTGCGGCGGTGGAGGGGGATATTCTTGCTGCTGCCGTTGCCGCCGCCGCCTTTTGGAAGGTGTGCTCCCGCCGGGCGGACGCCTTGGCTGAGGGCCGGGGGCCAGGCAGCTTTCGCACAGCGCTGATGGATGCTGCTGGAACGCTGAGGGCGGCGGACTGTGCCGGTGCAGTTCAGGTTCAGCATATCTGAGAAATCCCGCCTGCCGGTTTTGGCAGGCGGGATTTTTTCGGCTCGTATCTCAGCATTTTCTGGACAGGTGGGAAATAGGATGTTATAATAAATTTATTAGGGTATTGTCTATTAAAGGAGGAAAGAACGTTCGTATGACAACTGTGACAATGGGGCTGTGGACAACGCTGCTGGTTACCGCTGCTGCCGGAATCGGCGGCACTGGCCTGGGGGGCGCCTTGGCCACCCTGTTTCGCCGGGACTCAGGCAAGGAGGCCAGTCTGCTTTTGAGCTTTGCCGCCGGGGTGATGGTGTCGGTATCCTGTTTCGGCCTTTTGACAGAAGCGGCCGCGCCGGGGGCCATGGAGCTGGTGGCCCTGGGAGTTTTGGGGGGCTGTGCTGTCACGGCAGGGCTGAATGCCCT
Organism: uncultured Oscillibacter sp.; assembly: GCA_910576845.1. Lineage (GTDB taxonomy): Bacteria > Bacillota > Clostridia > Oscillospirales > Oscillospiraceae > Oscillibacter. The sequence goes on from CAJTJA010000035.1 coordinate 21,012, forward strand.
GCTGGACCATGGACAGCCCACCGGAGGACTGGTGCTGGCGGGCCTGGTCATGGCCGCCGCCATTGCGCTGCACAATGTACCAGAGGGCATGGTGATCGGGGCGTCCTTCATTGGCGGAACCGTCCGCCAGGGCTGGACTATGGCGGCGGTCATCGGCCTGCACAATATTCCGGAGGGTATGGCAATTTCCGCCCCTATGGTGGCAGGGGGCGAGCGGCGTTGGCGGGCAGCGGGACTGGCCGCCCTTTCCGGGGCTCCTACGGTGTTGGGAGCGGCCCTGGGCTACTGCCTGGGAACGTTGGGTCCCACGGCTTTGACGCTGACGCTGAGCTTTGCTGCCGGAGCCATGCTGTATGTCGTTTTCGGAGAGCTTTTGCCTGAGGCAGCCGGTCTCTGGAAGAGCAAGCTTCCCGCGCTGGCGGCAGTTTTGGGTATTTTGGTAGGAATGCTTATTGATGGGTAAAAAATGTATAAAAACAAAAGACGGGCTTTGCCCGTCTTTTGTTTTGGAGGTGACACCCGGATTTGAACCGGGGAATCAGGGTTTTGCAGACCCTTGCCTTACCACTTGGCTATGTCACCATGCTTACTCTATTATATGCGAACTCTTCAGAAAAGTCTACACCTTTTTGAAAAAAACTCAAAATTTTTTCCCTTCTGATTTCTGCCTTTTAGACAGAAGCAAAACGGCACAACAAAAAACGTTCACCTGAAGCTTAACGAAGAGATTCTGGCAGGGAAGCGAAGGAATTCCCCATCCGGCGAAACCTCCTGCTCACAATCAGAAGGTGCGGCGGCAAGGGGAATTCCCAAATTGGAGCGGGCAACGAGGCTCGAACTCGCTACCTCCACCTTGGCAAGGTGGCGCTCTACCAGATGAGCTATGCCCGCAAAATGGTGCCCAGAGCCGGAATCGAACCAGCGACACGTGGATTTTCAGTCCACTGCTCTACCAACTGAGCTATCTGGGCAAGTGGCGACCCGGAACGGGCTCGAACCGTCGACCTCTAGCGTGACAGGCTAGCGTTCTAACCAACTGAACTACCGGGCCATTTATTGAACGAGAGGGGATAAAGAAAAAGAGCTGGTGGGAACAACTGGACTCGAACCAGTGACCCCCTGCTTGTAAGGCAGATGCTCTAACCAGCTGAGCTATGCTCCCGGGTCACCCTTCACGTCAAACGGCAATAATCAGTATACGAAAAGAATCCGGTTTTGTCAAGCCATATTTTAAAATTTTTCTGTTTTTTCCAAAGTTTCTGGGAACTGTTTAAAAACCGGTGAAATGCCGGAAGACGGCTTTTGGGGTGCGGAGAGCCTGCGGCTGGGAAAGGGCCTTCGCAGCCATTGGGCCAGATACGCCGGACAGACCAGCAGACGGAAAAGAGAGCCAATCGTGTGAGAAGCGCCCTATTCCGGCAAGTCAGAGGATAATCTGAGCCATTACCGCTAAACGGAAGCGCTTCCGCCCAAGCCGTTTCCATGCGGTCATCCCCGGACCGCCAGCTTTTGGAGCTGGGCCCGGAACTCTTCCGGCAAAGGGCAGTGAAGCTCCACCGCATCCCCGGTTCGGGGATGAATGAACCGGAGCCCTGCCGCATGAAGACACTGGCCCTGGAGGCCAGGGACAGGCTTCTTTGTTCCGTAGACTGTGTCACCGAGAATTGGATGGCCCAGGCAGGCCATATGAACCCGGATTTGATGCGTCCGGCCGGTTTCCAAGCGGCAGCGGAGATGGGTGTGGCCGGAAAGGTATTCCAACACCTCCCAATTGGTGATGGCGGGGCGGCCGTTGGGTACTACCGCCATTTTTTTCCGATCTGTGGGGTGGCGGCCGATGGGGGCGTTTACTGTTCCCGCGTTTTCAGGCAAGCTGCCAATGACGATGCATTCATAAGTTCGGGCCAGACTGTGATCCTGAAGCTGAAGAGCGAGGGCCTGATGGGCAAAGTCATTTTTGGCGGCGATGATAAGTCCGGAAGTATCCCGATCAATGCGGTGGACGATACCTGGGCGCAGGGATCCGCCCACTCCGGAAAGACTGCCGTGGCAGTGGTACAGCAGGGCATTGACCAAGGTCCCGTCTGGGTGGCCGGGAGCGGGATGGACAACCAGCCCTTTGGGTTTATTTATTACAACAACATCCCCATCTTCATAGACAATGTCCAAAGGGATATTCTGAGGAGCGGCGTCGATAGGTTCCGGGTCCGGGAGAGAGACCGTCAGGGTTTCCGTCCCGGTGAGGCGGTAATTTTTCGCCAGGGCTTTCCCGGCTTGAAGAACCCGGCCTTCCTCCAGGAGACGCTGGGCGGCAGAGCGGGTGAGATTTTCGAGCTGTGCTGCGAGCCAAGCATCCACGCGGCTTCCGGCGTCAGCCGCCGTGGGGCGGAGCGTCAGCGTTTCCATCGGCATTCTCCTTTTTGTCATACTTTTCGTAAAACCACTGGAAATAGACCAATCCCAGCATACAGCCGGAGACGATGCACATGTCGGCCACATTGAAGACAGGATAATTTATAAACTGGAAGTTAAACATGTCTATCACATAACCCAAACGGACCCGGTCCAGAATGTTTCCAAGGCCGCCGGAGACAATGAGGCATCCCGCCAGCACTCCCAGCGGGTGCCGGATCACTTGCCGGACGAGAACCGTCAAAATAGCCAGAACAATGCAGCTGGTGGCGACGACCAGAAGCCAGCGCATTCCGGAGAAGCTGGACCATGCCGCGCCATAATTGTGGACAGTCCGCAGTTCTATCAGTCCCGGCAGAAGAGGGCGGGCCTCCCCTAAGGGGAGCGTGAGAGCGATATAGTGTTTGATCCACTGGTCAAGCGCCAGCAGGGCCAGTGCCAGCGAAGCGGAAAGAGTGGTGGAAAGCATGGCGGAGCCTCCTTTAGGGGAAAATGATATTACCTTGACAGTTTACACGTTTTGAGGAGAAAAGGCAAGAGAAGTATTCCGGCGGCGGGTCTCCAGAGCGTTTATAAAAACCATCTTGCGGGAAAACAGCGGCTGTGATATCATGGGAACGGTTAATTAAAATTTAAGGAAGGAGAGCGCATATGGCAAAAACCGCCTGGATTTTTTCCTATAAGCTGAAAAAGAATGTGACCCCGGAGGAGTTTATGGAACGAACCCAGAGGCTCCACGACGATGTTATTTCCAAGGCGAAGGGGTTCCTTTCCTGGGAGCACTATGTACAGGACGAAACATGGACGGACTTTGTCCTGTGGGAGACAGAGGAAGACGCGCAAAACGCCACCACAGTGGGACAGGGAACAGAGGCGGCGGAAGCATTCTACGCCTGCATCCGCATGGTGACATGCCGGGCCTTGATTTCCCGATTCGTGAAAAAATACTAAGATTAAGATGAAGATAAAGGCCCCGCCGGGAGGCGGGGCTTCATCCTGTCGAAAAATGGGAAAATTACATTGACGGGAAGGAAGGGTGTGTGCGGGAAACCCAGGAAGGGTTTCCTGC
>CAJTJA010000036.1 GCA_910576845.1 uncultured Oscillibacter sp.
TCCTGGCTATGGGCTTCAACATCTTCGCCTCCGCCTTCTTCACCGCTCTCAGCAATGGCGTAATCTCCGCCGCCATCGCTTTCCTGCGCACCCTGCTCTTCCAAACGGCAGCGATCTTCATTCTGCCCCTCTTCCTGGAGCTGGACGGCATCTGGCTGGCGGTGACAGCGGCGGAACTTCTGACCCTGCTGATAACAGCCGCTTTCCTCATCACCCAGCGGAATCGTTACGGCTACGGCGGAGCCTTGACAGTCTAGGCCCTGTTTGAAAATTGGCGGAATGCTCAATGGCAAAAGATTTTTTGCCAAACAAGGCAAATTTTTGCAGGCAGGCTGCCGCCCAGCCAGCTCGTTGAAGGAAAACATATCATCACCCTTTCCGGGCATAGAACAGGGCCGCCCCAAGAGGAGCGGCCCTGTGCCCAATATTATGCGCAGTGTCACATCTCCGGCTTTGACCGCAAACAGCGTCAATGCCCTCCGAAAATTTTAAGAAGTTCTTCATCGCTTCATTCGCGGGGAGTTTGCGCTTTGACCTCGGTTTCCGGAGCCGGGATTCCGTATTTCTCCCTCAGCTCCGTCCATTTGCGGTTAAATTCCTTGACAATTGGCCGTATTGCCGGCGATCTCCAATCATCAAAACCCGGCTGGGAGACATGCGCGGCTTCTAGGGGCTGTTCACATAAGGCCAAACACACATCTTTCCGGCAAATTTTGCCGTCTGCGGCGTTAAAAATTTTTGACGCACGCCAGTGCGCCTGCAAATTTTTGCCTTGCAGCCGGCGAAAATTTGCTCGAAAATCTGCGCATTTGTCTCATGTGAACAGGCCCTAGCTTATCTTCTTCATCAAATCGCCACTGCATGAGTTCTCTCAATTCTTCATGATAGCTCATCAAAGTTCAGTCCTTCCATATGCTCCGCAAGCCACTGCATAATTTCCAACTGTTCGGCCTCAATTGGAACACCGGTTTCCATAGCTCTTTGCAGAATGGCCCGAAACGCCTCTTTGTACCGTTCTACGGCCTCTGCCGGAGTGATGAGATGTCCGGAATATTATTTCCGAATTTAAAATTTGGAAATAATAAAATTGGATTTCAGCCGTTTTGCCCGCCGCCATAAACAACGGCAGCCGCAAAACATGGCACCTATTACTTCCGGCCCTTCCGTTCAGAAGGAATAGCCCCTCCGATAGATGTGTTCCCCAGCGACGAGCCATGATTCCGCTGGTCCCCCAGAACAGCTCTCGAAAATCATCTTTAAGGTACAACACCCCTTATCATCCACCGTGTTGACCAGGACGCCCCGCTCCCAGCAGAGGCCCGCCACAGCCCGGTTCACCTCCCGGTCGTCCACAGCGGCAATTGCGAAGCGTTTCCCCTCCAGCATGGCAGGATCAAAGGCCCGGCAGAGTCCTCCATGATCTCGATTTCCGGCAGAGTCTCCGGCGCGGGCTTCGGTCAGCCGGGGTCTGTAGGGCAGGAGCGCCCAAATCTTCCGCGCAGGTCCTCAGTTCCACCGCCTGCAATCAGGCCTTCCCAGTCCTTTATGTCCATAAAAAACGGAAAATGCGACATCCTCACCCCTCCTCCGGCAGTTCACAGAAATAGCGCCAGCCCCGAGGGCTGGCAGCCCGGCTCAGGCAGACCCTCATAACCCGCTCCAAAACCTTGCTCCGATAGATGTCCTCCGGCCCGCCCAAAGCCAGCAGGCGGCCCTCCCCCAGCACAGCAATCTCATCCGCCATTTCCAGAGCCAGGCAGATGTCGTGAAGCACCAGCACCACTGCTCTGCCCTCTGCGGCAAGGCGGCGGCTCAACCTCAGCGTCTCCATCTGATGCCGGACATCCAGATATGTCGTTGGCTCATCCATCAAAATCGTTTCTGTCTCCTGGGCCAGAGCCATGGCAAGATATACTTTCTGCCTCTGTCCTCCCGACAGTTCCGGCAAAAGGCAGTCCGCCAGCTCCGCAGCGTCTGCTTGGAAAAGGGCTTGGTCAACGGCGGCATAATCCTCCTGCCGATAGCGGCGAGGGTAGGAAAGATACGGAAAGCGGCCATGGAGAACCATCCGCCTTGCCGTAATGCCGGGAACAGCCCGGGACTGAGGCAGATAGGCAATCCTCTGAGCGGCCTGCCGGGAGCTGTAATCCCTCAAGGGCTTTCCATCCAGCAGAATTTCCCCGCTCAGTGCAGGCTGAAGCCCGGCAGCGGTGCGAATCAGCGTACTCTTTCCGCAGCCGTTGGGCCCCAGGAGAGCCAGGACCCGCCCTGGGCAGGCGTCCAGGCTTACGTTCCTCAGCACGGTCCGGCCCGGATAACCCGCCGAAACATTCTTCAGCTCAAGCACGGCCCATCCCCCTTCTCCGTCTCTGCCGAAGCAGCAGCCAGAGGAAAAACGGCCCGCCCAGCAATGACAGCACCACTCCCACCGGCAGTTCATAAGGGGCAAACAGCGTCCTGGCCAGAATATCGCACAGTGTCAGCAGCGCCGCTCCCCCCATAGCGGCGGCTAAAAGCAGACGGGCAGAGCTGTCCTCCCCTACCAAACGGCGCATAATATGAGGGGCTATGAGCCCAACAAACCCCAGCAGTCCCGCAAAGCTCACGGCAGCTCCCGCAAGAGCCGCCGCCAGCGTCAGCAAAACCAGCCGCAGAGGCCTTGCCCGAAGACCCAGGCTCCGGGCGGTTTCTCCGCCCAAGAGCAGTATGTCCAGTTCTCCCGACAAAGACAGCACCAGCAGAAAAGCGGGAAAAGCGACCCAGAAAGCCGGGATAATCCGGGCCATGGAGAGATTTGCCATCCCCCCTACCCGGAAATCCGTATAGCCGTTGAGCGCATCCGGGTAAAAGGTAAGTATGGCGTCAATACCGGCGCCGAACATGCCGGATACGGACACTCCCGCCAGCACCAATGTCATCCTGGAGGCCCCTGTCCGCTCCGAAACAAACAGTACCAGCAGCACTCCTCCCAGCGCTCCCAAAAAAGCCGCGAAGGGAGCCGCAGACGGGCTCGCAGGCCACAGCGCAGCGCAAACGGCAGTCAGCAGCCCCGCCCCGGCATTGACGCCGATGACATTCGGAGCCGCCAGGGGATTTTCCAACACGCTCTGGATGACAGTCCCCGATACCGCCAGTCCCGCCCCGGCCAGAAGACAGCCGCAGGTCCGGGGCAGACGGGCATAGAACACAATCTGCGCCGATGGGCCATCTCCCCGGCCAAGCAGGGCGCCAGCCACCTCGCCGGGAGAGATCGAAACAGCTCCCAGGCACAGGCTCCCCAAAGCAGCCAGGACTGTCAGCAGCAGCAGGACCAGAAGGGCAGATTCCGTTCGGATAAAAGATGTCTGCAAGTCTTTCATACGCTTCTCCCCATCATACGCTGGGCTTCAAATTATAAAACCGGCGGTCCAAAGTAAAAAACCAGCCTTCCTTTACCGCTCGAAGCCCGCTCCAAGCAGAATTGGGCAGCAAGGACGCATTCAAAGATGTCCGGACAGCCGAGGCATTCGCACCCTGAAGAACAAGAGATAGTCCATGTCCCCGGTTATTATGCCCTCCGGATTTAAGAACCGCTGCCAGCAATATTTACACAGCCCATGTCCGCCGGCATCTCTCCCGGCACACTGCCTCACTGTTCTTTGCCCTGCAGCCGTTTCCAGCGGCATGGGATATGTGGTTTCGGAGGCGGCCCGAAGGGCCGCCTCCTCTTCTGTCAAAAGTCATGTTTCAGCGCGGTAAATTTTCGCTGCCGCCGCCCAGTCCGGCCCATCGTCAGAAGGTTTCTGAAAAGCGGGAAGCTGCCCAGCGGCGAGACATGGTTGCCCTCCGCGTATACAAAGCCGCTGAGAACTCCCATATTTTTCGGAAAAGGGGCGCTCATACATACTTCGTCACAATGGCCTCCATATCCTCCCGATGGGATTCGCTCCACTGGGTCCAGGCCTGTCCCGCTGCCGCCGCAGCCTGGCCCAGCTCTACCAGCAGGGTGGGAATGTCCTTTTCCAAAATCACCGCCCCGGCCTCTCCAAAGCGGGCGGCGCCCAGAGCATCGCTTCCCCCCAGAAACATCCGGAAAGCAGGCTGGGGTTTCTTGCCCTCCAGCCGGACACCTCCCTGGAAGCCGATAGCGCCCGCCTGATGGGCGGCGCAGCTGGAGGGACAGCCGGAGACACAGATTTTCGGAAGAGCCCCATCGGGAACCCCGGCCTCCCGCGCCGCCTTAACGGCGGCCTGGAGCAGCCCCTGGCTGTCCCGGACGCCCTGCTGGCAGACTGTGGCCCCAATGCAGGCCACGCTGTATTCGAACTCCGTGTTTGCCCCGTCCTCCGTAATGGACAAAACAGTTTCCGCCCCGGCGGCGGGGAGATTGATGATATACAGTGTCTCATCCGGTCCCACCCGGCACTCCCCATTGCAGACGTCTTTCAACGCGGCATACAGCTGAGCGGGCTTCTCCGGCGGCAGCACACCGCCGATGGGGTGATATTTTACCGCATACATCCCTGGCTGCTTCTGAGGGATGGCCCGGGGGTGGTCCACCCTGCCGCCTCCGCAGACATCCGCAAGGGCCTCCGTCCGGTTTACATCCAGCCCGCCTGCCGCCTTGGCGGTCTCCAGATTTTTCAAGAACGCCTCCCGGAGTCCCTCGGGACCCAAGGTATCCTGCAGGAAGCGGGTCCGGGCCCTGGCCCGGTTCTCGTAGTTTCCGTGCTGGCAAAAGGTGTCCACCATGGCCTTGACGTAATAGAGGACCTCCCCAGGATTGACAGCCGCGTCCACCAGCACGCCCATGCGATGGCCCGTAGCTCCCAGCCCTCCGGCGATGCGAAGGGAGAATGTCCCGTCCGGCTGGGCCTGAAAGCCCATATCCCGAAAGGCGCTGTGAACGGAGTCGTCCACGCCGTTGGAGAAGGCAATTTTCAGTTTCCGGGGCATATGGATATCCCGGCAGACAGAGAGGAGGTAGTCCGTCACCGCCTCCGCCCAGGGAGACGGGTCAAAAGCCTCTCCCTCCTGTACACCGGAGAGAGGACTGCACATGACGTTCCGGGGATTGTCCCCGCCGCCGCCCCGGCAGAGGATGCCGCAGGAAATGGCTTCCCCCATAATGTCAGGCACCTGCTCCGCCGGGAGATCATGGAGCTGCACCGTCTCGCAGGTGGTCAGCTTAAGCCGCCGGATCTGGTATTTCTCCACGGTATCCGCCAGAAATTTCAGTCTCTCCTTTGTCAGCCGTCCGGCGGGCAGCCGCAGGCGCAGCATATGCTTCTCCGGGTCCCGCTGGGCATAGCTGCCCATGGCGCCGGAACAGCCCTTATAATCTTTCTTCTCAATCTTTCCTTGCTGAAACTCGCCAATTTTCTTTGAGAACTCCCCAATCTCCTTCCGGTATGCCTGAAGCCATTGGTTGTCCATCATCACTCGCCGCTCCTTAACACAAAGTTGCTCCCGCTCCAGCAGCGGAAAATTTTACAAATGATTATACCATGTACGTATTCCGGTCCGCAATCCCTTTTTCCAGCTTTTACCGCAGGTCTCCCGGTTCCAGCACCTGAAGGCCGCTCTCTATCAGCAGCCGGGCAAAAATGCCCTGGCCGTCCATCCTTCTTCCTGTAAAAGTACCATCGTAAATCTGCTTCACGCCGCAGCTGGGACTCCGAGGCTGGAGAACGGCAAGCCTTGCTCCCTCGCTTCCGGCCCGTTCCAAAGCCAGTTTCGCTCCCCGGCGAAATTCCCCGTCAACATTCCTGCCGTCCTTTGCCGTCACCACACCATCCACAATCTCCGCCGGCATACGGGGAACAGGCAGTCCGCCCAGGACCTCCGGGCAGACAGGAACGGCCTCATGGCCCTCCCGTTGAAGCCATTCCACCACCCGTAAATCCAAATTATTTCCGCCGCTGTATTTGCAGTTCTCTCCCAGAAGGCAGGCGCTGACCAATACCTTCATTCCTCCAGGCCCTCCAAATAGTGGACAAACTGCTGGGCCGTCCTGCCGGAAAATCCCCCATGCCGGACTTCCCAGGCGTTGGCCTTCACCATCAGCTCCCGCTCATCCATCGAAATCCCCTGCCGCGCCGCCAGGGCCTTTACCATGGCCTGGAACTCCTTGGGAGTGGGGGCATTGTAATTGATGGTTACGCCGAACCGAGCCGCCAGGGACAGCTTCTCCTCCATGGTATCGGAACGGTGGATATCCCCATGGTGTTCCATATCCTGCCGGTCGTTCCATGTCTCGCGGATCAAATGACGGCGGTTGGACGTGGCGTAAATCAGCACATTCTCCGGCCTGGTCTCCACACCGCCTTCAATAACAGCCTTGAGGAACTTGTATTCCACCTCATTCTCCTCAAAGGAGAGGTCATCGATGAAAATAACGAAACGGTAATTCCGGTTTTTGATCTCTCCCAGAATATGGGACAGTTCCCCAAACTGGTGTTTGTAAATCTCGATCATCCGAAGCCCGCGGTCATAATATTCGTTGATGAGGGCCTTGACGCTGGTAGACTTGCCGGTTCCCGCGTCACCGTAGAGGAGGACATTGTTGGCATGCTTCCCGGCGAGGAACGCCTCGGTATTCCGGCGGAGCTCCCCCTTCTGCCGCTCATAGCCAAGCAAATCCTCCAGCCGCACGCCATCCACATTGCTGATAGGCAGAAATTCCAGCTCCGCTTCTTCCCGCCGGACGCGGAATGCCCGGTTCATAGCGAAAACACCGTAGCCGTACTGCTTGTAATAGTCTGTCACAAGGCAGAACATTTCATGCCCGTCCTTTGCCTCCGACAAGTTTTTTCGCAGCGTCCGCACCTGAGTGCTGACGTCCCGGTTATATGTCCGTTCCCGCTTGGGAATGGCCTGGTAGCTGGTCAGGATGGAAAAACAGTCTGTAAGCAGGTACTGCTCCAAAATGGAAAAATCATAGTGAAACAGTTGATAAAAGACGGCAAAGTCGTTTTCCGCGAAACGGTTTACGCTTCCGCCCTCTGTGGCCCCCGCCCGCTCACAGGTCCGGGTGAAGGAGTTGTCATTTGTCATAAGGACCCATGTCAAATAGCACTGCCATAGGTTCTCATCGAAGCCGCAGGCCGTGGAGATGTCCAGGATGCGCTTGACCTCCCAGTGGGTTCTCTGGAGCAGGGACTCCTTGGCCCCGCCGTTTTTGCAGTCCCGGATGATTTCCGCTAAGTGGACCAGGATGCTGTCCTCGCCCAAATCGCTGTAAAGGGTGAGGTGAGGAAGAATTCGGTTCATGCTGTCAGTCCCTTCTTCAAATTTAAAAAAATACCGCCGAAACCGGCGGTATCAGGCAAACCGCCCCCATCCCCTCCGCAGACCGGCAAAGCGCTTGCGGAGGGAAGAGGAGGAAGGAATGGAACGGACGGAGTCCTCACCGCCAAGTGGGGGCGCGGCAGAGAAAAATTTCTCCCGGCCCAGCCGGACACAGTATCCATGTCTGTATTGCCGCCCCCGATGAAGCAAAGTCCGCTCCACGCAAAACGCCCTGACAGGCATCCCGCGCTCCCTTGCTTCTTCTCTCCGCCCGCGGCCCGCTTCGTTCGGCCTGGGTGCAGTATTAGTTGGATGCCGTATCGGGGTCTGTATCATCCCCCCAGAGCATATTGCGCCGCAGCTCCGCGCCCACGGTCTCCATCTGGTGCTGGGCCAGCTGGCGGCGCTTGGCGTTGAAGAACGTCCGGCCGTTTTTGTTCTCGGCAATCCACTTTCCGGCGAACACTCCGTCCTGAATATCCGTGAGAACCGCCTTCATGTTCTTCTTGGTCTCCTCATAGGGGAGAATCCGGGGCCCGGAGACATACTCGCCGTATTCCGCCGTGTCGGAGATGGAGTAGTTCATCATGGCAACGCCGCCCTTGTTGATGAGGTCAATAATCAGCTTCATCTCGTGAATGCACTCAAAATAGGCGTTTTCCGGGGCGTAGCCCGCTTCCACCAAGGTCTCGAAGCCCAGCTTCATCAGCTCCACCACACCGCCGCAGAGGACGGCCTGCTCACCGAAGAGATCGGTCTCCGTCTCGTCCTGGAATGTCGTCTCCATCACGCCGCCCCGGGCTCCGCCGATACCGGCAGCATAGGCCAGCGCCAGATCCAGGGCCTTGCCTGTGGCGTCCTGCTCCACAGCAACCAGGCAGGGTACGCCTTTTCCATTGACATAGGTAGAACGGACGGTGTGGCCCGGACCCTTGGGGGCAATCATGCTCACATCCACGCCTGCCGGCGGAACAATCTGCTTGAAGTGAATGTTGAAACCATGAGCGAACATCAGCATATTTCCCGCTTCCAAGTTCGGGGCAATATCTCTCTTGTACACATCCGCCTGAACCTCGTCATTGATAAGAATCATGACGATATCGGCCCATTTGGCAGTGTCCGCCACCGTCTGGACCATCAAGCCCGCCTTCTCGGCAGCAGCCCAGTTTTTGGAGCCCTGGCGCAGTCCCACGCACACATCGCAGCCGGACTCCTTCAGGTTCAGGGCATGGGCATGGCCCTGAGAGCCATAGCCAATGATGCCGATTTTCTTCCCGTCCAGCTTGCCCAGGTCGCAGTCCTTCTCATAATACATTTTTGCCATATTCATATTCCTCCTTCAGTTTGCTCTCGTCATATATCGTGCTACGCCCTCTCTCGATGGCGATAGTACCGGTTTTTGCGATCTCTAGAATGCCGAAATCCTCCAGCATCTGGATCAGCGCCGCGTTCTTGCTCTGGGAACCGAAGACCCACACGGTCAGAGACTCCTTGTCCACGTCGATGATGTGGCCCCGAAAAATATTGGCCATCTGAATAATCTCATCCCGGGTTCCATGGTCCGACGCCCGGACTTTAATGAGGGCAATTTCCCGGCGAATGCAGGTCTCCTCATCAAAAATCTTCACCGCCTGAACGCCCAGGAGTCTCCGGCACTGAGTGGCCAGCTGGTTCACCACCAGCTCATCCGCCAGCAGTTCAATTGAAATGCGGGCGGTATGGGGGCGGTCCGTGGCGCCTGAAACAATGGACTCGATGTTATAGCCCTTCCTGGAAAACAGACGGGCCACCTGGCTGAGAATGCCGGGGGTGTCCTCCGTCAGAATGCAGAGGGTATAAAGTTTCTTTTCCGTATCCCATTGCTTTCTCATGACTCTCCTCCTTCACTCAGCAGGAAATCCGTAATTTCGGACCCGGAAGCCACCATGGGCCGAACCATTTCGTCGATGTTCAGCCGGCAGTCCAGTACGGCGGGCTCCCAGCTTTCCAGTACCTGAGCCAGGGCCCTCTCCATATCCTCCGCCGTTTCCACCCGGAATCCCCGGATGCCGTACGCCTCTGCCAGCTTCACGAAGTCCGGTCCCCGGTCCAGGGTGGTCTCGGAATAGCGCTTGCCATAAATCAGGCTCTGCCACTGCCGGACCATGCCCAGCGTACCGTTGTTAAAGACCACCGTGATGATGGGCAGCTTATAGTATCCCACTGTCGCCAGCTCGTGGCAGTTCATACGGAAGCATCCGTCTCCGGTGATATGGAAAACCCGTTTATCCGGGTGGGCGGTCTGCGCTCCGATGGCAGCCCCCAATCCGAAACCCATGGTACCAAAGCCGCCGCTGGTGAGCATCTGGCCCGGATACTGGAAGTGGAGGTACTTAATAGCCCACATCTGGTGCTGGCCCACATCTGTTGCCACAATGGCATCCGGCGGCATCTGGACCCGCATGGTCTCCAGCACCTGCTGGGGTGTCAGGTGGTCGCTGGCCTCCGCTACGGATGGAGCCCGGAGAGGCAGAATATGGGCCTTCCAGGCGCTGTGATCATACTGGGGCAGCTTCTCGTTCAGCATCGCCAGCACCCGCCGGGCAGAACCGATGATGTGGTGGTCCGTCAGCACATTCTTGTCGATCTCTGCGCGGTCAATATCGATCTGGACAATCTTCGCCTGCTTGGCAAAGGTAGCCGGGTTCAAAGCCACCCGGTCGGAGAAGCGGCAGCCCACGGCAATGAGCAGATCGCACTCGTCACAAGCGGTGTTGGATGCTTTAGAGCCGTGCATGCCGATCATGCCCGTGGTGAGGGGGTGGCTTCCGGAGAAGCCGCCGCCGCCCATAAGGCTGATAGCCACCGGGGCATCCAACTTTTCGGCAAACGTCTTGAACTCCCTGTCTGCCCGGCCCAGCACCACACCGCCTCCGCAGATGACAAAGGGCCGTTCCGCCTCCGCAATCATATCCAGAAGAATATCCACATCCTCCCGGTTGGGAGTGGGCTTTTTCAGCTCGTGGTCCCGGTTCAGTTCCCGCATTCCGGCACAGCTCCGGTTCTCCCGCCAAGGCACAAACTCGTATTCAATCTCCACGCCGGGAAACGTCACATCTTTCAAAAAGTCGATGAGCACCGGCCCCGGCCGCCCGCTGGCCGCCACGGCGAAGGCCTGCCGCATGACGGCGGGAATCGTCGCCGGATCCCGGACCAGGAACGTCGCCTTCGTAATCGGCATGGCGATGCCGGTAATATCCACTTCCTGGAAGGCGTCCTTGCCCAAGGTGGCCTCCGTGACATTGCACGTGATAAACACCACCGGAGAAGAATCCAGGTACGCCGTGGCAATGCCGGTGGTCAGATTTGTGGCCCCGGGACCGGAGGTGGCGAAGCACACCCCCACCTTCCCGGTGGAGCGGGCGTAGCCGTCCGCCGCGTGGGCCGCCCCCTGCTCGTGGGCGGTGAGCACATGGTGAATCTTATCCTTGTAACGGTACAGCTCATCATAGACATTCAGGATAGTCCCGCCGGGGTAGCCGAAAACCGTATCCACCTCCTGCTCCAGCAAACACTCCATAATGGCAGCAGTCGCTCTGATCCTTTTCATATGGCCTCCTCTTTCTCTTCCAATCATTGGTCCACGTCGAACAGGACCCAAAGTCCCTTCTCCGCCGCGCGGTGCCAGAAGGGGCAGGAATCCGCCAGGTTTTCCCAGCTGTAATCAAAATCGTCCTCGTTCAGCTCAAAGCCGTAGTCCGCAGGATCAATGGCAAAATAGAGCTCCCGGAACGCGTCCTCCGTCAGCCGCCGGAGAAATTGGTCCACCTGCCGGACCTGCTTGGGGGACTTGCAGACGACGATGTAATCCTCCTCCCCCTCCCGGCCGCCCCGGAGCACCTCGCCCCCCAGAACGGCCCAGCAGCCCGGCGCCGGAGTATTCCCGTATTCCAGTTTCCCGCCGGTCAGGGCACGATGGATCGCGTCCCACGACTTATCCATATCATAGGCATCCTCCTGAACCAGCTCTCTGTCCAGGTAATCAATGTTCCGAGCCTCCCGGGGCAGGGCCCGCAGCCGGCCCAGCTCCTTCCCTGTAACCGCCCGGAGTCCTCCCATGCAACCCATAAAACCGCCTCCCAATACGGTCCCGCCGTCAGTTCAAAAGCGGCGGCATTTCTCATTTCCAGATTTTAACCGCCTGAGGGTTCTCCGCCAGGCACAAATCCCGCAGGGTCTCCAGCTCTTCCGTGTGGTCCTCCAGCGGGTCCTCGTAGTCCAGCACAGCGGCAACGGACAGCTCGAACCCCTCCTCTCCATGCCGGCTCCACAATTCCTGGAGCCGTTTGTTAGGATGCAGGCCGCCGGAAAGCTTGGCCCGGATGCTGTTGAATCCGGCCTTCGTGTCCTTGGCAGTTCCCAAGAAGGTCTCTCCGGTCTCTTTGCACCGAAGGGAAATCACGCCCATTTCCGGGCGGCGGTTCTTCCACTCCTCCGCCAGGGCTTTTTTCTGCGCTTTATCCATAATGCCGTTTCTCCATATTTTTCGTTAAATTTTTCCGCCGCCCTTTTGCAGGGCGATGACGCCCGTCCGGGCCACCTCCAGGATGTTGAAGGGCCGCATCATATCCTCGAACACATCCACCCGGTCCGGGGTATCGGATATCTCCAGGGTCATGGAAGTAGGCGAGATGTCCGCCGCCTTGGCTCCGCAGATATTGCAGATCGTCATAATGTGTTCCCGGTTGTTTTTGTTGGCGCTGACTTTTATAATCATCAGTTCCCGTCCGATCATGTTCCCCTCGTCCAGGGTTCGGACTTTAATGACCTCCACCAGCTTGTTCAGCTGCTTTTCCACCTGCTCCACCACATTGTTCCCATTGTCCACAATAATGGTCATGCGAGAGAGGGACGGGTCGTCCGTCACACCCACTGCCAGGGAGTCGATGTTAAAAGCCCGGCGGGAAAAGAGGCTGGCCACCCGGTTCAAAACGCCCGCCCGGTTCTCCACCAAAACGGAAATCGTCTGTTTCATCCTCTGCTCCTCCCCTTCAGTCTGTGGTTTTCCACTCAGGGCTTACCTCCGCAATCAGGAGGCAGGGTCCCTTCGCCGCCAGAAACCCGTCCAGGGTTTCCTCTACCTTTCCCTCGTCCCGGAGGGTCATGCTGGGGATGCCGTAAGCCCCGGCGATGGCGGCAAAGTCCGGATCCCCATCCAGCCGCACACCAAAGGGACCGTGATAGGGCTCCTTGCCCTGAATCTGGTTCACCAGCCCCAGAACACCGTTGCGGAAGAGGACGATTTTCAGATCAAAGCCCCCGGCCTTCACGGCGGCCAGCTCGTTCATGGACATCTGGAAGGACCCGTCTCCGCAGACGGCCACCACCTGGCGGCCAGGCTGGGCGGTCTTCACACCGACGGCGCAGGGAATCGCGTAACCCATGGTTCCCAAGCCCCCGCTGGTTAAAAACCGGACCCCTCGGAGGCGCAGGTGCTTGCAGGCCCATATCTGATTCTGCCCCACGTCCACGCAGACGGCGGCGTCCTCCTTTAAACGCTCTCCCAAAAGCCGCAGGAGGCGGCCCGGAAAGACGTATCCCTCCTTCGTGGGGTATCCCCGGCCCAAATTCGTCCGGCGAAGCTCCTGAAGCGTCTCCCGCCACTCGCCGCAGTCCGCTTTGGCTCCCCGCTCCATCAGCTGCCGGAGAATTACCTTCGCATTCCCTACCAGAGGCAGAGCAGACTGCATATTCTTCCCAATCTCCGCGGGGTCCACGTCAATGTGGATGTTTGCCATGCGCTTTTGAATCTCGTCCGGGGAGACGATGGCCCGGTCCGCCACCCGGGTACCAATCATAATGAGGAGGTCCGACTTCACCAGGGCCTTGTTGGCGGTGGTGTTTCCGTGGGCTCCGATCATGCCCATGTTCAGCGGGTGCTCTGTGGGCAGGAGACTCAGGCCCATCATAGTGGTCACCACCGGGATGCCCGTGGACTCGGCAAAAGCTCGGAGTTCCGCCTCCGCATGGGCCAGGAACACGCCGCCCCCGGCGCAGATCACGGGTCTTTTCGCCATACCGATGGCGGCGGCCACGTTGGCGATCTGCTTATCGTTGCCACGGACGCTGGGATTATAGCCCCGGATGCGAATTTCTTCCGGGAAAATCACATCGTGCACCAGCTGTTCCTGCACATCAATGGGAATGTCAATCAGCACCGGGCCTGGCCGGCCTGTTGAAGCAATATGAAAGGCTTCCTTCAGCACGACCGGCAGCTGGGCAGCATCCTTCACCAGGTAGCAGTGCTTTGTAAAGGGGGTCACCGCTCCGGTAATGTCCACCTCCTGAAAGATATCCCGCCCAATCAAGTTGGAAGGCACCTGTCCCGTAATGGCCACCATGGGGATGGAATCCATGTAAGCGGTTGCCACGCCGGTAATCAGATTCGTCGCGCCCGGACCGGAGGTAACAATACACACTCCTGTTTTTCCAGTCACCCGGGCGTAGCCGGAGGCCATGTGCCCAGCGTTCTGCTCCGTTCGAACCAAGGTATAATCCAAGTTCGGGTCTTCCCGCAGCGCGTCGGCAATGGGGCAGATGGTAGCGCCGGCATAGCCGAAGACATGCTCCACACCCTCCCGGGCAAGTCCTTCCATTAAAATCTGTGCGCCTGTCATTTCCATGCTTCCAAAGCTCCTTTCGCCGTCGTTATCATACGCTCTTCTGAGAAAAATCAAGTCATTAAAAAGTAAAAAGCCCGTGTCCCCGGTCGGGTCACGGACTTGCAAGAGTTCCGGATTTTGGGGCCGCCGGTTTCACGCCGCTGTGTGGAGAAAACCGCTTGCCGAGCCCTTGTTTCGCGCATGACCAAACGCACTATTCTGTTTCGGCACCAAAACTACCAGTACCAGAACCAGAATAATGTACAAGCCCAGAATGCTGTTCAGAGCGTTGGCCATCAACATAGGAAACCTCCGCCGCTTTCAAGCGGCCAGCGAGTATCCGGCGCCAGCGTATTCCCTCCCGGGAATGCGCCTCTGCCTGTCTTATTTTGCTATTATACATATTTATTCCGAAAAGCGCAACAAAAAAATGAATTGCCGCACCTTTTCCGGATGATCCAACGAAAAACATTCTGATATTTTTATAATTTCTCGTAAAAAATGACGGAATTATCTCCTCACTTTTCCACCAGCTGTCACCGTCCTTTTTTAAACAACTGCCGCTCATTTTCTTCTCTCCCGGCTTGCTTATTTCCAAAATCAGGTTTATAATAGCGGCAGAATCGTTCCCTCATTTGCCCCCGCGCACGGCGGGCGGCGATCTTCGTCTGTGCTGAGGGGAAAAAGCCGTTTACGGCAGAATGGAGACACTTATGAAAAGGCAATACGACGTATTGGTCATCGGGCCAGTATCTCTGGATCACAACATTGACTACCAGGGCAATGAGCGCAAGGAGGTGGGGGGAGCCGTAGTGGCTTCCGGCTTTGCCGCCGCTAAAAGTGGGAACCGCACCGCTCTCTTTACCAAACTGAACCCCGCCGACGCCGATGTGGAGGCCCGCTTCGCCGGATCTGGAGCGGACCTATACTGGAAACCCTCCGCCGCAACCTGCTCCATCCGCAACCAGTATTTTACCGCCGACAAGGAGAAACGTTCCTGCACCTCCATGGGTGTCTGTGACCCCTTCCGGTTTGATGAGCTGCCGGACATTGAGGCGAAGATTTACCACTTCGCCGGTTTGGTCTACGGTGATTTCAACGGTCCCCTCTTCGCGGAGGCCGCTAAGCACGGCAATGTCGCCGTGGATGTGCAGTGCCTCCTGCGCCATGTGGAGTCCGACAAAACCATGGCTTTCCACGACTGGGCGGAGAAAAAGGAATATCTCCCCTGTATTGATTATTTGAAGACCGACGCCGCCGAGGCAGAAATCCTCACCGGCCTCACGGATCGGGCGGAGGCGGCGAAGCTCCTCCACCAATGGGGAGCCGGAGAAGTCCTGATCACTCATAATACCGAGGTCCTGGCCTATGACGGCGAAACCGTCTATACCTGCCCCATCAAGGCCCGGAACCTCTCCGGCCGCACCGGCCGGGGGGACACCACCTTCGCCGGGTATATCACGGAGCGCCAGCGGGCAGGCATTGAGGAAGCTCTATTGTACTGCACAGCCTTGGTATCTCTGAAAATGGAGACTCCCGGCCCCTTCCAGGGCCGCCGGGAGGACGTGCTGAACTATATCAAGGAATTCTATTGACGCAAAAGCGCCCGCCAGTCTCCGGCGGGCGCTGGTCCTTCTTATTTGCTTTACGGCCTTTATGCGGTAATCGTGGTTCCGGTCTCCCCGGCCACGCCGGCCCCCGCCTTTTCCAGCAGGGTAATCAGAGCCCGGCGGCCCGGGCGGGACTCGGCGAACTTCACCGCCGCCTGCACCTTGGGCAACATGGAGCCCGGGGCAAAATGCCCTTCGTCCATATAGCGGCGTGCCTCGGCGGGAGTGAGGGAGTCCAGCCACTTCACGTCGGGCCTGCCAAAATTCACCGCCACCTTTTCCACCGCAGTGAGGATAATCAGCGTGTCCGCATCCAGCTGCTCCGCCAGCTTTTCGCTGGCGAAGTCCTTGTCAATGACCGCCGCCGCGCCCTTGAGGTGATGGCCCTCGGTCTTGAAGACCGGGATGCCGCCGCCGCCGCAGGCTACCACCACCAAGCCAGCCTCCACCATGTCCTGAATAGACTGTATCTCCACGATGGATATGGGCTTCGGAGAGGCCACTACCCGGCGGTATCCCCGTCCGGCATCCTCCACCACCTTGTAATCCCGCTCTTTGACCAGGATGTCAGCCTCTTCTTTGGTCATGAAAGCGCCGATGGGCTTGGTAGGGTTCTCAAATGCCGGGTCGTTGGGGTCCACCTCCACCTGGGTTAAGACAGTAGCCACGCCCTTATGAATTCCCCGGTCCAGCAGCTCTTCCCGAAGGCCGTTTTGCAGATCGTAGCCAATGTAGCCCTGACTCATGGCGACGCAGACAGACAGAGGACAGGGGATATACTTCTCCGGGTCCGAGCGGGTGAGCTCGGTCATGGCGTTTTGGATCATGCCCACCTGGGGGCCGTTTCCGTGGGCGATGACCACCTGGTGGCCCTGTTCGATCAGGTCCGCAATGGCTTTGGCGGTCTGCTTCACGGCGATCATCTGCTCGGGGAGGTTATTGCCCAGGGCATTGCCGCCCAGGGCGATGACGATACGCTCAGACATGGCATTTACCTCTTTCAAAACGAAAATTGATACTGACAGTATGGACACATCCAGCCGGATTATTCTGTCAAAGGACCCAGGGGCCGCGGTCTTTGATTTCTCCGCCTTCGGCGGAAAAGAAATTTGAATCATTTTTGCGGTGGCAGGGCGGCGCCCCTCCTTGCGGAGCAGCCGCAGAGGCACCATAAAAATCCTTTAATTCACGCGCCTTGGGCGCACACCAGGGACGCGGCGTCACCGGTGTGCAAAAATCTGCCGCACCACCGTTGGCGGCTTCGCCGCTTTATGGATGCGGCGTTCCCCTTGCGGGGAAAGGGGGGACGGCGTCCCCCCTTTTGTTCTTTTAGAAGAGCTTCCGCTTATCAGCCGCGTCCAGCGCCATCAGGGCGGACACGGGGTCCTTTACCTTGCTCATCATAATCATGGCGGCGATGACATAAGGCTTGTAGCTGGCCTCCTTGTACAGAGGCACAAGATACCGGTCGAAGACGGAGTTGTCCACTTCACCCTCGGGGCAGCTGAGGCCGGTGATGTCGGCGGGCAGGCAGTGGAGATACAGAGCGGAGCCGTTCTTGGTCCGCTTCATCATCTCCTCGGAGCAGGTCCAGTTCTTATACTGGGCGTTCTGAGCCAGGAGCTTCTTCTCCAGCTCGTCGATGCCTTTCTGATCCCCGGCCTGATAGAGCTTTGTCCTCTCCTCCATGGCGGCGAAGGGAGCCCAGCTCTTGGGATACACGATGTCCGCATCCTGGAAGGCCTCTTCCATCGTCGCAACCTTTTTGTAGCTTCCGCCGGTGGCAGCGGCGTTCTTCTTTGCGATCTCCTCCACCTCGGGCATCACATCATAGCCTTCGGGATGGGCCAGGACTACGTCCATGCCGAAGCGGGTCATCAGGCCGATGACGCCCTGGGGCACAGAGAGTGGCTTGCCGTAAGAGGGAGAGTAGGCCCAGGTCATGGCGATTTTCTTACCCTTGAGGTTTTCCACGCCGCCGAACTGGTGGATGATGTGAAGCATGTCGGCCATGCACTGGGTGGGGTGGTCCACGTCGCACTGGAGGTTCACCAGGGTGGGCTGCTGCTCCAGGATACCGTCCCGGTAGCCTTCCTTCACCGCGTCCATAAATGTCTTCTGGTACTTGTGGCCCTCGCCGATAAACATGTCGTCCCGAATGCCGATGACGTCCGCCATGAAGGAGACCATGTTGGCAGTTTCCCGAACGGTCTCACCGTGGGCAATCTGGGATTTCTTCTCATCCAGGTCCTGCACAGTCAGGCCCAGCAGATTGCAGGCGGAGGCAAAGGAGAACCGGGTCCGGGTGGAGTTGTCCCGGAAGATGGAGATGCCAAGGCCGGAATCAAAAATGCGGGTGGACTTGTTCCGTTCCCGGAGGTCCCGCAGGGCGTCGGCCACGGTGAAGATGGCGTCCAGCTCCTCGTCGGTCTTGTCCCAGGTCCAGTAGAAGTCGGACTTGTACATATTGTTGATGTGCAGCTTTTCCAGATGCTGCGCCAGCTCGATGGTCTTAGACATATCGAAAATCTCCTTGTTTATTTTATTTGAGGCGTCAGAGCCTCGGGTCGTTATAGGGATCGTCTTCGGCCTTGGGGGCGGGCGGGGAGGGCGGCTCTTTCACCAAGCGCTTCAGGGCGGAGAAAACCAGCGTCAGGGATACCGCGTGCATCACAAACAGCAAAGCGATCAGCCGCAGCTCTCCGTAGTGGTCATAACTGAGGCTCGCTGGGGCAGGCCGCCTCGGAGAACCAAATCCCCCACAACGAGTAGAGATGCCGCCCGGAAGAAGAGAGTATCCAGAGGCGAAATCCTTTCACGGAAAATCCCTCCCGGACAGACAATTATTGGATGTCGTTGTCCGTCAGGCTCTGGCGGAACTCGGTCACGTCAGCAGTCTTGTTCTCGGGCTTATAGAGGCCGGGAACGGCGGCGTACAGTGCGGCGCAGGTCACCAGGTCCTGCTTCCAGGTGATCTCGTTGGGGGCATGAGCCTGGCTCTCCGCGCCGGGTCCGAAGCCCACACAGGGGATGCCGTACCGTCCCTGGATGGACACGCAGTTGGTGGAGAATGTCCACTTGTCGGTAAGAGGACGGCCGGTGCGCAGGTGCATGGCGTCTTTGCTTTCGTCCGCGTCGGCGTGGCCGATGCGCTCCTCGCCCCAAAGGGCGTGATGGGCGTCCACAACGGCCTGGACATGAGCGGCGCTTGCTTTGTTGATCCAGGTGGGGAAGAAGCACTCGGTCTCATAGACGGTGCCGGTCCAGGCGGGACGGTCGTACATGTACATGGAGACCTTCACGTCGTCCCCGTATTTCTTCACGCTGGGCAGCTGGCGGATCTCCTCCAGGCAGGAGTCCCAGGTCTCCCCGGCGGTCATGCGCCGGTCGATGGAGATGGAGCAGCTGTCCGCCACGGCGCAGCGGCTGGGGGAGGTGTAGAAAATCTGAGAGGTGGTGCAGGTGCCCCGGCCCAGGAACTGGGCGTCCTCGTAGTGCTCGGGGTTGAACTCCGGGTTCAGCATCTTCACAAGGCCCTTGACGGCGTTGGAGGGGCCGTCGCCGTTTTCGTTCAGGGCCCGGACGTCCTGGAGGATGTCCGCCATCTTGTAGATGGCGTTGTCGCCCCGGTGGGGGGCGGAGCCGTGGCAGGACACGCCCTTCACGTCCACCCGGATCTCCATGCGGCCCCGGTGGCCCCGGTAGATGCCGCCGTCGGTGGGCTCGGTGGAGATGACGAACTCGATCTTGGACCGGGCGTCCTCGGGACCCTGGAAGTACTTGTTGACGATGTACTGCCAGCACATGCCGTCGCAGTCCTCCTCCTGAACGGAGCCCACCACCATGATCTTGTAGCCCTCGGGGATGAGCCCCAGGTCCTTCATGATTTTCGCGCCGTACACGGCGGAGGCCATGCCGCCCTCCTGGTCGCTGCCGCCCCGGCCGAAGATGATGTCGTCCGTCTCATAGCCCTTGTAGGGGTCCGCTTCCCAGTTGTCGATGTTTCCGATGCCCACGGTGTCGATGTGGGAGTCGATGGCGATGATCTTTTCGCCCTGGCCCATCCAGCCGATGACGTTGCCCAGGCCGTCGATCTCCACCTTGTCAAAGCCCAGCTTCTCCATCTCGGCCTTGATGCACATGACCACTTCCTTCTCCTCACAGCTCTCACTGGGGTGGGAGATCATATCCCGCAGGAAGCGGGACATTTCCGCCTTATAGCCCTCCGCCGCAGATTTGATCTTCTCGAAATCCATGATGCAGACCTCCATTTTATATTTGTTTTGACGGCCTCGCGTCCCCGCCGCCTGTTCCTTACAGCCTTATCATACCACAAGATTTTCCGTTGTCAAACAAAATTTTTGAAAACCAAAAAATTTTTTTGAAAAGCGGTTGATTTTTCCAAAGAACCGTGGTATGATGCTAACATCAACCAGTGTCTTTGCCCAAAAAAACCGCAAAAAGGAGGTGTAACCCACGGAAAACAGCAAACTGGAACTACTGCGCCAGGTAGCCGCCGGCATTGCCGCCCAGTTCGGCAACAACTGCGAGGTAGCCATTCACGATCTCAGCCGGGACCCGGACCGTTCCATCGTTTTCATTGCCAACGGCCATGTGTCCGGCCGGAAGGTAGGAGACGGCGCGTCCACTGTGGTCATGGAACAGCTTCGGACCAACGACCCGGAGCCCAAGGACCACCTCTGCTATCTGACCAAAACGCCGGACGGCAAAATTCTGAAATCCTCCACTGTTTACATCCGGGACCGGAAGGGCAA
Source organism: uncultured Oscillibacter sp. (assembly GCA_910576845.1). Lineage (GTDB taxonomy): Bacteria > Bacillota > Clostridia > Oscillospirales > Oscillospiraceae > Oscillibacter. The sequence goes on from CAJTJA010000036.1 coordinate 20,296, forward strand.
GGTTTCCGCCATTCTCGCTATCAACTACGACATCTCCCGCCTGCTGCTGATGGAACAAGCCCTTCACGACCTGGTTTCCACCGGAGAGGCAGCTCCTGTCGAGCCGGAGAAAATTACGAATGTCAACGATCTGCTGGATGAACTGATTCAGCAGTCCGTGGCCCTGGTCGGCAAACCCACCGCCGCCATGAACAAGGATGACAAGGTGAAGGCTATCCAATTCCTCAGCCAAAACGGTGCGTTCCTGATTACCAAGTCCGGTGACAAGGTGGCCAAATACTTCGGCATCTCTAAATATACTCTGTATTCCTACATTGATATGAACAGGCAGGAAGACGGCGCGTAGCATCCGCGCGCAGGAATGAGGAAAGGCTGAGTCCTTCGGAGACCTGCCATAAGCAAGCTGACACCCGCTGAGAAGAATTTGCTTTCCGGCGGGTGTTGCTTTATAATGATATAGAAAAAATATTGACTTCAGGAGGAAAACTCTATGCAGGAAGCCGTACTGAAAATACAAAAATTAGGAGTGCCTCCGGAAGGCTTTGAAGATGCCGGATTTCCCGAAGACGAGGGGTTTCCCTCTGACGAAATTCTGGATTTGTGGGAAGAATATCAGGACGCAGCCGATTCTATCACCCGGCCAATCACATGGGAAGAAGCGGAAATCCTGATCCAGTGCTGTCCCACAGATCATATGTCCGGAATTGAATGGACCGTTTTGCATTGTATCGAAAGTGTTTTTGTGCCTGAAGGGGCAGAGAACTTCCGAAAACTGATTGAGAAGTGCAATTCAGATATGATGAAAAATATGCTGTCGGAGCGGCTCCGGAATTACATCAACAATAGGGAATAATCGTATCCGGCTTCTTAGAACCTGTATTCACAGGCATTTTCCACGAAAGTGTCATAGTGGGTTAAACAGTATAACAGGGCAAGGCAGACGGTTGTGATCTGCCTTGCCCTTAACTTCTTTATGGAGCTTTGCCTTTTGCCCGCCTTTTGATGTTCGGTTTTACTCCGGGTTCTTCCCCTCCATGCCGGCGCAGGCGGTGTATTCCCCTTCCGCCTGGAGCTGGCCCTGGATCAGCAGTCTCTTAGCTGTTCCAAAGTCCTGCCGCTCCAGTGCCGCCAAAGCGTCGGCAGCCGTGTTAAACAAAGTTGTGTAGTATTTAGGCAGTTCGTTCATTTTTATCACTTCACTCCCATTATATATCACCCCTTAAAGAATTGCAACTATTTTTATTGCAATTTGCAGTGCATTATATGATTCATAGTGCGCATTACAATTTTAATACAGTTTGTAATGCGGGGTGTGTTATGAAAAAATTTAAAATACCGAAGGTTCCAGTCTCCGCCACAAAATCCGTCCGGTTTCCCGTAGATGTCATCGAACAGGTGGAGGCAGCGATTCGGGGCAAGGACTGTACGTTTACAGCTTTTGTAGTCGAGGCCGTCCGGGTGGCCTTGGAGAACCTGGAGGAGGACGGGGACGCCGAAGGGGAGGGCCATCCGTAAACAGGGCCAACAGGAACCCGCCGTTCACCGAATGTCCCCCGCAGAGGCCGTCACCCCCGGCGGCCCGTTCCCTATGCCCCCAAACCCCAAAGTCCCAAAAGGCCGGGAGCTTACGCTCCCGGCCTTTCAGGCTGGCGAATAAGAACCTGTATTCATAACCGGGGGATGCCGGATGGGCGAGGATTTTTCCTGGCAAACAAGGAGATTTTCCGCGGCAATCCTGACGGATTACAAGGGAAAGCGACGCCGCATGGCAAGAAAAGGACCGTCCAGGCGGCATTCAACGGTTGTGAATACAGGTTCTAAATATTATCGCCAGCCTGAACAAGTTTTCAATACTTCACAGAAGTTTTGAAAACTTATGATTTTAATGGTGCAGGAAACCCCTCCTGGGTTTCCCGCACACACCCTTCCTTCCCGTTGCGCCGCTCTTCTTCCCTTTTGGGAAACCTAAAAGGCCGGGAGCTTACGCCCCCGGCCTTTCAGGCTGGCGAATAATTATCGCCAGCCTGAACAAGTTTTCAATACTTCACAGAAGTTTTGAAAACTTATGATTTTAATGGTGCAGGAAACCCCTCCTGGGTTTCCCGCACACACCCTTCCTTCCCGTTGCGCCGCTCTTCTTCCCTTTTGGGAAACCTAAAAGGCCGGGAGCTTACGCCCCCGGCCTTTCTCTATTTATTATTATGTTTTATATTTATCTGATTTTCCGTGCCTCCACGTAATACCGCTTGTCCTCCGCGTGGCCCATGGAAAATGTCTTCCTGGGCAGCACGCCGTCGGCCATCACGGTCTTAAAAAGCTGCTGCTTCCCCATGGCAGGGAGCTTGAAGCCGATGCTGTCCGGCTTGCTGCCCAGGCGGTCTGTCACCTCGCCGCCGTGGATATAATCCACCTCGCCGCCGTGGTCCTTGACATAACTGTCCAAAAACACCTGAAGCGTCCCAACCGCCAGCTGAACCCGGGGGGTTGGAACGGTGATAAAGCCCCTGCCGCCGGCGTGGGTGTAAGCGATGACATGGCCCTCGCCCCTGCCCTCATAAGCATCAGGATAATACTCCTTCAGCGCTTTCAGCACCTCTTCCGGCTTCACGCCGAATACCACACGGTGAATAGGTTCAAACTGGAGCGCGCTGTCATGGTTGTTCACCACTTCCGCCAAGGCGTACCGGGCAGGGAGGTTGGCCCACTCACTCTCAGGGGTGACTTTTTTCAAATCCTCATAGCACTGCTTGGCGGTGGCCAGAGAGTGATTCCCGTCCCCCACGGCAAAGAGCAGAGGAGGGACGTCCCTCACGCCGTATTTCCATGCCTGCTCCTCCGGAGAGCAGAGCGCGGCCAGAGCGTCCGCCGTCTCCTCCATCTGAGCCGCCGTCAGCTTCCAGCCGGTGATACTGCCGCCCCCCTGCTGGAGCGGGAAGCTGTAAAGCCGCTCCATCTCACTGGACGCACGGGTCAGCGGCTCGATGACGGTTTTGCCTGGATCATCAATGAGCAGCATCACATGGGGCAGCTCAATGGGAGCATTTCTGCGCACCTTGACACGGGGAGGTATGCGGGAGAGAACCGTGCCTTCGGTGGCCCGGATCAAAGCGCCGGAGCCGGGAGTAAAGTCGTATTGTTCCAGGTCCACCATGCCCACAAGCCCGTGACGGACCTTTCCATCGGACTGGACCCGTTCAACATAAAGGAGGCTGTCCTTCAGCTCCCGGAACAAGCCGTCAGAAAGATACCTGTCCATCGCCGCGTTAACGCCTGAAATGCGTTCCTCCACATCAGGGGCGTTCAGCGCCGCCTCCGGGAGAATCAAACGGAGAGCGGAAGGGGCGTTCCCGACGGTATCCTCCACCGCCTGCCAGTACTCCGGCTGAGAGGTAAACTGGTCACAGGCCACCACAGCCCATTTCGTCATGTCCGTGCCCGCTTTCGGCAGGAGGATACCGGCGGGGTAAAAGCCCAGTTTTTCAAATTTTGGATTCATGTCGGGTCTCCCTTCTTATGCCCCGTTTGCGCATTCCGGCAATGCGCAAACGAGGCCTGCTTGTTTTTGGTTCTCCCGGATGGCCGCCGCCGTGACGGCCCCCAGACAGATTCAGAACAGAGGAAGCGCCGGAGAAGCCGGGATCACCGGCGGCTCCTTGGAAATCTCCCAAAGAGTCCCGCGGAAAAAGGCGAGGTCCATGCCTGCCTCACAGCGCCGCTTTGATAGCGGCAAGCAGATCGTCAAACTCCTCATAAGCGGGAAGATTCGGGTAGTCCTTCTTAATCTGCTCGGTGCTCTTGAAGAGGAAGCCCGCCTTGCTGGCCTGAATCATAGCCAGGTCATTAAAGCTGTCTCCGGCGGCGATGGTCTCATAGCCGATGGACTGGAGGGCCTTGACCGTAGTGAGCTTGGACTTCTCGCAGCGCATCTTATATCCGGTAATCTCGCCATTCCCGGCCACCTCTAAGGTATTGCAGAAGATGGTGGGCCAGCCCAGCTTCTTCATCAGCGGCTTTGCGAACTGCTCGAAAGTATCGCTGAGAATGAGGACCTGCGTCGTGGCGCGGAGCTCGTCCAGAAACTCCTTGGCCCCGGGGATGGGGTCAATCTTGGCAATGGTAGCCTGAATTTCCTTCAGACCAAGGCCGTGTT